>DAHVFH010000005.1 GCA_027317105.1 Cytophagales bacterium
CAAGCCGACATACCGGTTTATCAATTGAGTTTGGATTATTATAAACCAATGCAATACCATTATGACCTCGCCAAAGAATTGATTGAACTCCAGAAAAAAGGAGTAATGATTATCGGGAGCGGAAACATTGTTCATAACTTACGAATGCTAGATATCGCAGGCGGTGCCTACAATTGGGCTATTGAATTTGATGAACGGATAAAGAAAATGATTGAGAACCATGACCATGATGGAATCATCCATTATGAAAAAATTGGCGCGAGCGCGAAACTGGCCGTCCCTACCCACGACCATTATCTTCCTTTGATTTATTCCATCGCCCTTCAAGGTAAGGATGAGGATATAAGTTTTTTTAATGAGAAAACTGATTTAGGTTCCATATCGATGCGGTCGTTTGTGATGGGTAGAAATGATGCCAACGATTAGAATTGGGGAATTTGTTGAATTGCATCATGTACACCCATGAAAAAAACTGAATTATTTCCTTGGCGAATGAGATTGAAGATGGTCGATGGTGTGAATTTTTTCTTTGTACCTCTGGGCTTTCTGAGTGTACAAAGTTTGAACCACAAAAAAAAAATTTAGGCTTATGACGGTTGAAAAGGGATCTGAGCATAGCCACCCAGCAGTTTCGATTGGGATCGGGATGAGCTAAGGCCTTTTGAAAAGGAGTTGCAATGTTACATATTTGCGCTTTATCATACAATTTTGATCTCGCACGAAATTAAAAATCTTATCTTCGACCTTGGTGGAGTTATCATCGACCTTGACGTATCGAAAACTCATAAAGCTTTTGCCAAATTGGTGGGTTGCCCTGTCGATGATCTTAAAGAAGAAATTGGGCAACAGGCTTTTTTTAATGAGTACGAAAAAGGCCTGCTTTCAGACACAGAATTTCGGGCTTCTCTCCAATCATTTCTGAAGCGTCCTGTTCTGGATTCCCAATTGGATGTAGCCTGGAACGCCATGCTGCTTTCTATTGCAAAAGAAAAATATGCCTTACTACAAAGTTTAAAAAACGAATACCATACCCTTTTGCTCAGCAACACAAACAATATCCATCTGATGGAGGTTAACCGTACTGTTGAAAAAGATACCGGTTATCCTTCTATGGATTTCTTTTTTCACAAGGCCTATTATTCACACCTTATGAAAATGAGAAAACCTGAACCTGAAATCTTTCTGCACGTATTAAACGAAAACAATTTAAAACCAACAGAAACACTTTTCCTGGACGATAATTTAGAAAACATCAAAAGTGCCTCTTCCTTAGGCATTCAAACTATTCACATCACTTCTCCTCAAATGGTATTATCCTTATTTGCATGAATCAGAAGATCAAAACGTACTTAATTCACGGTTCACTTTTTTTAATTACGTTTGTTACCGCAACCTTTGCCGGTGCAGAGTGGACGTACGGGAAATCAGTTTTTATGGAAGGCTATTCCTGGGCTGATTTTGCCAGCGGACTTCCCTACTCAATTTGTTTCCTCACTATACTTTCCTGCCATGAGTTTGGGCATTATTTTACTGCCCTTCATTACAAGATCAAAACAACGCTTCCTTACTATATCCCAATTCCACCGATTTTGCCATTTAATATTGGCACCTTTGGAGCCGTGATTCGAATAAAAGAGCGAATCTTAACCAACAAGCAGCAGTTCGATGTTGGTATTGCAGGGCCACTTGCCGGATTTGTGGTGGCGGTAGCCTTTCTCATTTATGGGTTTGCTACGCTGCCCCCTCCCGAGAATATTTTTCAATTTCACCCTGAATACAAGCAATATGGCCTTAACTATGAAAGCCATGTATATAATCCGGCAACTATGCCGACAGGTATTGTAGATGTGTTCATTGGAAAAAACATGCTCTTCACTTTTTTAGAAAAGGTGTTTGCCGATCCTGCACGGATGCCTAACCCGCATGAGATCATGCACTATCCCTTTTTGTTTGCCGGCTTTCTTTCGCTGGTCTTCACGTGTATGAATCTACTCCCTATTGGCCAGTTGGATGGCGGCCATGTACTCTACGGCCTGGTGGGTTATCGAAAACATCGGATCATCGCAACAGTACTCTATTTTGGCCTTATCTTCTACACGGGTTTAGGCTATATTGACGCAAGGACACCAATCAATCAGTTGTTCACAGACATCGCCTTTTACCTTTTCTTTTTGTACATGGCGTTAAGAAGTCTCTTTGAAAAAAAGAGAGATCGAATTATGTATGCCCTGATTGTTTTCACCCTGCAATACCTTTTAGGATGGCTATTTCCTTCTATCCATGGTTATTCAGCCTGGCTTGTATTTATCTTATTAGTGGGTTGGATGGCCGGGGTTCCTCATCCCCCTTCCGAAATTGAATTGCCTTTGGATAGGAATAGAAAAATTTTGGGATGGCTTGCCCTACTCATTTTTGTCCTATGCCTGACACCAAATCCAATAGACATAATTCTACCGCCTACGGTAACACCATAATTTTTTCAGTGCGCCATTGCTGACCGTTGAAGTACCGAACAAGGTACATTCCGGCTGTTGGGCTTGATATCGTTACCTGAGTTTCTTCAAGAGAGGACTGTTTAGTGAAATCTACCTGTCTACCGGTAATATCAATCATATTCAAGCCTTGCACCGAAGGTGGTAAGTAAAATTGTCCACGGTTGGGATTTGGGTAAGCATACGTTTTTTTAATTTCTACTGCCGTAGTCACCGCGGTAGCCACGCAGGTTCCTTTAGCCCCTGGCGGACAATTACCAAAGACCGGCCTTATCATTAGATTTCCCTGAAGTACCGTATTCTGTTGCCATATTCCGGCAGTGTTATAAAATATTTTACTTCCCGAACTCGAATTTTTGTCATACCCCACCCCAATGGTAGCAGTAGTGTTTTGAATCCATCCAACATAAAATTTCTTTTTCACTAATACTTTTTGAGCCAGCGGCACATAGATAAAGTTATTGTATTCCGTTCGCTGAATAACCATGCTTTGTTGAGTAAGAATGGAGGGCGAAAGGATTGAAGTGCTATCAATCGAGTTGGCCGTCAAGCTATCCAGAATCTGAAGCTTTACAACTTGGTTCGACTCGTCACCAACATGTGGAAAATATAGGTTTACGCCCACCAACGTATCTGGTTTGTGATAGTCCATATCAAATTCATACATCAAGCTGGAGCCCGGTTGTGTAAGCGTGACGGCATATTCTGCACCGCCATCATCGTAGGCATAGTAATTTCGCAAAATAAAATTAGCACTAAGGGTGTCGTTGTAGCGGAACTCCATTCCCTGGTAAACGAGGGTGTCATAGTCACCAATATTCGCGCTCACTTTTTTTACATTGTCGCCTGTGAACAGTTTGATTTTAAATTTCAAGGCGATAGAGTCAGTGTTGGGATCGAGGCCAGAGAGAGCCGGTTTATTATTTAAAGTAAATGTAGTTGATTGGTCATGATACACGGTTTGGGCGGGAATTGAATCAAGTAAAATCGTATTCTCCTTAACTACTTTATTCAGTCGGGTGGTAGTGGTTAAATAAGTGACCAGGTTCACCGGCTGTGGATAATTCGCGGCAATGGTCTGATCGCTTCGTTGGTTGGTCACGGGCAATGATGGAAATGCCAAAAGGCTATCCGGATTGGTAAGAAAGTGCCACACCGGAATGGAATGATATTGAAGGAAAGGTGAGGTGGGCGGCATTTGAATAGCCCGATCCGGAAAATCGGAATACACCGGAGCATACTGACTCTTTCCATTGTTGATATATACATAATCCAGGTTCCACATATCAAATTCACCTGACAATCGCGCGAAATTTTGAAAATAGAATTGAAAATTGGCATGAAAAAAATTGATGTCCGTAATCGGCACTTTTACAGCATAAAACTTGGTGGAGTTACTTAACGTATTGGTAATCGTATCAGGGCTTGTCCACACATTAATCCATTTACTGGAATCGTTTTTAAAATAAAGTGAGAGGTTATCGCCAGGATTTGGCGGTTCTCCGTTTCCTCCCCATTGAAAATAGAAAAACATAAAAATCGAATTCCTTAACGCAGGGGCCACCAAATCAAGTCGGATTGGCCGGGATACTAATCGATCTGCGTTGCCTTTGGCCAGTGGATTGGTGGTGACATACGGCTGACCCAACGAGTCGAGCCCATCGAATGTGGCCACCTTATAGGTTGGCGGATTAATGCCCATACCGGTGTTTACCCAAACTGAGCTTCCATATTGCCAAAGACTGTCGCTGGGGAAATTTTCGAGTGCATTAAGATGCTGCAGGTTGTTAAAGGAGAAATCATCCCAAAAGGGAAGTGTCAAGGGAGTCAGTTGCTGAACGCGTACATTAGGATTACTTATTTTTTTTTGCGTTGAAGACTTACGCACAATTGAGACTTGCCGCAATTGCGCAACGCTTCCGATTGAACAGAAGAAAAAAATAAAAACAGAAATAAATCGCATCTCAAGGGTTTTCTTCATCCCCTTTTTCAGGCTCTTGGTAACCTTTTGGTGCGAGCCACAAGTCAACCGGATCGCCCACCCGCACCGAATCACCAGAAAAAGGGAGTTGCTTGAAAACGAATGAAACTACACCTGTAGTATCTGCTCCGTCCATGATTTGAACCCGACCAAGGTGTAAATTCCAGCCTGAAAGTTTACGGAGTGCGGTCTCATAAGAGTCACCGACAACATTTCCGATAGAAAAATCGGCTGGGCCGAACCCGTCTCCGACAATCAGATCAATTACGGAACCCTTTGGCAACCGAACACCAGGTGCCACAGGTTTGCCTTGATAACGAAACTCCCGCACTAAATTTTTGAAAGGACTGGGTTCATAATAAACCCTACCTAATTTCAATTCATTACTTTTAAGCACAGCCCTCGCATTCACCAATGAGCCGTCAGTAAGGTCAGGCATAGGCAACGTAGGTGGCGAAACACGATTCAACGTCACATACACGGCACGATTTTCTTTTACCCTGGCCCCTGGCAAAGGAACCTGACGAAGCACGCTTAGTGGAGGCAGTGTATCGGTATAACCCGAATCGTATACGGAATATCGTAACCGATGCTCTTTAAGAAATTTTTCCAACTCTTCTACCCTCATGCCTTTCAATTCAGGCACTACAATTGTTTC
This sequence comes from Cytophagales bacterium, assembly GCA_027317105.1. GTDB lineage: Bacteria > Bacteroidota > Bacteroidia > Cytophagales > Cyclobacteriaceae > ELB16-189. The sequence goes on from DAHVFH010000005.1 coordinate 5,132, forward strand.
GCCATGATTGGTAATGTTGGGTAAATAAATATAAAAATAGAGGATACAAATGAAAGCCAATGTGCCAAGAACGATCCCCAGATTCTTCAGCAACCCGCCTATTGTTTTCTCTTTAAAAAGTTTTTGAATTCCCATTAGTTAAAACTTCAAATTAGAAGAGAAACCTCGGTGAACACGTTGCGATGATTTAAAACGATCTTCGGCCAACGCAACCAATTTCGTAATCAAGTCGGTAAATGAAATGCCCTGCTCCTTCCACATCATCGGAAACATACTTGAATTCGTAAACCCCGGAATCGTGTTGATTTCATTTATATAGACCTTTCCTTCCTTCGATAAAAACAAATCCACCCTTGCGAAATCTTCACAGGCTAATGTTTGAAAAGCAAGTAGCGACAAGGCCCGAATTTCTTTTGAAATCTTTGCCTCCAATTTAGCTGGAACCTCAATTTGAACCGCCTTACCATCTACATACTTGGCATCGAAAGTATAAAACTCATAGTTTGAACTGATGATGATTTCACCAGGAAGTGAAGCTTTAGGTAAAATATTTCCCAAAACGGCACATTCGATCTCGCGACCAGCTATAAACTTTTCAAAGAGGACGCAATCGTCATAACGAAAGCCTTCATCTACCGCTTTTTTAAAATCACTTTTGGTTTTCACCTTTGAAATACCCACCGAGGATCCCAGGCTTGCTGCTTTCACCATAAAGGGCAAACCCAACTCCTTTTCAATTTTTTCAAACTTCAGGTTCTTGCGGTCGTAGTAAAAGCAAAATGAAAAATCAGCTACGGGGAGTCCAGCCTCTTTTAATAGCCGTTTAGTCATCAACTTACTCATGGATACGGCAGATCCAAGTACGCCTGTGCCAACCATTGGCAAGCCCATCGCCTTAATCAACCCTTGAATACTTCCATCTTCACCATCGGTTCCATGAAGTACCGGAAAGACAATATCTGGAGAAAACTTTCCTTTTTTTGTTTTAAAAACAGGCTTGGCGGCACTCAATTGAATTGATAGCTTATTACCGTCACTTATTTTTGAAATGACTTCCTTGGTATGATACCATACACCTTCTTCGGTTATACCAATTAAAATGGCTCTGAAAAGTTTCTTATCGATGAACTGAAATATATTCCTTGCCGAATTTACGGATACTCCGTGTTCCACAGACCTGCCACCATATAGGATTGCAATTTTTTTTCTTCCCATCTTTATTAGTTATCCGTTATTAGTTATTGGTTGTTCGATTAATGTTATCAGTAATTGTTATTAGACCGCTATTAACCATTAACTTTTAACAACAACCCCCAAAGATGCCCACGTTTTCGGGTATTTCCATAGGGTCTTTCTGTTTTTTCTGTCAAAAGCCAACCAGTACTTTGGTTGAACTGATACTGCCAGCGGTTTGGATTCGAATAATATACATACCGGTTGCACTATTTGGAAAATCAACGGAATAGGTTTGGTTCAGTGTTTCCGGTAACATCGTATCAGAGACAACACGCCCCACCAAGTCATACACTTGCATGCGCACCAATTGGCGGCTGGATAAATCAAAAGTCACTTTTACGGGTGAACCTAATCCTCCATACACGGAATAAAGATTGGAGATAGCCACTGGCGATGGATTATCGCTCGTGAAAAACTCGATGTTATCGAGGTACAAATTATTGCCGTTTCCGTTGGTGGCCACAAACGCCAGTCGAACATTTTCCTTGCCGGCCAGGGTATCAAGGTTAATGTAATTTTTTGTCCACTGGCTGGCCGAATTCGGCATCCAAGAAACATTGGAAGTGCTGTTAGCCAGGGCCGACCCGGAGGAAGAAAACAATTGCTGGCTGAAGGTCTCACCACAGTCAGTAGAAGCAAAAATCTGTAGGGTTTCGTTTCTCGTATTGCTTGAGGCATAGCTCGTTTGAAAAAATACACTTGCCCTCTGTATGCTGAAAAAATCAAGCACCGGTGATACCAACCAGGCTTGTTCTCCTAAGGTGGTATTGATAAAAGAATTAAAAACCAATGACGTAGAATAATTGGTGGCAACCGTACTCCAACTCTGACCAGAAGAAGGGCTGACCACCGACCAGGCTGGAGTAAACGCTTGGTCAAAATTTTGCCGGAGCGGAATGATATCATTAGAATTATCAATTACCAACGAAGTTGACAGACTATCCGTAGAAGAATTATAGTTTGCAATTCCATTAGGTAATTTAATGGCAATTGACAGCGCATTATTGCCAGACAAAAATGTAACAGGCGATAGCGAAATAGTTTGCGAAGCCCCAACTGCCAATTGAATATTTGAAATCAATTCGGATGTAAGCTGGTTGTTCACATAAACATTTGCCGTAAAGGAATTGATAATGGTGTTGCCTTGATTTGTTAAATTAATCATTGGGGTAACCGTTGCCATACAACTTACAGGGGAAGGGCTTAGGAGGTCATTCAAAGTGATTGAAGTCACTGCGCTATCCAGCACTTCCACATTATCCAAGTACAGATTATTTCCATAGTCATTGGTCCCCACGAAAGCAACCTGGATTTTTTGGCCAAGAAATTGATTAAGCGGAATAAGACTCGTGCTCCATTGTGTTGCGGTTGGGGTAAAAGGGTTTCCTGTAGAAGGGGCTGTTGCCAATGCGCTTCCCTTTTTATTAAAAATTTCCACAAAAGAAGAATTGAAATTGCAATTTGAAGTTACCCACACACGAAGTTGGTCATTACTGCCACCTTGGTAGGTAGCATAAGCGTAGGTAAACTTGAGTGATGCCAAGGAGGCAGCGGTCAAATCAAGCACAGGGGTTATCAGCATGTCTGAAGCACCTTGGTATTCGTAATCATAAAAATCCATGTAAATCGCATTTTTCGATCCTGGTAAAGAAATTGGCTTCCAGGTTATTAGGCCATCAGGGTTGAGAACATTCCAACCCAGAGGAACGGTACTGAAAGACTCCGTTAATGGCAATGATGCAGTAATGGGCACAAACGTTGAAATCGAAAGCGTGTCATTGGCAGGGTTTCCGTCCGTAGTTCCGTTTGTTTGCAAAATATGGAATGCCAATTTGTAGGATAGTCCTGCGCTAACCGTGACTGGGGAAAAGCTTACTGAAGTTTCTTTGGTTGTATCCAGACTGGCAAATGAAAACGACTTTGTTTCCACTGGATTTCCATTTAATGAAAACTGAATTTGTGTTGAAGTAATTGCGTTTGATCCATAATTCCGAATTGTTAAAGCTGGGATCAAACTACCACCGCAAGCGGAAGTCCCTGGATTAGAAATCAATTTTATCCCCAAGTCATTGGCCACAGGTGATGGAGGTTGCGATCCGGGTGAGGTAAGCAAACTCACCCTGCGCGGACTGTTGTTGATTATGACGTTCATCCGACTAACCTGACCCTGCGAAAAAATATTCATGCAGGCATCATCGGTATAGTTCATGTAGTTATCATACATTGAATGCACACTACATTCGGTTTGTGCTGTACTCGGGCAAAGACCATTATAACTTGTATTCTGAATGGGGGTATCTGCGCAATAATCGGTACTTACCGTTGGATCACATGAATTTACATCACCCCACACATGGCGTAAGCCAAAAAAATGACCAATCTCATGGGTGGCCGTACGACCTAAATTGTATTTAGGCAGTAAATTAAAACTGCTACCACCAGTAGCTTGTGCGTTGCCAAATGCTTGGTAATCGACAACCACCCCATCCGTGAGCGGATCATTCGAAGTGTTCGTTAAACCCGCTAAAATAGAAGATTGAGGAAGTTGGGTATATCCGATAAATCCACCAGAAAGGTTGATAACCCAAATATTCAAGTAGTTTTCTGATGGCCAATAATTCAATGCTTTAAACGTATAATTATCCGAAATGCTCCACGAAGTTTGCGTTCCTTTTGTTCGTGTAATACCCGTTGTTGTCAGTCCATTAGGATCTTGTTTAGCCAATACAAAAGTGATATTGAATTTACCGGCCACAGTTTTGAATTCCGCAGGCGTGTTGGTGGTATCTGCATTCAGCCTAGGGAAATCACTGTTGATTACGGGGATTTGAGATAATATCTGCGCGTCTGAAATGTTTGTTCCGGTGCCAATAGGCTCTCCGTTGTGAATAACATGAACTACTATTGGCACCACAAAATTCTGGCTCTCCACGCGGCCGCTCTTGAATGCCTCCGCCCTTTTCGCCAGCTTATTTTTCATCCAGTTTTCAAATTGGCCGATCGTTTCAAGGGAAGGATTTTGCTGGTGGCGAAGCTTTTCATAGGCAACAGTACCACAATGATCTTGCGCTTTAGCAAATGAGCAAAATAGCATTAAAAAGCTGATCCAAGAGGCACGCTGCATAGGTGGCAAGATAATTCAAAATTGCAGATTATAGATTCAAAATCGAGTAACTGCTACCTAATTGAACAAACTTTGAATTTGCAACCTTGAATTTTGAATTCGGAATAATGAATCATGCCAGATTGATCACTTCTATTCCTTTGATTTCAGGAACCAACCGCTTCACGGCTTCTTCCACCCCAGCCTTGAAGGTCATGGTGGACATGGGGCAAGTACCACAGTTGCCTACAAATTCTAAGCGCAAGATTTTGTCTTCGGTGACTTCAAGCACACGAATGTTTCCACCGTCTGCCTGTAGATAAGGACGAATACTATCCAAAGAACCCTCAATGCGGCCCAGAATATCTTCATTTATGGTTTCTATAGGATTCATTGGGCCGTCATTTCAACTTTTTTTGTAGTGGTAAAGGTAGCATTTCTAATGGCAACTTGCCTTGCCAGGCTTTCAGCCAAGTCGCGAAAAGCACTTGCTGTTAATCCTTCTTTCATAACGGCAGGAAGCCCGCTGTCACCGCTTTCGCGGATACTTTGAACCAACGGGATTTGTCCAAGAAAAGGAACCCCAAATTTATCGGCCAGGGTCTTGCCACCGTCTTTTCCGAAGATGAAATATTTATTATCGGGCAATTCCTCGGGAGTAAAGTAGGCCATGTTTTCGATCACACCCAAAACCGGAACGTTAATCTGGGGTTGTTTAAACATTGCCAAGCCTTTCATGGCGTCTGCCAGAGCGACTTTCTGTGGGGTTGTCACGATTACAGCCCCTGTCACCGGAACAGTTTGAACTAAAGTCAAATGAATATCACTTGTACCGGGAGGAAGGTCTATTAACAGGTAATCCAATTCGCCCCAATCTGCATCGCTAATAAACTGTTTCAGTGCCGAACTCGCCATCGGCCCGCGCCACACAATCGCGCTTTCCGGTGGCGTCAGAAATCCGATCGACAGTAATTTTACACCATACTGCTCCAGTGGCACAATAATATTTTTTCCATCCACCACCTTTACCTCCGGCTGCTCGCGCTCACAATTAAACATCACCGGAATGGAAGGGCCAAAAATATCAGCATCGATCAATCCAACTTTCGCTCCAGACTGCGCCAATGCCACGGCTAGATTTGTAGTAACCGTTGATTTGCCAACACCGCCTTTGCCCGAGGCAATAGCAATAATATTTTTTACACCGGTCAATAAAGGGGAATTGTCACGCAGGGAAGTTACTGATGAGGTCATGCGGATATCGATGGCGACTTTGTCACCCACGACATTTAGAACGGCTTCTTCACAATCCTTTTTGATTTTCTCCTTCAACGGACAAGCTGGAGTGGTGAGGACTACCGTAAAACTGACTTTACTTTCCGTCACCAGCACATCCTTAATCATGTTAAGCGTGACCAAATCTTGTTTGAGGTCAGGATCATTGACCGTGGAGAGGGCCTTGAGAATGTCTGTTGATTGAATCTTCATTATTCGCTTAAAAACTGCAATTTACACTAAAACAATATATCCAGATAAGAGTTCACAGCATACGAAGTGAACCATTTCTAAAGCAAAAGGGTCGCAGGTTCGTCCTTAGGTGATCGCTTTGCCTTGATTTACCAAGATATTAGGACTTGCGATTTGCCGATTTAAAAGTAGAACGAGATAAAGTATCTTTGCATTAATTCCAATAACAACCCAAAACTGGTAAGCAAAATGTCTGACAAAGAAAGGCAAAGTCGTCATCGTGAAGCGATTCGTTACATCCAATACGCATCCGAAATTTTGCGCTCAAAGGCCCAGAAAAAAAATAAATATTACGAGGACGACAAATATGTGCAAATGGCGTGCGCTACAGCTTACAATGGGGTATTGATCGCCACCGAAACCTACTTAGCCATGAAAGGCAAGGCTATAGAAAAGAAAAAATATGCGAGAGTGAATGTGGACGATTACCGAACTCGTTTAACGAAAATTGATAAAGGAATGCTCAAGACCTTTAATACGGCTTATGAGATTCTTCACCTTTTAGGCTACTATGAGGGCGAAACGAAGGCAGACGTAATCCTATCGGGAATTGACGCGGCCATCGATCTAATCAATAAAATCAAACCTGTTGGAGGATCGGACTTAAAATTTGAACAAATCCCTGCTTGATCACGCGTGAAACCATAGAAGAAGTTAAAAACCGATTGGACATTGTCGATGTCATCAGCGATTTTGTGACGCTGAAAAAATCAGGACAAAATTACAAGGCGTTAAGTCCCTTCAACAACGAAAAATCCCCTTCGTTTTTTGTCGTTCCCGCTAAGGGAATATTCAAAGATTTCAGCAGCGGAAAGGGTGGCGATGCCTTCACTTTTGTTATGGAGCATGAGAAGCTGGGTTATGCCGAAGCCATCCGCTATCTCGCCAAAAAATACGGGGTCGAGATAAAAGAAGATCGCACACTCAACGAATCAAAAGAAGAACAAAGCGAACGCGAGGGCCTGTATATCCTCATGAACTTTGCTAAAGAATATTATAAAAATATATTAACCACCGTTGACGAAGGGCAAAGTATAGGTCTCAGCTATTTTCGCGAGCGTGGCTTCAACGACCGCACCCTTGAAAAGTTTGAACTGGGCTATGCCCTCGAAGGATGGGAGAATTTTAGCAAGGAGGCGGTTACAAAAGGCTACAACAAAGAACTTCTTGAAAAAACCGGGTTAGTCGTAAAAAAAGAAGACGGCTCAAGCTACGATCGCTTTCGTGGAAGGGTGATTTTTCCCGTGCACAATCTGGCGGGTAAAGTAATTGCTTTTGGTGCGCGCATGCTCGGCAAGGAAAAAAACCAGCCGAAATACATCAACTCACCCGAAACGGATATTTACCACAAGAGCGATGTGCTCTATGGTTTGTTTCAGGGTAAGAATGCAATTCGCCAACAGGACTCGTGTTTTCTGGTGGAAGGCTACACCGATGTAATCTCCATGCACCAGGCCGATGTGGAAAATGTGGTTTCCTCCAGTGGCACGGCCTTGACCAAAAATCAAATCAAACTTATACGCAGGTTTACCGAAAATATAACGGTGTTATTTGATGGTGATTCAGCCGGTATCAAAGCAGCCTTACGAGGAATCGACATGATTTTGAAAGGTGGGCTTAATGTGCGCGTCCTGCTTTTCCCGGACAACGAGGATCCCGATAGTTTTTCTAGAAAAGTTGGCAGTTCGGAGTTTCAGAATTATTTAAAGGAACACACGCAGGATTTCGTTTCATTTAAAGCAAGTTTGTACGCAAGAGAAGCCGGAAATGACCCAATCCGAAAAGCGGAGTCGATCAAAGAAATAATTTCAAGTATATCGGTCATTCCTGATCCCATCAAACGCTCGGTTTATATTCAGGAGACTAGCCATCTATTAAAAATCAGTGAACAAGTTCTGCTCTCTGAATTAAATAAAATTATTATTCAGGAAAGAAGGAAGACGGATAAAGAAAGCCATCGCGAACAAGTTGATGCGCCAGAACCGTTAGTTCCTGTAGATGAAATTGATCCGACATTAAAAATTGACGCACAAAGTTTAGTTCATTACCAAGAACGGGAAACTATCCGCCTTCTATTGAATTATGCGGATCAATCGGTGGAACAAAATAAGCTGGCTGATTTTCTGTTTCACGAACTGGAAGATGTTGAATTTAACAATCCTTTATTCAAAGAAATTTATGATCGGTTTAAGTCCGCAGCTCAGAAAAACCAATTGATAGATAGCCATACCTTTTTACAGGAAGGGAACGATGCCATCAAAGCGATTGTTTCTGACCTAATTACGGCCCGGTACGACACGAGTCCACACTGGGGTGATAAGTTTCAGATTTTTATACCAAAAGAAAAGGATGTGCTCAACGAAATGGCGCTTTCCAATGTTTTGCGGTTGAAATTTCGAGTCGTACAAAAAATGATGGAAGACAATCTTTTAAAAGTGAAGCACGCGGAATCATCAGGAAACTGGGATGAATTGGATCAGGCATTAGAAATGCAGACCGGACTAAAAAAAGCTGAAAGTGAATTGGCCGGAAGCTTGGGAATAGTAGTAGCTAAATAGTATCAAGTAACGAGTATCAAGTAACGAGTATCAAGTAACAAGAATCAAGAAACGAGTATCAAACCATACAATGAGCGAAAAAATAAAAATAGATTCCATCGAAGGTGCGTTGGAGGACATCCGGAACGGTAAAATGGTGATTGTAGTCGATGATGAAGACCGTGAAAATGAAGGGGATTTTATTTGCGCTGCTGAATGCATTACGCCAGAGATCATCAACTTCATGTCAAAAGAAGGCCGTGGCCTTATATGCGCACCTTTAGTGGAAGATCGGTGTGAAGAACTAAAACTCGAACTGATGGTCGGGAAAAATACTGCTGCCTTTGAAACGCCTTTTACCGTTTCGGTAGATTTAATTGGTCACGGCTGCACCACAGGGATTTCTGCACACGACCGCTTCAAAACCATAAAAGCATTAGTAGATCCCGAAACTCGATCGGAAGAATTGGGGAAGCCCGGGCATATCTTTCCGTTAAAGGCCAAGAAAGAAGGTGTGCTTCGTAGGAGTGGCCATACCGAAGCTGCCATTGATCTGGCCAAACTCGCGGGTTTTCGTCCGGCAGGCGTGCTCGTGGAAATCATGAATGAAGATGGCACCATGGCGCGTCTGCCCGATCTGCGATTAGTGGCTGATCGATTAAAATTAAAACTGATCACCATCAAAGATTTGATTGCCTATCGGATGAAGACCGAGAGCCAAATTAAACGACACGTGGATGTTAACCTTCCTACCGAATATGGCGATTTCAAATTGGTCGCCTACGAAGAGATTGGCTCGCAAGAGGTGCACATGGCACTGGTGAAAGGAACTTGGGAAAAAGACGAGCCGGTAATGGTTCGTGTACACTCTTCCTGTGTAACGGGAGACATCTTCGGATCGTGCCGCTGCGATTGTGGATCACAACTTCATAATGCAATGATGATGGTAGAAAATGAAGGCAAAGGGGTAGTGCTTTACATGAAACAGGAAGGGCGAGGAATAGGTTTACTCAATAAATTGAAAGCGTATAAATTGCAAGAAGAAGGACTAGATACGGTTGAAGCCAACCTGCAACTAGGGTTTGATATGGACAACCGCGACTACGGAATCGGTGCGCAAATATTGCACGATCTGGGAATCTCTAAACTAAAGCTCATCACCAACAATCCTAAAAAAAGAGTTGGCTTAATGGGCTATGGATTAGAGATCGTAGAAAATATTGCAATTGAAATTACCCCCAATCCCCACAACGAAAAATATTTAACAACGAAAAGAGATAAACTCGGTCACATGATTTTAAAAAAATGATGAAACGTTTTATCATTTATTGGTTAGTCATTTTTCCCTCGATAACTTTTGCCCAAACGTTTACTTTTGACCTTTGGCACGATGGCAAAATCGTGCTGGACAACGGAGATACACTACGTGGAACTGTTAAATACAATTTGGACGATTTGCTTCAAATCCGGCACGACAACCGTTTAGAGAGTTTTGCTGCAAGAAAAGTCTTGCTTTTTGAAATCTTCGACCAATCGTATAAGCGTTATCGGCAATTTTATTCACTACCTTATTCCCCTACGGGTGGTTACAAAACTCCTGTTTTTTTTGAAGTGTTATGCGAAGGAAGAATTACCTTGTTAGCGAGGGAGAAGGTTGAATTGCGAAACACTAACTTTTCTCCTTATGGTTCCCCCTTTTATTCACCTTATGGTTATGGCAATTATTATACTAGGAAAGTACTCGTTAACATCTATTTTATCCTAAAAGACAATGGAAATATCGAACAGGTGAATGACAAGCGCAGTAACTGGCTGGAACTGATGGGCACCCATGATGAGCAGGTGCTCGAGTACGCCCGTGAAAACCGTCTGGATTTCGACAAAAAGTATGACCTTAAACTGATCATCGATTATTATAATTCCCTCCGATAAAAAAGCCCATCAGGTGACCTCAGCTATAAAAAAATAATTAACGATTTACTTCCTATGCAAAAACCTTTGATCTTAGTTACCAATGATGACGGCATCACGTCCCGTGGAATTTTAAGTCTTGTCAATGTGATGAAAGAATTGGGAGAAGTGCTGGTCGTTGCCCCAAACAGTCCGCAGTCTGGAATGGGGCATGCCATTACCGTTGGCGACACCTTACGCCTTAATGAATCTTTCCTTTTTGAAGGCGTGAAAGCCTATGAATGTAGTGGCACGCCAGCAGATTGTGTAAAGATCGCGCGTCATCATATTTTGAAAGGTCAACGCCAGCCTGATGTGGTTGTGAGCGGAATAAATCACGGTAGTAATACTTCCATCAGTGTGTTGTACTCCGGCACCATGTCGGCCGCTATCGAAGGCGCTATCGAAGGCACACCGGCCATTGGTTTCTCTTTATGCGACTACAGTCACAAAGCTGATTTTTCACACACTTCTGAGTTTGTGAAAAAGATTACCAAACAAGTGTTAGAAAAAGAACTACCAAAAGGAACGGCACTTAATGTAAACATTCCGCCAAAGCGAAACGAACCCATAAAAGGAATACGCATTTGTAGGCAAGCCAATGCTAAATGGGTGGAAGATTTCGATAAACGTTATGACCCAAACGGGCGCAGCTACTTTTGGATGACCGGAAATTTCGTCAACTTCGACAAGGGCGAAGACAATGACGAATGGGCCATTGCCAATAATTATGTTTCTGTAGTGCCTTGTCAGTTTGATCTTACGGCACATCAGGCCATCCCGTTTCTTAACGAGGAATGGTATATTCTGGGGTAATAATTATTTCAACTCAAACTCCACTTTTTTCAAATCACGAGAATTTGAGCCGACAAAAACTTCAAATTTTCCGGGCTCGCTTCCAAACGTTAATTCAGAATTATAAAAAGATAAATCGGCATTGCGAATCGTAAACTTTACGGTTTTGGTTTCTCCAGCTTTGAATGCAATTTTTTGAAACCCTTTCAGCTCTTTTACCGGACGCGTGACCGAACCTACCAGATCGCGGATGTAAAGCTGCACGACCTCACTTCCATCGCGCTGTCCTTTGTTGGTGACATCTATGGTCACTGTGATTGAATCCTGAGAAGTCATTTCGGTTTTATTCAATTTCAAATCGCCATAACTAAATTCGGTGTAACTCAAGCCATACCCAAATGGATAAACCGGATCGTTGGAAACATCGAGATAATTAGACCTGAATTTTTGAAACCATTGACCTTCCGGCAAAGGCCTTCCGGTATTTTTGTGGGCATAATACATTGGTACTTGTCCTACGTTTTGCGGAAAGGTGGTAGTGAGTTTTCCGGAGGGGTTTACATCACCAAACAAAACATCGGCAATCGCATCGCCCGTTTCACTTCCCCCAAACCATACATTTAAAATAGCTGGAACATTTTCATCTTCCCATTTCAATGCCATGGGCCTACCGGTAAATAACACCAACACTACTGGCTTACCCGTCTTCAGAAGTGCTTTCAATAAATCTTTTTGGGTTTCCGGGATTTCAATATTGGAACGACTGGAAGCCTCGCCTGTCATCTCTGCTGACTCTCCTATCGCGACAACAATCACATCGGCACGACTTGCCACGGCTACAGCCTCGTTCCTCAATTCAATGGCCAATCGCTTATCCCGATGAAGCGTTTTTCCAAAAGGTGTTGCGTTCGCTTCGAGGTTTTCTTCCTCGAACAAATTCGAGCCTTTCGCATAGATAATTTTGGCGTTTCCTTTTCCTTCAATCCCCTTGGAGAAGTCCGGTCGACCTTCCAAAGTCTTGTCGGGTAGGGGCTTTTCCTCAAGGGCATTATGCAGGCCTTTCAATAAAGAAATTGATTTGGAAAAATCTGCGGCCACACTCCATGTGCCTGTCATGTTTTCTTTTGCATCCGCCAATGGACCTATCAAAGCGATCGTGCCAGATTTCTTAATCGGCAAAACATTATTTTTCTGCCCTGACAGGCGAGTATTTTTTAACAACACAAAACTTTGGGCAGCTATAGAGCGAGCCTCAGCTCTATTAGACGCAGTGAAAATATCCGACTTCGCCCGGCTCTCATCGCAGTATTTATAAGGATTATCAAACAAACCCAATTTGAATTTGGCTTGAAGGATTCTTCGGCAAGCGTCATCGATTTGGCCTTCAGTAATTTTCCCTTCTTTCAAACTCTGCTGAAGCGTAGTGAGCATTCCCTCACCCACCATGTCCATATCCGTTCCGGCTTCTAAGGCTTTGGCCGACACCGTTTGAAGATCGCCAAAACCATGCGCCACCATTTCGTTTACTCCCGTATAATCCGATACCACGAAACCGTTGAACCCCCACTGTTTCCTTAGCACATCGGTGAGCAGCCATTTGTTGGCCGTGGCCGGGATCCCATCAATTTCATTAAAGGAGGCCATCACACTTCCCACGCCAGCATCCACCGCAGCTTTGTATGGAGGAAAATATTCGTTGTACATCCTGATCCTGCTCATGTCGGTGGTATTGTAATCACGGCCAGCCTCCGCTGCTCCATAGATTGCATAATGTTTTACACACGCCATCAAGGTATTGTTTGCTGATAAATCATCGCCTTGATAACCTATTACCATAGCCCTTGCAATCTGAGAGCCTAAATACGGATCTTCGCCACTTCCCTCTGCGATGCGTCCCCATCGTGCATCCCGGGCAATGTCCACCATCGGTGAGTACGTCCAGTTGATGCCGTCCGCACTGGCCTCCATGGCCGCAATTCTTGCCGTTCGCTTTATAAGTTCCATATCCCAACTACAACTCAACCCTAAAGGAATAGGAAAGATAGTTTCATAACCGTGCACAATGTCCATCCCAAAAATGAGTGGGATTTTCATGCGGCTTTTCTCAACAGCTAATTTTTGAATCTCCCTGATTTTGGCGACTGATTTTATATTGAACAAGCCGCCTACCATCCCCTTTTCAATTTTCTTTGCGATATCGGAGTTCTCCGCCTGACCGGTTACAAATTCTCCGGCAGAGGGAAGATTGAGTTGCCCAATTTTTTCTTCTAACGTCATCCGTTGAAGAACAGAATCGACACGCTGATCGAAGCCCGATTGATTGCTTTGCTTCTTACCACATGACAAAAGCAAAAGCAGCGAAAGAAAAACAAAAATGGAAGGTCTCATAAGGATTAGGTTAAGTTTTGTGGGACTCGTTAGCGTAAGAGAATCAAACATTAGTTTCATTGTAAAAACCCTAATTTCTTCTCGGCAACAGCAATTTCAGGGCAAGACATAAATAATTTCCACAGCAGGCCAGAGCGATAGTTTTCCATCATTACTACAATTGGCCCTTGGTCGATGGCCAGATACCAAGGTTTATGCCATTTGTATTGCTCACTAAATCCGTCATAAAATCCAAACTCGCCAAAAATCTGCGAGCCCAGGCTATCGTAGAAATAACGCATAGCTGCTTTGCTTTCCGTGGGCGTGTATGGAAAAGAAGACAAAGCCCCAGTCGGATTAATTACACTCAAGTCATTCGTGGGGCTGTGTGCGGAATAACCGTCAATAGAATAGCCTGCGGTTAGTCCCCAACAATTTGGACCATATCCTTTAAAATGTTTGGGGTTTGCGACACAATATTTATAGTCAATTAAAACATGGTTCTTGTTATGCTGCCAATAATCCGCATATTCATCCTTCAGGTTTCGTGGATCAAGTCCTAGAAAGGAATAATGCGACCAAAACAGCGGGCCTCCAAATTGTTCTGATCCATTGTGCTTAAGGGAAAGGTGCAAACCATACTGCCGATGGGCGGTATCATTTCGTATTCCGCCATTTCTTGCCCACCCTTGATGATATACTTCAGCCGGAATGCTGTGTGTGGGTGAGCCTGCCGCCAGGATATACGTGATGAGACATTCATTATATCCTTCCAAAGGAAAATTCATGATCCATTGCTTATCAGGCGACCAGTGCCAATACAATACATTTTTATTTCCGTGCCGATACCAATCCCATTCCACACCTCGCCATAATGAATCAATCTTCGTTGCCAATAATTTTTCTTCTTCGTTGCCGTCTTTAAAATATTGTCGGGCGCATAAAAGTCCTTGAACCAGATAAGCTGTTTCCACTAAGTCACCTCCGTTATCGTTAGCGCCAAAGGGTTTCACTTTTCCTGTTTCACCATTCATCCAGTGCGGCCAGGCGCCATGAAAACGATCGGCCTTGGCCAACCATTCAGTCAATTTGTTCAATCTTTCAACTCCTTCTTTCCGTGAAATAAATCCCCGATCAATGCCTACCAAGATCGCCATCACACCAAAGCCCGTACCCCCCGTGGTGACAATGTTTTTATCGTTAGCTGGATAGTCTCCATCCGAATGATACCGTTCACGAGCAGCGCCAGAAGTAGGTTCTGCGCCATTCCAGAAATATTGAAAGGTGCGGTATTGCACTAGGGTGAAAAGAGAATCATCAGCTAGTTTCGGAAGTCCTTTTTTTGACTCTTTTGGCTGACACGAAATCGTGAATAAGCCTAGCAAAAAAAGTAACGGAACGATGGATAGTTTCATTGCGGAATTGGGTTTCATGGTCTGATGGCTATACTACTCATTTAGCTGCCGAGTTTTTTCTTACCTTTATCATTATAAGAAAATGGAAATTTGGTTTTTTGAGACGTGAAAGGATAATAAAAATTTATTTATGATGAAAGCAACGTTAAAAGTTGAAACTGAAACCGAAGATAAATTGAACCTGCTTATCCGTATAGCCGAAGAAATGGGTATGTCCGTTAATACAGATTTAGCCGCAGATGAGATTACCACAGTTTCCGAAAGTGTATTGGCCGAAGACTGGAACAGTCCTGAAGACGCACGTTGGGATGAGATGTATGCCCATCTCAAGAAATAACTTTTCATGCTATTTCGCCAGCGTGATATTGTATTAGTGCATTTTCCTTTCACAGACCTGACACACACCAAGCTGAGGCCAGCCTTGATAATATCAGCTGACCACATCAACGACTTTACTGATTTAGTTTGCGTACAAATAACTTCACGGCTCATTTCTGACGTTTCGTACTTTCCAATAGAAAAGGAAATGCTTGAAGGTTCGCTGCTATTGGATAGCGGAATACGCTTACATAAAATATTTTGCCTCCACCAAAAGTTGGTGGTACACAAAATAGCATCATTAACCTCATCGGGTTTTAATTTGGTTCTTGAAGCTATTAGTAATAAAGTATTCATGTAAGGGTAATCGTTAATGTTTATGTGTCTATTTTGAATAAAACGCTCTAATTATTGCGTATTAATTAAACCCCAATTTTGTTTTTCCGGCTTGCACCTCAGGGCAAGACATAAATAGATTCCAAAGTAGCTGCGTTCTATAATTTTCAATCATCACTACAATAGGGCCTTGGTCTATGGCCAAATAAGAGGAGGCCGTCCATCCATTGGTTACATTAAAGGCGTCATAAAAACCATATTGCCCCCATAATCGGTCACCCAGCGTATAATAAAAAAATTTAATTGCCTTCATAGATTGTACAGGCGCATAGGGTAATGAAGAAATAGCAGCAGTAGGCGAAATTGTCCCATTGTCATTAGTTGGCGACTGCGCCCCATAGCCAGATGAATTATCGCTTGCGGTAAGTCCCCAGCAATTGTCAGCATAGCCGACATAATGATTCGGATTTGCTACACAATAATCGTGATTAATCATGGTATGATTGACGTTCTGCGTCCAATAATTAGCGTAGGTGTCTTGCGTGCTCGGATTAAATCCTAAAAATGAATAATGAGCAAAAAACAAAGGGCCTCCATAGTCTTGACCAAGTGGTAAAGCGTGGCCATAAAAAGATTTTCCGTTTTTAATATTCCCATTAAGTGCCCATCCTTGTTGATAAACACTCGAAGGAATTGTATGCACGGAAGAGGAGGCTGCCAAAATATATACGATCAATGCCTCATCGTAGCCATTGATCGGAAAATTCATTATCCATCCTTTATCAGGCGACCAATGCCAGTATAATACCTGTTGATTATTTTGTCTGAACCAATCATACTCTACTTCCTTCCACAAAGTATTTATGCGGTTGATTAGATTGTTCCCTAAAGTATCCGAAGAAGTCAAATATTGACGCACGGTGAGTAAGCCTTGCACCATAAACGAAGTTTCAACAAGGTCTGCCCCATCATCATTGGCGTTGAACGGAATTATTTTTCCTGTGGTGCCACTAAGCCAATGCGGCCAGGCGCCATGAAAGCGATCGGCAGTTTCAAGGAAAGAAATTATTTTATCAAACTGGGCGATGCCCGCCGGGCGGGAAATAAAGCCGTGTTGAATACCTACAATA
>DAHVFH010000008.1 GCA_027317105.1 Cytophagales bacterium
ACTACAATGTAATTTTGAAATACACCCCTTCTGTCTCTTTTATTTCCGAACAGATTCTATTACTTTGAGTCACGATGACCACACCACGAACAATAACACCTACACATCTTATTTCAGAATTGGAGTTCTCCACTTCACGCAGTAGAGGTCCTGGTGGTCAAAATGTAAACAAAGTGAATACCAAAGTCACCTTGCGTTGGAACATCAAAGACTCCTTGATTCTCACCATGGAGGAAAAAGAACTTCTCCTGCTAAAACTTTCCAAGCGGCTTACCACCGAAGGCGATCTTTTGATCAGTGCACAAGACAAGCGATCGCAATCGCAAAACAAAGAGGAGGCGGTACGTAAATTGAACGATTTGCTAAAAAAAGCTTTTGCCAAAAGGAAAAAGCGAAAGCCTACAAAACCATCTAAGGGCGCGGTACTGACCCGACTTGACAAAAAGAAAAAGCATTCCGAGAAAAAGAAATGGCGGCAGGGCAAGATTTGATCTTTACTTTACCGAAAAAGGGGTCGCAGTCCGGAAGTTCTTCCTGGGTTCTTACCCTTCCTGAAAATATGGAAATTTGCTTTTCATCAGGGTCAGGCAACTTTGAGGCCAGTGAGATGACCGTGAAAATATCGGGTAATACGGGTTCAGGAAATTACCCTTGGCGCAAAGTCAAAGAAGACTCAAAAATAAACACAGGTTCTGGAGACATTTCGATTGATGATGCTCAAGGTGATATTGATTTGACTGGGCACAAAGGATATTGATATAAAAATAAGCTCCGGTTCTGGAACAACAGAAATCAAAAAGTAGCCGAATAAGATCCGCTAGGAATCGGAACCTTTTAATAAAAGACCAAAATCATTAGGCCGATGATAACCCAAAGAATGGCTTCTCTCTTCCCAAAAACCAGTTGATTTTTTTAATTTTCCAGCTTTCATGATAGGGATTACAATTCGCGTCTAGAGAAAAACCTTCTCAAAAAACATATACAATAAGGGCAACATCACGATCGCACAAATTGCAAGGGCAATCATTATCCGTATCCCCTCTTCACGCTCTTTCGTCTTTTTCATCATGGTAGATTAGATGGTTTACCTCCTAAAGACGGAATCACGCAAGAAAGGTTTAAATCAATTGTACATTAACATTTTTCTAATGTCCAATGACCAGATTTTTTTAGGACTACTTTTTAACAAGTATCATTTTTTGGTGGATTGCAACTAATTTGTGTCTTAACCTTTGATTTGTCAGAAGTGTCAAAGGTGGCACTTTACATTGGTGTACTTTACGCACTCTCATAAAAAAGTTAATCCCAAACGCATAGTTAAATGTCTGTATTATAATATTCCGCTTCCAACTAAAACCAAAATAAATTTACAAAAATGGATAGCGGAAGCCGTAGTCAAAACTTTTACTTATTTTTTTTGATGAAGTTAAAAATCAGTAATTGTGTTACCTTGGCTTAGATTCTTTACCTCTTAGCATGAATAAAATAATTGTAACTATCGTTCTGCTTTTAGCCTTAACCGCTGGTCTACTTTACATGGGCGGTTTTTTTAAAAATGAGCAGGCTGAAAAAAGTCGCTTGACAGAAAATCCACCAAAAGTTAACGCCTATCCGTTCCTGCGATTGATCTCAGCCGATGGATCGAGTAGGAGTGCAAGGGATTTAACTTCTAAAAATATCCTTATAATTTTCTTCCCCGACTGCGACCATTGTCAGCGTGAGGCTAAAGAAATAAGCAATCATCTGAAGGCATTTGCTGACTATCAAGTGTGGTTTATTTCTACTGCTTCTTTCATCGACATTGATCGTTTTGCCAAGGACTACAAGCTAAACGATCAGGCTAATCTTCATTTTGTGCGTACCGAGATTCCTGATGTGCTCAATAACTTTGGGACCATCATAACCCCTTCTCTCTATATCTATTCCGCTGAAAAAAAACTGGTAAAGGCATTTAAAGGAGAAACAAAGATTGAAGAGATTTTGAGATCGCTGTAACTTTTCAGTCTTTCTCCAAGACTCAGACTCGTGTAAATAAAAAGGGTTAAAATCCGCCTGATTTTAACCCTTTTTCCTAAACATAAAAACCTAAATATGACCTTCTACGAACAAACCTGACACGATATTACAAACTGGTTATTAGAAATAGATTAGACTGTTATTAGAAAAGGATGAACCTATTGAAAGGTAGTTCAGAAGAGCCATCTTGAGGTTATTAAGCAACAATTTCAGATGAAAACAGACCCTTAATACCCTCTTCAGTGCTATTGCAAGGCCATCGTAATTGCCCTCACGGCCAAGGGTTCCATGATGCGATACCCCGCCAGATTGGGATGAACCCCATCATCACCCAGGTTGGCTTTCAATCCTTTTTTATCATCCGCCATCGCAGAAAAATAATCGAGGTAAATAAAACCATTCTTGGCAGCATATTGCGCGATCATTTCATTAAGTGTAAATATCTTTTCCGCTGGCGCAAGACCCGGTTTCCATGGATAATCAAAGACGGGAAGCACTGAAGACAGAACTACTTTAATATTGTTTGCCTTCGCCAACTCGGCCATAGAGATAATGTTGGCCATAATCTGTGCGAGGGTGGTTGGTCCAGTATTTCCAGCAATATCATTGGTGCCCGCTAAAATGACCACCACTGCCGGTTTTAATTCGATCACATCCTGCCGAAAGCGAAGGAGCATCTGAGGCGTGGTCTGTCCGCTGATGCCACGCCCGATGTAAGGCATGTCTTTAAAAAAATCGGGGTCAAGTGTCACCCAGCCTTCGGTGATAGAATTGCCCATAAAGACAACTCGCTGCTCACCAGCAACGGGTGTTGCAAGGGCACGGTTTTCATCCGCATAGCGTGTTAAGTTAGCCCAATCCTGGGCCGATACAATCGATGACATCAACATCAGTAAAAACAAGAAAGGCATTTTCATTTAGGTAAGCTTTAATACCTAAAGATTGAAAAATTTGAAATGGATTACAACTTCGACATTTGGCCTTGAGCTTGAAGCGATCGTTCTCCTGCCACCGGGGCAATGCTTGACGAGAAAACTATCGATAAAGAACTTTTATTACCGATGCGCTTTGGCGTACAAAACAACCTTGTGGTGTGCTATCTTCGGTTGCTGCTTGCGGCCCATTGGGTCAGACGAACTATACGTTGGACAAACGCTTGTTGAGCAAGAGCCCATAAGCATTATCACAAGAAAACTTAACCCGATTAATTTCAATTTCATTTTGTTAATGACACCGTCAGCACGACCTCCCCTTGAAGGTGCTCGAACTCCAAGATGGGGACGGTTGATCAAATCAGAAGACTGCTTTGTGCACCTTATTGTGCTTGGCGTAGTGCGATTGCGCTTTATACCCATTTTTTGTGGCGCGGTTAGAGTTGCCGTACGAAGGGCACTGAAACTCTACCGAACAGGAAGTAAGGATAATGGCAGCGAGGATGACGATTAAAGCTTTCATAAAGTTGTTGTGTTTTGTTGAACAAAAGTAGTGCAGCCCAACTACCGGCATCTGCCAAAGTCGCGTTCTAAACAATTCATGTATGTGAAAAGAGAAAAGAGAATAAAAGCTTGTCTTTTTGAGTGTTTCCCTTGGAATGTTCCATAATCCTTGCACGAAAAATACATCAAGCACCATTGCCCAAATCAATTTAAGCAAAATGCTTTTTCTCGCCTGTGGTGGAATGCCACTATTTTTAATAGTTGTTTCTTGATTTGTTACAACGAAGCCACATAAAGATCTTCCACTTTCTTTCGTGCCCACGGTGTTTTCCTTAAAAAGACAAGGCTGGATTTGATGCTGGGATCGTAGCGGAAGCAATTGATCGGAACGATTTCACCCAGATCTTCCCAACCGTAGCGATCCACCAAAAATACGAGGATCGCTTCAAGGGTTTTGCCATGGAGGGGATTGTTGAGTTGCGTTTCCATTTTTATGAAGCGATGAAATTCAGTTCGCGATCGTAGTCCGCCCGAATATCTTCGGGCAACGCGGCAAACGTGCTTTCAATTTTCTTGAGTTGTTGCTGGTAGAGATTATAAAGGACTGTGCCTGTATGCAGAGGAATTTCTGCTTCTTTCATTTTGGTGCAAAAGAAAATGCGCAACTCCAGTTCCGTCTGCTTAATGCCCGAGTATTTAATTTGCCGATTGGTATAACGAAGAACCTTGCGAAGGGATTTTTTGATCAGGTAAACATTTCTGGACGAAGGCACGGTCCCAAAAAGTTCTACCATATCTTCCTTCACATTTTCAATGTACGCCTTCTCATGGTGGGCTTCAAAAAGTAGGTAGTTTAATAGTTCTTTGTTTTCCTTTTTGTATTTCGCCAGGCGCAAGCACAGGTCTTGAAGTCTATCCACCTCAAGCGTGCGCAATTCTTTTTTAATTTCTTGAAGAGACGCAGTGGTCATACGTTTTCACTTCCACCAACGATCCGTGATGATCTTGAGCATTTCAGGATAAATGTCGCCAGCAGCACAAAGCTCACCGCCAAACAAAAAATTATTGCCTCCCTTAAAGTCAGTTACCGTTCCCCCCGCTTGTTGCAAAATGAATGCCCCCCCAGCAACATCCCAAGGTTTCAAATCGTATTCAAAGAAACCTTCCAATCGGCCGGCTGCTACATAGGCCAGATCAATTGCCGCACTGCCAAGCCTACGTATTCCATGGGTGGTCTCCAAAAAAGTTTTGATGATATCCAGGTAGACGTCTTTCTTCTCGCTGTGATAATAGGGAAACCCCGTAGCCAGCAAACTTTCGTTGAGTTGCGTAATGGGCGAAACATGAATTTCGGTTTCGTTGCAATAGGCCTTGCCATTTTCAATCGCATGAAAACATTCGTTGTGGGTAACCTCATACACCATGCCAAGCACAAGTTTTTCGCTCCGCCTCAATCCGATGCTAATGGCAAAAATGGGAAGGCCATGTAAAAAATTGGTGGTGCCATCAAGCGGATCAATAATCCACTGATATTCATTTTCGCCTTTCAATTCAGTGCCTTCCTCCGCCAAAAAACCAGAACCCGGAATAATTTTCTTTAAGGCATTGACCAATTTCTTTTCCGACTCCTTATCTACGTAGGAAACCAGGTTGCTGAATGAGCCTTTCTGTTCAATTCGGTTCCGATCAAAATTTGCACTTTCATGCCGGATAAAGTGTGCCACTTCACGGCACAACTCCATTACCTCATTTTCTACCTTGGATAAATTCATCATCGTTTATAAAGAATAACGTCAAGTTATACGTTTTTGGTTTTGAAAGGATATTATTTTTTTATTCGTCTTTAGCACCGGCTTTCTCTTTTCCACTCACCACCAATACAAGCTCACCCTTCACCTCTTTCTGCCGAAAGTGTAATAAAGTCTCGGCTATCGAGCCGGTAAAGGTTTCCTCATGAAGCTTGGTCAATTCGCGGGAAATCGAAATCATCCTATCGCTTCCAAAAAATTCAACCATTTGCTCCAGCGTCTTCAACAAACGGTGAGGCGACTCGTATAAAATAATCGTTCGCTGTTCTTCCGCCAATTCCCTTAGCAAAGTTTGTTTCCCCTTTTTGTGAGGCAAAAAACCTTCAAACACAAACCGGTCAGTTGGAAAACCTGACTTCACCAAGGCCGGCACCAAGGCCGTAGCGCCTGGAAGGCATTCTATTTTAATGTCATTCTTTAAGCATTCGCGAACAAGTAAAAAGCCGGGATCCGAAATTCCGGGCGTACCTGCATCGCTTACCAAAGCCATCTTGACCCCTTCCTTTAACTTTTGAATTACCGATTGAAGCGCTTTGTGTTCGTTGAAGATATGAAAACTATGAAGCGGCTTAGAGATCTGGTAGTGCTTTAGAAGAAATCCAGATGTGCGGGTGTCTTCTGCCAGGATTGAATCCACTGATTTTAATACTTCCAGCGCGCGCAGCGTAATATCTGCGAGATTACCGATAGGAGTTGGGACGACAAAAAGTGACGCGCTATCCATTCAAAGTTTCAAATTCAAGATTCAAGAAATACTCCCGTTCAAATTACGATTACCTAATCAAGTTGGGTTAGTTAGCGAGATTATATGTTGCCACTAAGGCACGAAGCCACTAAGAAACGCAAAAAAATTCGTGCCATAGTGGCTATAAATTTTATCAACCGCCTTGGCCAGTTTATGATCCTTTTCCGTAACAATGTCTCCTGCATCGTGCGTGGAAAGTTCGATGGCTACTGAATTATAGACATTAGTCCAGTAGGGATGGTGATCCATTTTTTCCGCCACCAAGGCCACACGCGTCATAAAAGCAAAAGCCTCTGAGAAATCCTTAAACGAAAAAGATTTCTTTAATCGGTTGTTTTCTTCTTTCCATTCCATAAACAAGTCAGTTGGATTGATGCTAAAGATAACGAAACATGCAGGAAATGAAAAAATGCCGCAGGATCAGTAAACGGCTTTTGTTAAAAGTCAAAGGGCAATGATGCCATCAATACCGGAAACCAAATTATAAACCTCGATTACAGCCTCGCTTCCTGGCATCATCATTTGAAAAGTAACACTTACATAGTTTCCGTTTTTTGAATTCTTTTCTTTGGATTCGTGCTTAGGGAAAAGATTCTTTACGGCCTCAACTTTTTCGGCCGGAACAATAAACTTGAAGATATAGAGCGAGGGCCAGGTATAATGCTGGTCTAGTTTCTCTCGCAGTGATTCTGCCCAGTTGGCTTCCATAATTCTTGCAAATAAAAAAGCCGTCCCAATGAGTGTCGGGACGGCTACTTATGCTTTTTGGTTAATAGAACTTGTAACGCTTGTCCTTAATATTAGACCCTTCCTTAATGGCTTGTGCAATGTTAAGTCCAGAAGCATTATTAATTTTCTTTAGAAGCTCATTTTTAAACATCGCGTAATCGCCTATTTCTGGTGCTATGGTTTTGTTTTGAAGGTCTAAAATAATTACTCCGTTCTCACCAGGAAAAGCAGGGCTACGCTTTCCGTTTTCCAGTGAAAAGACACGACCCACAGCGAAAGGATCTTGCCCTGCGCTTGGGAGTGAATTGGTATTTAATTTCAAATCGCTCGAAGCATTCACCAAAGCATCTGGGCCAAAGGCTTTTGCCATCTCATCAAGGGTGCCCTTTTCGGCACTAAGTTTTTCCACTATCTTTTTTCCTTTTAAGATATTGCGAACGGCTGGTGTAATCTCATCCTTTACCTGGTCTAGTGAACGAAATCCTTCTTCCGTTTCTCCGGTCATTACCGCCACTACATAGTCATCATCAAGATCAAAGACATCAGAGACCTTTCCTACTGCTCCATCGCGGAAGAGCCAAGTCACTACTTTGCGGGCATCACCCAAATTACCGATTCGTTGATCGTTGGTGCCAAGATCTTTAGCTTCAAGAACGTTTAAGGTTTCTTTGCCTGCCTTTTCTTTGAAAACCTCCACTCCAGAAAGACCAGCCGCAAAATTCTGAGCTTTCAAAAATGCTGCATTGTGGGTATCATCACTGGGTGTAATTTTAACTTCCACGGCTGCAATCGTGTAGCTTGAATTATCCTTCAGGGCAGTTACTTCGATAATATGATAACCAAATTGAGTTTCCACAACATCCGCCAAAACGCCTAATTTCTTTGCGTTAAAAACTGCAGTTTGAAAGGGCTTCACCATTTGTCCGGAAGAGAAATAACCTAAATCGCCACCCTTTGACGCGGTTCCATCCGTACCAAATTCTTTCGCTTTTGCCGCAAAAGAAGCTCCCCGTTTTATTTCATTTAATATTTTGATCGCTTTCTCTTTCGCTTCCTTTTTCTTGGCAGGCGTTTCGTCATCCCAACGAATCAGAATATGTGAGGCTTTTGCCGTATAGGAAGTGTCAGTGCCCACTTTCACCACTTTAATAATTTTATAATTGCCCTCATTAAGAAAGGGGCCAATCACATTTCCGTTGACCAATTTATCTTTTGTTATTGAAGGAGGTAATGTTGCAATGGTATATTTTTTAAAGGGATTTTGACCTTCCGTATTGGTAACAGCAAAGACCGAATCATCGGCAACAGTCTTGAAATCAGATGCAATCTTTTCAGCATCACTCTTGACCTTCGCAGAATCTTCTGCTGACGGGATTACTGGAAAGGTTACATAATTCAAACTGCGACTAAAAGTAGCCTTATATTTCTCTTTGTATTTGTCGTAATAGGCTTTCAAATCACTATCCGAAACTTTTACCGTGGAGTCGCTCATGGCAAAATAGGGAACAAACAACAATTTCACCTCGGCCACATCATTTTGATTGTGGTAATCGCGTTCGGCTTCCGCACCTGTTACAAAATTAGTTTTGATCAAAAGGTTTTCATACTTAATCCGTTCGCGTCCTAAGCCTAAGTCCTTTTTAAACATATCCCAACGATACTTGCTCTCAGCCCATTGCGCATACATTTGCTGATTAGTAGGAGGCGGGGAATTAAAATTATTGATAAACTGGATAACACGGTTGCGGTCGAAGTTGCCGGCTGAATCTGCGAAGGATTGTTTAACATTCGGGTCAATGTTTTTCCCTTGTATCATATCCCAGATTTCATCCGTGGTGACTTTTACGCCCGTTTGCTCAAACTGATCGCGAATAGCATATCTCAGTATGAGCAACTCCCAGGCCTGGCTCTGTAAGGTTGGTCTTTCTCTTTCGCCCGGTTGGCGATTAAAAGAAAGGGCATAGTTATTTTCCCTTTCTTGAACCATGTTCTGATATTCTTCCCGGGAAATATCTGTTCCGGCTATTTCTCCCACGCTATTTTCACTTGCTCCGAAAATTGACTTGGGGCCTTTCACAAAGTCACTACCTACGATAAAAGCTCCCATGGCGAGGGCTATAAAGCCCACCACAAACTTGGTCATCTTCGTCCTGAGTGTTCCAATCAATGCCATAATTCAGTATCTATTTTAAAAAAAACTTATGTGAATCCATTTTGAATTCCGGGTTCAACTCCCTCCCCCTCCAGATTACCCGAAAAAAGGAGTGCAAATTTAACCGGATATTG
The DNA here is from genome assembly GCA_027317105.1 of Cytophagales bacterium. Lineage (GTDB taxonomy): Bacteria > Bacteroidota > Bacteroidia > Cytophagales > Cyclobacteriaceae > ELB16-189. Next base: position 9,021 of record DAHVFH010000008.1, read on the forward strand.
GTATTCAGCAAAGGGAACGGAGAATTAGGTGATTTTATGAAATCCCAGCCTTAAACTGCACCAGAACGAGTCAATTTGTTTCTTAACATAGCCTTAAATTCAATTTTATCAGGCCTGACCATCCTTTTCGCCCATAACTTTTACGGTGTCGATTCGCTTCTTGTCTGCTTTTTGAATAAGGAAGGTGTAAGGGGGAATGGAAATCGTCTCGCCTTGCTTTGGAAAGTCCTCGGTAAAAGCTAAAATCATACCTGCAAGGGTTTCGTATTCGCCCAAGGGTAAGGCTAACCCGAAATGTTCGTTTAGGTAATCTACTTCAAGGCGGGCACTGAATAGGAAGGTGTGGTCATCAATCTTCTGCTCTACCAGATCGTCTTTATCGTGCTCATCTTCGATTTCACCAAAGATCTCTTCAATCAAGTCTTCCATACTTACAATACCTGATGTGCCACCAAATTCATCAACCACAACCGCCACACTTTTTCGCGCTTTTATCAATTGCACCATCAACTTGTTGGCCATGGTAGTCTCCTGAGTTACGATAATGGGCGTGAGAATGTCCTCGATTCGGGACGGTTTTTTAAACAGTGCTGCTGAGTGGCAGTAACCCACGATATTGTCAACCGTATCGCGATAAACCAAAATTTTTGAATGCCCACTTTCCACAAAAGCTTCTCTCACTTTATCGATGGCTTCATCAATATCGACTGCAGAAATTTCCATGCGTGGGATCATGCAATCGCGAACTTTTACGGTTTTAAATTCTAACGCATTATGGAATATTTTTTTATCTAGCTCAATTTCTTCATCATCATGCCTGACTTTCATCATGTTCTTCAGGTAGTTGTTTAGATCGATAAGGCCAAACACTGGTTTTTCTTCCGAATAAGGAGTGCCCAGCAGTTTAGTGATTACAAACTTGGAAAGGCCGACAATTGAAAATGTTAATGGATAAAGGAGATAATAAAAAAAGTTGAATGGCACTGCCATCGCGGCCAAAGCCAGGTTTGGGTTGATAAGAAATAAACTTTTTGGGAGAAATTCGGCTGTAAATAAAATGAACAATGTGGAGATTAAGGTTTCAATGGCTAACCGAATGACATCGTCATTCAATTGAGGCGGTAAAAAATCAAGCAAAGGATCAATGAATTGAGCCATGAAAATCCCGAAAAGAACAAGGCCAACGGTATTGCCGATCAGCGTAGTGCCTATAAAAGCAGAAGGTTTTTTCAAAAACTTGGACATGATTATACCCCAGGGTTTTCCCTGTTTCGCTTGCAGCTCAATCTGCAATTTATTGGCAGAAAGAAAGGCAATTTCAATGCCCGCAAAGAAAAAGGAAATAACCAGCGATGTAATAATATAGGGAAGTAGCCCGGTGTCCATCTTATTTCTTTTTCCGGTAGATGTATAAAAAAAAGAAAATCATTGAGAGCATCACTGCCCAATAGCCATTGCTCACCCCTCTTGTCATCATTTCGGAGATGCCAATAATTAAAAAAGCGGCTGCTGAAGAGAGCAGAAGCACATTACCTAACTTCATAAAGAGTAAAGATAACAGGATTCAAGCAATTTAGGACGGTTATTCTTTCACCTCTACGAGCCCATTTGGATTTTTAATCGTATAATGAGAGAGATCTTGGTCGGCCAATAAACCAGTGCCATAGATAACATCTTTTTGGTCGGTGATGGTGACGAACTTATCCGTGAATATTTTTTTTGTTGCTGGCATCCAGAAAAGCTCTTCGGAGTTGAGTTGTTGGCCCTTTTCTATATTTACCACCTCTACTTTACCGCGGCCACGCCATTTATTTTCATTCTTGAAATAAAATGCTGAATTGGCACGCAACGTAGAAGTCATTTTTCCCTTCAAATTGTAAAATTCTAAATAGATTCCTTCCGGAAATTCGCGATCACCATTTTGAAATTCGTTGACCTTTTTGGCCTGCATAATCACCTTTATTTTTTCCTTTTCAGTGTAATGCATAATTACATTTGCCGCTTGTTTCAAGGGACCATCGTAAACCACTGGTTTTGCCTGTTCTTTTGAATTGCAGGAATTAAGAAATAAAAAGCTGAGCAGCCACAAGCTAGAAATGGCATTTAATCTTGAAGATATTGAAATTACCATAATAAAAAAGAGGGCTGGTGTTTAGCCAGCCCTTTCCACAACTTTCGTGCTAATCTTTGTGTCTTAGTCATCTTTCCTTACTTTCACCGTCACGGTTTCGTCAATCCAGCAAGCTATTTTTTTAGATTCCCCTGACTTCCAGTTCTCTTTCTCCAAATCATCAACGGTTGGATATTCGCTTAATGCCATTTTCATTTTATCACGGTTGCCTGACTTGACATACATCTGAAATGCAGCAATATAAATAAGCTTTTCTTCTGCCGATCCAGGCACCTTGGTGCATTCTGTTGCTGACGAAACGTACAAGTCACCAATGCGTTCATATACATCCTGGCTCTCCGGAACAGTTGCCCAAACTTTCTTGTAAAGGTCTCTGGCTTTCGCTTTGTTGCCCTTTTGGAACTCAATATCTCCATTGATAATGCCTATCCAACCTTTTTCTGCAGGTGTTTTTGCTTTGGCTTGAACTTCCGCTAATAATGCGGTGCCTTTATCGAACTCTTTATTCTTTACATAAGCAACGGCCAATTCTTTGACCACCGAAAAGTCTGAAGCTGATTTGTGCAGTGCCTCCGCAGCCGCAAACCAAGTTGGATCGTTCGGGCACTTCGCTTCGACACCAATAGAAAATACTTTCGAGGCAAGACGTAAATCAGAAGGATTGGCTTTGTACGCTGGAGCGACATATTTATTCAAAAAATCGCAGTCCATTTTCACCATTTTCTCTATTCTGTTATCAATGTAGTTGATAACCTTTTTATACTTGCCAATATCGCCTTTGTTATTCTGCTGTTGGGCTTTCTTGATTTTTGAATCAATCACTTCCATTAACTTATTGTAACGGGTCATAATTTGGTCTTCAGGCAGCTCATTGAGCCGGATCGCATCGATGTACCCAATTAGATTATTGTCAAGCACATTATTACCACTTACTTCAAAAGTTTTATCGAAAATGGCCAAGGACTTGGCCGCATTTGCCTTGTCGGTATTGTAATATTTCCGAGCGGAATAGGCTTTGCGGTTAAGCACGTACTCTTCTTCTCCGCAATTTTTAATGCGCAGATCATAAATGATGAAAAGGGAATCAACATAGCCCTCCTTAGTGCCTGGATCCAATTCTTTTTCGGCAAGGTTGTCATATGTTTCGAGGGCAGCCACATATAAATCAGAATGCCATTGGGGTGCGTTTGCAATCATCCATTGGATTCCAGGGATGGCGCTTTTGTAATCATGATTTTTTACAGCTTCTCTAAAGGCATCTGAATACTTTTCAGCTTTGGGCTGATCTTGAGGCCATTTGTATTCAGTGCACTGTGCCCACGAGTTTATGGTCAGTACCGAAAGCATTAATGCTAAAAACACATTTTCTCTTTTCATACGTTTAAATTTTAATCAAATTTTCGCTTAATGAACCACCTGTCATTGAAAGTGATCCCAAAATAAACCCTAAAATAGTTCTCTTCAATCAAATTTTGTAAAACAGTTCCTCTTTTTCCAATCTTTACCCCGATGTCAACAGCCGAATATCCCCCAACGGGCAAAGAGAGCCCAAAGGTAACACCCTTATCCATGACTGGACCTCCGTTAACGAGGTAAGGCGATTTTTCGTATGCAGCACCAATTCGATAAGTTACCCTGCTTAGGTAATTTGTGTAATCTAGCATGTCAGGGGTCAATTCAGCGCCAACACCAGAGCGAAAGCCAATTGTAGGAACTCCAATAGAGTTAATAAAACCATTGAATGTGCGAAAATCGAGATACGTAAAATCACCAGCCAGCGTCCACTTATCGGTTTTGCCAAATGATAGGCCAACTCCAAAATTTTTAGGTAGCGTCATCTTACTGCCAATATTGTTGTCAATGGTGGCCGAATCAATAATTGCGCCAGACGTGCTATTTAACTGATACCTGGAAAAGTGCTGCGCATCCAAATCTGATTTTAGACTGTACACTGCCCCAACGTTTACTCGATATTTCCCATGGAACAACGAATCCTTATGAAAAGAAATGCCGGCTGATAAATTTCCTCCATGAAAGTAATCCCTGACATACACCGAACCATAGGTAGTACTTGTGTTCGTGAATTTATTGATATCTTGGGTGATAATAGTACCAAACAAATAAGAAGCCTTAACCCCAAGAGAAAGCCATTTTGAAAGCGCAACACCATTAGACCAATAAAACTGATTTATCCCTCCTGTTCCGGTTTCCTGACGATTGATCGGAATGTTACTTCCACTCGCTACATCGGCAAATGAGATATTGTAGTTGACATGCGAATAAGGCGTCAAACCTACCGAAGTAGTCCATTTTCCACCAGGGATTATAGGAAAAGCCATGGCGAGATAGTTCAAATTACCTCCAAAAAAACTTTGATTGGCGATACCATCCGTAACTTTCCGGTTTTCAATCTGCATGCCTCCCTGAAAAACGGTGTTCCGGTTAAACACCAAAAGTGCTGGGTTTTGGTTATTCAAATATGAACTGCTTGGATTACTGATGCCGACTCCACCCATCCCTTGATTCTGCGCTAACCCAGATCCATAAATTTCTCCGATTCCAAATTTTGAAAATGGACTAGACGCAACCTGAGCCTTGGCGGCCAGCGCTACAAAAAGAAAAAGAAAAATTGAGGGAAAAACCCTTTTACAACGCTGCATTATGACGCAAAATCCTGTTCAAACCGCTCAACACTAGATTCGGGGCTGCAAATATGGTAGGTTTCACTTTGTTTTCAAAAAACAAAGTGTCACCACCACATAAAACAACTGCTAATTCGGGATAGGAATCTTTATACCTTTGAATAACCCCATTCATTTCGGCTATTATTCCGTTTAACACCCCACTGCGAATGCTGCCTTCCGTAGAATTACCGATAAGTTCGCTTTCATCAATTTTTGATACTAACGGCAATCGTTTTGTAAAAGTATGCAAGGCTTCAAAGCGCATGGTAATCCCTGGGGAAATCGAACCTCCTTTATAATTTCTGTTCCGGTCAACAAAATCGAAAGTGATACACGTGCCTACATCAATGACCAGCGCATCCCTGTCGGGGAAAAGATCTAACGCCCCGCAGATGGCAGCAATCCGATCGCTGCCAAGTGTTTCCGGGGTAGCATATTGATTTTGAATCGGCAAGGGAAGCAAATGAGTTAATAAAAATTTCTTTGGGGCATTTATTTCTTTCAAAATCGCCTTTCCGTCTACACTTACGGAACTCACGATGGCAGAATCAAAGGAGTGATGGCTCAAAAATGATTTTAGTTCTACTTCATTTGAAAAAGAATTTACTTCTCCAGGTTTGTCACCCAGAAAAGTGGCGGTTTTAACCCTCGTATTGCCAATGTCGATTACCAAATTCATGGTTTTCAATGATTACTTTCGTATCGTTGGTTTTTAATGTTCTAAAAATGAAAAATATAAAAGTCCGTAAATATAAAGTTATCGGCATCATGTCAGGCACTTCTTTAGATGGCGTTGATATTGCTTATTGCAAATTTGCTTTGACTAACAAGAATTGGGCTTTTACAATCCGGCAAGCCCAAACTTATCCGTATTCGCCTGAGTGGAAAAACAAGCTTTCAACGGCTCACCTTCTTTCTAGCGAGGCGCTTTTGAAACTGCACGCTGATTACGGTAAGTTTTTAGGCCAGCATTGCAATCAATTCATTGGCCAACACAAAATCAAAACCATCGACCTTATTGCCTCACACGGTCATACCATTTTCCATCAACCAAAAAATAAATTTACTTTTCAATTAGGTGAGGGCAACGCCATTCATGCCGCCACCGGTCTGCCCGTTGCATTTGACTTTCGCAGTTTAGACGTGGCCTTAGGTGGTGAGGGTGCTCCCCTTGTCCCCATTGGTGATCAGCTTCTTTTTTCTGATTTTGACGTTTGCCTCAACTTAGGGGGAATTGCAAATCTTTCGATGGAAGTAAAAGGCAAGCGGAAGGCTTTCGATATTTGCTTTTGCAACATGGCTCTGAATTACTTATCCGCTAAAGCAGGAAAGGATTTTGACAAGAACGGAACGATGGCCAAAGGAGGATTGATTAATAACGGATTGTTGGAATCCTTTGAAAAAATCTATCAGAAAGGTGAAAAAAAAAGGCCTTCGTTGGGTCGGGAAGGATTTGAAAAGGATTTTTTAAGCCTACTTGATAATGAATCCATCCCTTTGAACGACCGTTTGAGAACCGCATGCGAATCCATTGCCGATGAAATTGTGCTGTCCCTTCCACCTTCTCAAAAACGAATTAAATTACTCGCTTCCGGAGGCGGTGCCCTTAACCATTTTTTGATTGGCCTTATTGAAACCAAGCTTCCTCCAAAAACGAAAATTGAAATCCCTTCAAAAACCATAATCAATTTTAAAGAAGCAATGGTCTTTGCTTTTTTGGGCGTGCTTTGCAAAAGAAATGAAACCAACGTACTCAACAGCGTAACCGGTGCTACTCGAAATTCTTGCACTGGCGTTTTAATCGGGTAGATTCGCAACTATTTCTTAAACTTAAATATGAGAGAACTTCTTCAAAAATTTGAAAACAAAAGCGCTGAAATTGTCTTTGAGTGGAAAGATCCCGAAACAGAAGCCGAAGGTTGGGTGGTGATCAACTCCTTGCGTGGGGGGGCGGCAGGGGGAGGTACGCGCATGCGCAAAGGACTTGACAAGCGAGAAGTCGAATCATTGGCAAAAACAATGGAGGTGAAATTTACCGTTTCAGGGCCACCCATTGGAGGCGCAAAATCAGGAATAGATTTTGACCCAAATGATCCGCGTAAAGAAGGTGTGCTTCAACGTTGGTATTTGGCCGTAATGCCGTTGTTGAAATATTACTACGGAACAGGGGGCGACTTGAACGTAGATGAAATCCACGAAGTAATTCCACATACCGAAGATGTCGGCATCTGGCATCCGCAAGAGGGCGTATTTAATGGCCACTTTAAACCTACAGAACCTCAAAAAGTTAATCGCATCGGACAATTAAGGTTGGGCGTAATTAAAGTAATTGAGGATGAATCGTTTACACCATCATTGAAAAAAAAATACACCATTGCCGATATGTGTACTGGTTATGGTGTAGCACAGGCGGTTCGGCACTATTACGAGCTGTGGGATGGTAACTTGAAAGGCAAACGGGCGATGGTGCAAGGTTGGGGCAACGTTGGCGCGGCCGCGGGATTTTATTTGAGCCAAATGGGTGTAAAAGTGGTTGGCATATTAACTCGCGAAGGCGGACTTATCAATCAAGGTGGTTTTTCGCATGAAGAAATTTGCGGGTTGGTTATGAACCGCGATGGGAATCGATTGGTAACACCTGAATTACTGTCTTTTGAAATTGCCAATCATAAAATCTGGGATCTTGAGTTCGAAATTTTTATTCCGGCTGCGGCATCCCGATTGGTGACAAAAGAACAAACGGATAAAATGATTGCCTCGGGTACGGAAGTTTTCGCCTGCGGTGCAAATGTACCTTTCGCAGACCCAGAAATTTTCTTTGGCCCAATTGGTCTTGATGCGGATGAGAAAATCTCTATCATCCCAGACTTCATCGCCAACTGCGGAATGGCAAGGGTATTTGCCTATTTCATGGAAAATGAAGTCGCCATGGATGATGCTTCGATCTTTAACGATATTTCAAACACAATTCGAAAAGCGTTAGAAAAAACGAAGAAGCTAAATCCCTCTTCCAAGAAAATAGCGCAGGCATCTTTTGAAATTGCGTTGAAGCAGCTGGTGTAACCTAAATCTGGAGATACGTTACTTATGGATTAAGCCGCTCCAGCTAACAAGTACAACACTGCCATTCTTACGGCCACGCCATTTTGCACTTGATCTAAAATAATAGAGTGATGGGAATCAGCCGCATCGCTGGTTAGCTCAACCCCGCGATTAATTGGCCCAGGGTGCATCAACACAATATTCTTTTTTAAGTCGTCCAACATCTTTTTACTAATGCCGTAGTACAGTGAATATTCCCGAAGAGAAGGAAAATATTTCAATTGTTGACGCTCCAACTGAATTCGCAATACGTTGGCGACATCACACCAGGCAAGGGCCTTCTTCACTTCAAACTCTATTTGCACCCCAAGTGTGGAAATAAATTTTGGCAGCAAGGTGGGTGGGCCGCAAACCATCACGTCAGCGCCCAATTTTTTCAGCGCAAAAATGTTGGACAAGGCTACCCTGGAGTGCAAAATATCACCAATGATTGCTATTTTCTTTCCCTCGATGCCTCCCAATTTTTCGCGGATTGAGAATGCATCAAGCAAAGCTTGCGTGGGGTGCTCGTGTGTGCCATCTCCGGCATTGATGATATTCGCTTTGATGTGCTTGGCTAAAAAATGGGGTGCGCCTGCGCTCGCGTGGCGCATCACTACCATGTCCACTTTCATCGCTAAAATGTTATTCACCGTATCCAAAAGGGTCTCCCCTTTTTTCACACTGCTGCCGGAAGAAGAAAAATTAATGACATCTGCCGATAGGCGCTTCTCTGCAAGCTCAAAGGAAAGCCTTGTGCGTGTAGAGTTCTCAAAAAAAACATTGGCGATCGTTATATCACGAAGGGAAGGCACTTTTTTTATAGGGCGATTAATAACATCTTTAAAATTATCGGCTGTTTCAAAAATAAGTTCAATATCCTGACGGGTGATGTCTTTAATGCCGAGAAGATGCCGCTGACTTAGTTTTGACATACTTATTCCTTGTTGATCAACCAGATTTTATTTTTTTTATTCCCATTGGCTTCTAACTCTACCAGTACCCTTTGCGCATCGTGGGTGTCCACATACTTTCCTACATAGTCAGCCGCTATGGGTAAATCCCGGGTGGCTTTCCGATCAACTAGCACAAGAAGTTCAACCTTCGCAGGTCTGCCAAAGGAAATCATGGCATCAAGTGCGGCACGAACAGTTCTACCCGTAAAAAGCACATCATCGATCAACACCACATTTTTACCTTCGATGGCGAATGGAACGCGTGTTTCACTCGCTTTGGCGGGAGTATCGCGCCTGCGGAAGTCATCGCGATGAAAGGTAGCATCGAGGTAGCCTAGTGGCACATTTACTTTCAGTGATTTAAGCTTGTGATGAATCAATTCCGCCAGAAAAATGCCTCGTGGCTGCAGCCCCAGAAGGACGCAATCTTTAAAATCAGAATGGTTTTCAATGAGTTGCTGGCAAAGACGGCTAAGGGTGATGTCGAGTTGCTTGGAATCGAGTATCAGTTTTTTCTGCATGCCTGCGCGAAATTAAGGGAAATAAGTTAAAAGTCGGATAAATCGTTATTAGTTATTCGTTAATCGTTGATGGCTAACTGTTTTTACCTAATCTTTTTCTTGGCATGTCCTCTCAGGCTAAATCAAATTTAATCTGATCTAATTTGTGGGTTTATCCCGCAAAATAAATTTTACACCATCTTCAAAGGAAGGAATTGCCGTTCCCATGTGTTCCATCCCTTGGTATATGATAGGCTTTGCATGGAGAAATTCAAGGCTAGAAAGCATTCGAGTAAAATCGGTAAACTTGTTATCTGGATCTCCTTTTATTTCCAGTGTCCCAATAGTTATAAAAAGATTTGGCAACCCACTGGTTCTGTTCTTATTTGAAATCCCTTGAAATTGATTCTTTAGGTAATAGTTAGAATACCAAATGGACGGACTTGCCGCCACATAATTATTAAAAAACCCATCACCCTTTAAATTTTGCAACAAAGCGTATAGAACAAAATACCCTCCGAGAGAATGACCCATGATGGTGCGATTAGTAGTGTCTGCTCTATAGTTTTGTTCAATGTGTTGCTTAACTGCTGTTTTAATAAACTGATAGAATTTTTCTCCTCCTCCACTCAAGCGAAAACTGTCTTCAGGTAGAGCTTTCGGAAAAGTGTAGTCTCGATCCCGCAAAGAATCCATGACATAAGCATTTTCGTAGCCTATTCCGACCACGATTGGATCAATTCGTAGTTGATTCTTTTTATAAAGCTGTTGAACAGACGAACTGATGGGATCAAAAAATGCATTCCCATCTAAGAGGTAGAGTATCGGGTATTTTCTTTTGGTACTCTTATAGTAGCCCTTGGGTAAACGAACGAAAATACTGAAGGGCTCTTTTGAAAAGTCTGATTTTAATTTGAAAGCAGGAGTAGTTTCTTTCTCATCAGGTTCATCAGGTGTATGCTTATCCACTAAAGCCGTTACATACAAACAATAATGATGCGGAGGGGTAGTCCATCGCCCCTGGCTGTTTCTTCGAAAAAAACTCTTGGAGGCGCCTCCTAATTTAACTTCATAATAAATCTGCTTTATGCCTTCCTTGTGTTCGGGAATAAACTCAATGGAAACAAAAACTTTACCTTTTAAAATGATATCATATCGAGTAAGGTCAAAGTTCAACCAACCTTGGTGAATTGGATGACGCTGGATAATGCTGCGCTCCACTATCCTTTCCCCTGGCTGATTATTCTCTTCTTCATATCGGTAAAAATTTATTCTAAAGCTGGCGCTATCTGGCCGAGATGAATTGATATGAAGATTTACAGAGGCAATCTTAACTTCTTGGTTGCCCAATTTTATGAGTTGGCCAATCTCAAAGGTGTCATCTGGTTTAAAGATACCATCCGTAAAATGGATGAGCCCCCTCTTCTTGATTCCATATTTTTTCTCTACGAGTTTCTCTCCTACAATCGTAACGACTTTTAAGGCGGTGACCTTTTGGATCAGCTTAACCGTTGTATTTCTGTTGGGTTGGAAATGACTTATAGGAATTTTCAATTCATGAAAGCCTACCATCGAAAACGTCAAGGTATCACCAAGTCTGTTAGCAGGAATAGTAACAGAAAAGTTCCCGTTTTGCATAGAAACAGTCCCCAAATTCGATTTCCTTATTCCAATGTTGACGAATGGCAAGGCTTGGTCAGTGTTCGAGTCTACAATTTTACCAACAATCTGCACCTGCGAAACGGCTGAAAAGGTGCTGCTGACGAGAAAGATAATTCCAAGGTTTCTTAAATTCATTTTTCCTAGAAGGATGGTGATCCCCCTGAAATAGTTTTGAATCAAGGTCAGAAGCGCTCTAATTCCATAAAATTTATGACCTCAAGGGTCTGGAGCGATAAAATAGCTGCGAATGCCTTGTTCTTACTCAAAATCAGTAAAACAGTGATTTATAAAAGAATTCTATCGTAGTTTGTATAATTACTTGTTTTCCCGATATTTGCACTCCCTTTTTAAGGAAGGATTCATTAAAAACTATTTTTATGGCAAGGGTTTGTGAAGTTTCAGGCAAAAGGCCGCAGGTGGGAAACAAAGTTTCGCACGCCAATAACAAGTCAAAACGAAGGTTTTATCCCAATCTTCACACAAAACGTTTTTTTGTGGCGGAAGAAAATAAGTGGATTACGCTAAAAGTCTCCACCAAAGTGATCAAAACCATCAATTTGAAAGGCATCAGTGCCGTGCTAAAAGAAGCACGCCAAAAGGGTACATTGACCGCCAGCATTTAAAAAAATATAACCATGGCAAAGAAAGGAAACCGCATTCAAGTGATTTTGGAATGCACTGAACACAAGAACAGTGGCATGCCTGGCATGAGCCGCTACATCACCACCAAAAACAGAAAGAACACTACGGAACGTGTGGAGTTAAAAAAATACAATTCCGTGTTGAAAAAAATGACCCTCCACAAAGAAATTAAATAAAAGTTAATGGTTAATGGTTATAGTTAATCGTAACTCATAACCGAAAAAACAATTAACAAATAACTTTTAACAATTAACTGAACAGAAATGGCAAAGAAAGTAGTTGCATCGCTTAAGAAAACAGACGGCAAGAACTTCTCAAAAGTAATTCGGGCTGTACGGTCTGAAAAAACAGGGGCTTATATCTTCAAAGAAGAAATTGTTGCCTCCGATCTAGTGAAAGAGACCTTGGCAAAAAAAGGCTAAAGCCTTTCGGTAACGAATTTAAAAAGTCCCCGTGTGGGACTTTTTTGGTTTTTGTAATACACAAATAAACATGTCCCTTTTATCAGGCCTTTTCGGTAAAGAAAAAAAAGATTCGCTCGACCACGGACTGCAAAAATCCAAAGAGAGTTTTTTTGGTAGGTTAGGCAAAGTCATTGCTGGAAAATCATCCGTAGATGATGAAATACTGGACAACTTGGAAGAGATTTTGATTTCGTCTGATGTGGGCGTTGACACCACGTTAAAAATAATAAAGCGGATTCAAGAACGAGTTGCTCGTGATAAATATTGGGGTACTAGTGAACTGGATAAGCTTTTGAAAGAGGAAGTTTCCGCACTACTCTCAGAAACGGATAACGTCCTTGAAAATGATTTTGAAACACCTACCGGGATTAAACCTTATGTATTGATGGTCGTAGGCGTGAACGGTGTTGGTAAAACCACTACCATTGGAAAGCTTTCGGCTCAATTTAAAAAGAAAGGGAAAAGTGTGGTCTTAGGGGCAGCAGACACCTTTCGCGCTGCAGCCGTTGAGCAACTTATACTTTGGGGAGAACGAATTGGAGTACCGGTAATCTCAAAAGGGATGAATACCGATCCCTCAGCGGTGGCGTTTGAAGCCGTGCAAAAAGGAATTGAAGTTGGTGCAGATGTGATCATCATCGACACCGCTGGTCGTTTGCATACTAAAATAAATTTGATGGGTGAGCTTTCCAAAATCAAACGTTCTATTGAGAAAGTGCTACCTGGTGCGCCACATGATGTACTATTGGTATTAGATGGAAGTACAGGCCAAAATGCGGTAATTCAGGCACGGGAATTTACCAAAGCCACCGAAGTGACCTGCCTGGCCATTACCAAATTAGACGGTACGGCAAAAGGTGGTGTGGTCATTGGTATCTCCGATGAATTTAAAATCCCTGTAAAGTATATCGGGGTTGGCGAAAAGGTGGACGACCTTCAGGTATTTAATAAAGTGGAGTTTGTAGACTCACTTTTTAGAAAAAGCTGATCTCGATTGAAGGGTCACTAACTTTGAAGGATACTATTTCTTAACCGGTATCACCACCACTTCTCTCCAGCCAAACCTCCAAAACACTTGATAATTAAATCCCCACCAAGGATTTTTTTGAACGATGCCGTATCCGGGCATATCGTAAGGTGCCATCGTTGCATTACTTCCTTTTGTGCTTGGCGCAAGTTTCAACCGGCCCGTATAGCCCATCCATAGTCCTTTCCAAATTTTAACACGCAATCCGGTGGTAACTTCACCCCAGCCTCCACTAACATTTCCATTCGAGGTCTGAATAGAGCTTTTCGCAAACAAATTAGGTGAAGTTGCCGAATAGGAAAGTGACTCGCTGAATTGGGAATGACCTACCCTAAAACCAAGAAAAAACATATTCCTATCCGGATCGTTCGTAAGGAAATTAACATCAATCCCTATCCGATAATAGTTGCCATTATTACTGTAGTTGCCATTATTCAACGCCAAATTCTTACCCCAAGAGCCAACATCCACCGCTAGGTAATACCTCGAAAAGTCAACATCTCCATTTACCTCCCAACCCTTAAATGTGTTTCCAGAGAACGTCTTGCCAAGGTCAATCAAATCCGTACCTAAACGGAAACCTGATGGTCTATAGTCCGTTTTCGTTTTTACCTTTTTCTTTTGTTGGCCTTGGGCACCGATCACAAAAGAAAGCATAAGGCAAGCACTAATAAAATATCTGGTAGTTGACAGCATACGCTGAAATGTCTGATTTGGTAGGGTCTTTGATCAGGCTGGAGCTGAATGCTTTTATTTGCTCACTGCCTAGGTTAGTCTTTAAAATCTTTAGATTTTGATAATAGGTGAAAGCACCACAAGCTGGGGAAATCACTTTGCCTTGACGGACATACCCTAGCCGTAACGTGTCAGTGCCAATGACACTGCTATCGGCATTGATACGATGAAAAATAAAGGTGGTAGTGTCTTTGCTGATGTCAACAGGAAGAAGTAATTCTGCCACTGCTGGTCTAACCCTTAAAACAGAATCGGTGCCCGAAACTTCAATGGAATAATAGGCAAAGGTAACGATGGTGTCAAGGTGTTGATTTCTTTGTGTTTTGAACTGAATATGCATTAAGTTGGTGGCACTGATCAAGCAATCACCTGGATCAAAGCAGCTCACAAAAAGGCCACAGATAAAAATAAGGAGGACAAACTTCATATATAGGCTACAAATATAGTCGTTACCCTTTGGCAACTTTAAATTTTAGTACTTTTGACGGCTGAATTTTTTACGTGAAAACAAAAGGACAACGCCATACTAAAGTAAACATCGTAACGCTTGGCTGCTCAAAAAACCAGGTGGACAGTGAAGTTTTGCTCACCCAACTCAAAGGCAACCAAATTGATGTCTCACATGAAGCCAACAATGATGATGCCAACATCGTGGTGATCAATACCTGTGGGTTTATCGACAATGCCAAGCAAGAATCCATCGACACCATCTTGCGTTATGTAGATGCCAAAGAAGAGGGCCTCGTTGAGAAGGTGTATGTTACTGGCTGTCTCTCAGAGCGGTACAAAGATGACCTGGAAAAAGAAATCCCAAAAGTGGATGCCTGGTTTGGCACACGTGATCTTTCCCGATTGTTGAAACAACTGAATGCCAATTATAAACGAGAGTTGGTAGGCGAGCGGATTCTTACCAATCCTAGTCACTTTGCTTATCTAAAAATATCGGAAGGATGCGATCGCCCGTGTTCGTTTTGCGCTATTCCACTCATGCGCGGGAAGCACATTTCAAAACCGATGGAAGAATTGGTGCTAGAAGCGAAGAACCTTGCAAAAAAAGGGACGAAGGAATTACTACTTATTGCCCAAGATTCAACCTACTATGGGCTAGACCTTTATAAGAAAAGAAATTTAGCTGAATTACTCCAAAGACTTTCGGATGTGGATGGCATCGAGTGGATTCGCCTTCATTATGCTTTCCCCACTGGGTTTCCGATGGACGCGCTTGAGGTAATGGCTGAGCGAAAGAATATATGCAAATACATCGACATTCCCTTGCAACATGGGGCGACCGAAATATTGCAATTGATGAGGCGAGGCACCACGCGAGAAAAGACGGAGGCTTTGCTGAAATCGATCCGTGAAAAAGTGTCTGGTATTGCCATTCGCACAACATTGATCGCAGGCCACCCAGGTGAAACACAAAAACATTTTGACGAGATGATGAGTTTCGTGGAGCAATCGCGGTTTGATCGGTTGGGCGTCTTTCCCTATTCGCATGAAGATAATACCCACTCTTATTCGATGGTTGATGATGTTCCCGCAGACGTAAAACAAGAGCGGGTTGACCAGTTGATGGAACTTCAGCAGGGTATCTCCCTCGAATTGAATCAGGAAAAAATAGGAAAGGCTTTTAAAGTATTGGTGGATAGAAAAGAAGAAGGAGCGTACATTGGGCGAACGGAATTTGATTCCCCGGAAGTGGACAATGAAGTGATTTTAAATGGTGAAGAATACCTGCGAATAGGTGATTTTGTGAACGCTAAGATGACTAGCGCCACCGAATTTGATTTGATGGGCGAGGTGAATTGATACCTATTGTTAAAAAGTTGAAGAATTGGCACGGCAACGTTGGTTTGAAGGCTACCAATCGGACAAGCTCAGTTGGGCCGTACCAAACTTTTTGACTTTAAACCATCAGAACCATACTCGCATACGGGGCAATACGACCGGTCAAACTGCCCAAAGGTTAACCACGAAGACAGATGGTGTGCGTAGAAATATGCAAATAGACAAAGAATGCGATCTATGACCTATGTGGTTCAATTGGGTTGGGGCAGCCGGAATAGTCGATGGTAAAAGTGAAATTGGTATCGTAATCTTTTTTAAATCAAGGGGTTCCCTTTGTGCTTAGGCTTGTAACAAGCTCCTGTAGTTAGGTCGATCAACATTGCAATGCCTACCAGCGGTGGTGACAGCCAGGCAATATTTAAAAGAAACGTTCCCGTGCGAAATGTAGTGCCAAAGGTCTGTTTTTTTGGCTCACAGCCTTCTTGGTTCACTTCTACGAAAATCGGATTCTTTCTGCTATAAACCCCGGCTACTTTTCCTTGCTCGGCCAATTTCCCATTAACAAAGACTTGCGCGTTTGGGTGATCCTTCACCACCACGGTTGCGCCTATTTTTGATCCGCCAAAAACAACTCCACAACGACTGAATGAAAGCGATAAAGCGAAACAAACTATGAACGACTTTAGTAATTGAATCTTCATAAAAGAAAACTGAAAAGCGGAGGTCGAAAAAAATTGTTTTTGAGGACTCAAGTCTAATTCT
>DAHVFH010000017.1 GCA_027317105.1 Cytophagales bacterium
ACTAAGTATTATACTCGTTATTGCTACCCAAGCAAAAGGTACAGTGCTGGTTCATCAAAAAATGTTTGAGAGTCGCTTGTTCTTTGTGGATAAGCTCATTGACATGGGGGCACAGATTATTTTGTGCGATCCCCACCGCGCCACCGTGATTGGCCTCGACCGCAAACAGCTGTTGCGTGGCGTGAAGATGGCATCTCCCGATATTCGTGCAGGAGTTGCTTTGCTCATTGCAGCACTTTCTGCACAAGGCGAAAGTGAAATTTCCAACATCGACCAGATTGACCGCGGCTATGAAAACATAGAAGGGCGGTTGAAGAAGTTGGGGGCGGTGATAGAGCGGGTGGCATAGGTACAGCCATTATCATGAATATTTTTTTCATGAAGAGAATTCTTTTAATACTATTATTTTGCATCTTATCAGCTATAGTTATTTGTGGTGTTTCTTATCTGCTCGATAATAATAATTACAATGCCTGAGAAGTACAGACAGACGAGAAAGTTCCGTGGTCCAAATTTTATTGGGTAAACGATAGTCTTGGTAATAAATTTATTGAACGAGCTTCGATGATGATTCCGGCTAAAATTGAAGGATTGCCTTATAAGTTAACGTTTCAATTTGACCTTGGATCGCCTTTAACTATGATCTATGAAAGAGGTGCTAATTCCGTCATCTTAAATCACAAGGATTTTGCGCATCGATTAAAAAAGCTTAAGAGTATCTTGCAATTTTGGGACAGACACAAGTCATTTAAAGATTTGACAATCAAATTGGAGAACACACGAATCCATACTTCAAACTGTTTTGTGTGGGAGAATTACGGAAAGCAGTTAGACATTAAACCAAATGATACTTCAACTTTAATTTCTATCGGAACAATTGGAGCTGATCTATTTCAAAAAAAAGCATTAGTCATTGACTATCCGAACAAACAATTTGCGATTTTCGATTCCCTTCCTGAAAGGTACAACAATCACCTTATCGACATTGAACTGGATAGGACAGGAAGAGTGATTTTACCGATGATCATTAAAGAGAAGCACTATCGCATAATGTTTGACAATGGCTCAAGTGTCTTTCCATTAATTACATTAGAGCGAAATATTAGTAAATTTTCCACCACTCAAAATATTGATACTTTAAAGGTATCCTCGTGGGGACGAATTCATGAGATGACCAGTAAGATGATCTCTGACACACTTGATTTAGCTGGTCAAAAATTCTCCAATGTTAAAATATACTCAAATAATACAGGTTTGGGAATGGATGTGGAAACAGATGGAATGGCCTGAAATGCACTTTTCTGGAACAAAACAATCATCATCGATTTTAAGAATAAAAAATTTGGCGTGAAAGATTAAGGCAAGGCGATTAATCTTGCATTTGGTAAACCTTAATTTATTCTTTAAAAACCATTTGCGCAATTGAAATAAAAAGGCTACTTTAAATCATGGTTTATTTATTCACCTAAAAAAGAGGGAATCATGATAAAAATCACCGCAAAACCAATTGATGTTCAGAAAGTCATCGAAACGGCCTCTTGCTTAAGTGCAGGGGCCGTTAATGTTTTTATAGGTACCGTTCGCGACAATGCCCATCAAAAAAAAGTACTTTGGTTGGAATACGAGGCCTATGAGGCTATGGCCGTGGCTGAAATACGCTCTATCATTGATGAGGCCGCCCACCGCTGGCAACTCAAAGGATGGGCAGTAAGCCACCGAATCGGGACGCTAAAGCCAGGCGAGGTAGCGGTAGTGGTCGCTATATCCACAGGCCACCGCAAAGATTCGTTTGACGCTTGTGAATTTATCATTGACACCATCAAAGCAAAAGTGCCTATCTGGAAAAAAGAAGTTTTTGAAGGAGGGGAAGAGTGGGTATCGGCCAGCCCCCCAATGGCCATCAATCAGAATTAAACTGCCCTGAACTAATACAAAAATGCCTGCACCAAAGATTGGGGTAGGCATTTTTTTTAGAATCGACTTACTGCCATCACCAGCATAGTGAGAACAGCTACAGCCACCATGAATCCAAAAAGGGCGATCAATAAAATGTCGCGATTAATCGGATTGATGTGTAAGTGAATTTCGGGAATCAAGTTTTTTGCAAAAGTTTTCATAGTGCCAACTATTTAATTATAAAGTTAACTAAATGGAATATTGAAAAGTTCACAGTTATTCATTTAAAAGCGAGGTGTAAGATTTTTGTAAAGATTCTATTGAGAAGCCGTATCTTTTTATAAAAACTACATTACATATCCCAAAAGGGAGCACATTTTTTCCAATGAATTGCTCGTGATTACAGAAACTGAAATATTGAATGAGGCCGCCATCATCAAACTGTCACGCACTGATCCAGAATCATTTAGACCCCTCTATGAAAAGTATTATAAGAAGATATTCCTATTCCTTTTGCACCGTCTGGGCGACAAAGAGCAGTCAGCCGACTTGACCCAGCAGGTTTTTTTAAAGGCGCTTGGCGGCTTAAGTAAGTTTCAGAGCAAAGGGTTTCCTTTTTCATCCTGGTTGTACCGAATTGCCATCAATGAGTGCAAAGGACACTATAGGAAAACAAAGAATATTCGAATTATAACCCTAGAAGATGACCAGATCACCCATCTTTTTGAAGAAATGACAGATCAAACGACTGAAAATCTCCATCGGAAACTGCCCTCGATCCTACAGCAACTCCGACCGGAAGAGCTGCAGCCAATTGAATTCCGCTACTTTGAAGGCAGGCCGTTTGCAGAAATCTCTTCCTTTCTAGGGATTTCTGAAACATCTCAGATCCCGAAGTAGTCGTTCAAAAAATAGATTCGATTGGCTCGGAGCAAGCAAAAGGATTTGGTGCAGCCGGTAAAAAAACTTCTGAACCACTATTGGTGGAGAAAATTACTTTGCGTTTCCACTTCGAATTTAACAATGTCGATTTGGATGATGAGACGGAGGATTTTTTGGCGAATCTGAGCATGTCTTTAAAGGAAGATAGCCACCTAAGAGTTAAAATCACTGGACACACGGACAATATCGGTCATGAAAAATTCAACCAACGACTTTCCGTGAAACGCGCTGAGGCTATTAGGGACTTTTTGATAAAAAATGGTATAGACGCACAACGGCTTTCGGTTGAAGGGAAAGGATTGACAGAACCCGTGGACTCAAATGAAAATGAGGAAGGACGAGCCAAAAACAGAAGAGTAGAAATCGCGGTCTTTCGAGTTCAGTAATGAAGCCAAGTGACGCTTGTCATCTTTCCAATTTCTGCCGCAGTAATGATCAATAAATTACTAAAATCTTCGTCTTCAAAGTCTTTAAAGTTTTTTGTGCCCGTAAGGTAGTTAGCGATAAACGGGATGTTATTGGAATGACCGCAGATCAAAACCGTTTTGCCTTGATATTCATTAAATATAGAGCGCATCCCCATTGTATCGAAAGCTGCGTATTCATTAATGGCTAAAGCTCTTGCCTTTGCAATAGGCGTTACAGTTTCCACGGTGCGCATATACTTAGTTGAATAAATTGCATGAAGGGGTGTTGGTTGCAAGAGCAAAACCAAATTACCAGCACGCTTTTGACCCTCTTCAGTTAGCCTTGGGTTTTTAGAGCCATCATTTACTTTCTCGGCATGACGGGTAAGAATAAAAGTGGTGAGCCGTTGTTGTGCGTTTATCTCTAAGGAGAAAATTAAAAGCAATAACACTAATAAGTTTTTCATCTTACTCAAATTGTTTACTTATTTTTCGAGGGACTTTGCATCCCTCTTTTTGTCGTGTATCGGCCAAGTGAAAAATTTTCCAATTCCCTTCCTTATCTTTCACCAGGCAAAAGGCATCCACGCCACAATGACTGAATTTTTTTCCTAAATAAAAAGCATAGTTCGTCCAAACCTGAGCAAAGTTTCCATCGAATTGAATTTTCTCATCCCAAATC
>DAHVFH010000024.1 GCA_027317105.1 Cytophagales bacterium
TGGGGAGCTCAATGCCTTCACGGACAAAGAAAAGATTTTGTTCTATGCCTCAGTGCGCGATGAATACTTTGAGCGGGCCCTAGAGTTATTGGCTGACATCACGTTTGAATCAGTGTTTCCAGCCAGCCAGATTGCCCGTGAACGAAATGTGATTTTGGAAGAAATGGCAATGTATGAAGACGACCCGGAAGATTCGTTGCAAGATGAATTTGATTCCGTTATTTTTTCCGGCCATTCGCTTGGCATGAACATTCTTGGAACTGCAAAAACCGTTAAAAATTTTCAGCGCAAAGATTTTGTAAAGTTCATTAAGACACACATGGATACGAGCAAAATTGTGTTTTCCTGTGTGGGCAACCTGCCGATGGAAAAAGTAATCCAGTTGGCCGAAAAACATTTGGGGCATATCCCGAAAATGAAATCCAAAATAACGCGTAAAAAATTCAGTGGCTACAAACCCAAAGAAACTTTGCTGCTGCGAAATGTGAAACAGGCTCGGGTTGCCATTGGCCGAACGGCATACCATTTGGCTCACGAAAAACGAAGTGGATTTTTCATGCTTTCAAATATCTTGGGTGGCGGAGGAATGAACTCTAGACTAAACATGGCCCTGCGTGAAAAACACGGATTTGTTTATAACATTGGAGCCCAATTTGTTCCGTTTATCGATACCGGCTTGTTTGTGATTTCCTACGGAACAGAGCCATCGCAATTGAAAAGAAGCATAGGACTGGTCAAAGAAGAGTTGAAGAAACTCCGCAATGAAAAATTGGGAGTAAAACAGCTAGCCTCTTCAAAAGAACAGATTCTTGGGCAAATTGCTATGGCTGAAGAAAACAACATGGGTTTTATGGTTATGTTGGCACGCACCCTCCTTGATTTAGACCGAATCACATCGCTTGAGGAAGTTTTTGAACGCGTTAGGAAAACGACCGCACTGGATCTTCAGTCCCTGGCCAATGAAATGTTTGATGATGATAAGATGAGTCAACTTATCATGCATCCTTGATTTTAATCGATTAAGTCTAAATTTCTTCTTTGTTTGTAGTTTTGTTGTATGGATTTTCTGCCCGAAGACATTCAGCGTTATAGCGAAGCGCATACCGAGGAGGAATCGAGTTTGTTAAAAAAAATAAACCGCGAAACGCATTTGAAAATTTTGCGGTCACGCATGTTATCGGGTCAACTGCAAGGAAGATTTTTGGCTATGGTGAGCAAAATGATCCGAGCCAAAAGAATTTTAGAAATCGGTACTTATACTGGTTATTCAGCCATTTGTTTGGCCGAAGGACTCGAGCCTGACGGAAAATTGACTACCCTTGACATAAATGAAGAGCTCGAAAGCAGAGTGCGTGATTATTTTAGTTACGCAGGCCTGACTAATCAAATTGATTACCGGATAGGCGATGCCCGTGAGATAATTCCTACCCTTGCGGAAACATTTGATCTGGTTTTCATTGACGCAGATAAAGAAAATTATTCCTTCTACTTCGATTTAATAATCGATAAAGTGATAAAAGGGGGTATTATCCTTGCCGATAATGTTCTTTGGAGTGGCAAGGTTGTGCAACCTGGACCCGACAAGGACACCAAAGCTATTCTTGCCTTTAATCAAAAAATTCGGGATGATCCTCGAGTTGAAAATTTGTTGCTTCCGTTGCGCGATGGAATTATGATGATGCGTAAGAATTGATACCAAAACGTCTTCGTAATCAAAAGGACTCCACTTTAGCGAAAAAGGCAACACAAGGATTTTTCCCTATCGTTGAAATGTATGGAAATCTTTTATTTATCTTTGTTCCAATGAGATTTTTTGCAGCCGCACTCATTTTTTTCGGAGTTGCTGCCTCACACGCACAGACTCCAACCGTACCCCACAAAATTCGTTTTGCAGGCATGTCTCTGACTATTCTTGATGATGCCAGGCGTGAAATCCAAAAAGATGTAGATGCACTTACCATGCATGCTGGCTATTTCGATATGAAAGTAGAACGCGCCAAGACCTATTTTCCAATTATAGAGAAAATCTTTGCAGAGGAGAATTTACCGGACGATTTTAAATACTTGTGCCTACAGGAAAGCGCTTTGGTTTCGGATGCGGTCTCTGTTTCAGATGCGGTAGGCTTTTGGCAATTCAAAGATTTTACCGCTAAAGAGATGGGCTTACGGGTAGACAAAGATGTTGATGAACGGATGAACATTGTGTCGGCTTCGCGTGGCGCAGCCCGTTATCTTAAACAGAGCAATGCCTACTTTAATAATTGGTTGATCGCTTTGCAAGCTTATCAAATGGGTACCGGTGGCGTGAGAAGGTTATTGGGTGAAAAATATAATGGAGATAACCAAATGGTGATCTCCTCTGAAACCTATTGGTACGTAAAAAAATACCTGGCGCATAAGGTAGCCTTTGAAAGCGCATATCAAGGATCGCCTAAAACGAAAGTAGTCTTATACGAGGCGACTGATAGATCCATTAAAGACATCGCGGGAGAAGTCTTAGTCGATGAAGATGTTTTGAAAGAATTTAATAAGTGGGCAAAGCGGGGTATGGTGCCGAATGATAAATCCTATCCGGTGATTGTTCCAGTCAGCAATTCATTACAAGATTTTAACAATCTTGTAATCAATTCTAAAAAAGCAGGTAAGGCAATTGCTTCTACAAAGCAAAAGAAGGAATTGGTGACCTACACTCAAATAAATGGCATTGAGGCTGTTTTGGCAGGGGAAGGGGAAACGGTCTCCACACTTGCAAAGCGGTGCGGACTTGATGTTTCTAAATTCATTAGGTACAATGACATTTCTATTGATGATGGGTTAAATTCCGGCAGATTTTATTTTTTAAAAAAGAAGAAGAAAAAAAACGATATGCCGGTCTATCGTACCAAACTTGGTGATGATCTGTGGACGGTGAGTCAACAATTTGGTGTCCGGTTGAGAAGTTTGAAGAAACTCAACCCAGAAGTTAATACAGCCTTGCTTATCGCGGGTACTTCAATTCGGTTGAATCCTAGCGGAGTCATTGAGCAGTCGGTTTTGCCGGAACCTGATGTGGTGGCCGAATTAAGCCAAGATACCTTTGTTTGGGTAATAGAGCCTCCACAAAAAAAAGAAAGTAGTTCGCAATTTATCAAATACGATTCGTTGGAAAGAAAATTGTTAGTTTCAACAGTTAATAAGGATTCCGTTATTGACCATGTGGTGTCTGCAGGTGAAACCTTGTACTCAATTTCACAAAAATATTCAGTGGGTGTATCCCAGATCATTGAATTTAATCAATTGATGGCTAGTGATACGCTAAAACCTGGGCAGTTGATCCGGATCCAAAATCATAAGCCCGAAGCTAACAACGACTCGTTGCTTGCAGTTGCCCAGAAGGAAAAGGAGACATTTGTTTATACGGTCAAGAGTTCCGACACCCTTTATGGGATTTCACGCCAATTTGGGGCTACGATAAAAGAAGTAATGGATTGGAACAACAAATCTGATTTAACAATCACTGTGGGAGAGAAATTGACGATTCAGAAAAGGTAACCTTGGTTTTTTTTACATTTTGAACGAAATCCTTACTTCTGACTAGTATATGTTGGCGTAAATGAATGTCTTTTAATAAAAAAAGATAATTTTGTTTTTCTCAGGGATTTTAAGGATAAATACAAATTGAGTGATGGTAATGGATACTGAAATTAAAACATTGGATATTGCAATGCTGGTGGATGATAATGACACCGATAATTTCATTAGTAAGCGTATTATTGAAATCACTAAGTTTTCTCACCGCGTGGAGGTGAAAAGTTCAGGTAAGGGTGCATTAGATTATTTAAAAGCGCATGAAAATGAGCCAGAGAACCTTCCCAGTATTATATTCTTGGATATCAACATGCCCATTGTTGATGGTTTTGTATTCCTCTATGAGTTTGAAAAATTCAACGAATTGGTTCGGAATAAGTGCAAAGTGATTATTCTCTCCAGTTCAGACAATAAGCGCGATATTGATAAAATCGTCAATAATAACCACGTCATAAAATTCATTACCAAGCCACTTACTGAAGTTGCGTTAGATGAGATTAAGTTAAGCAATCTTTAGAGGTTACGTTCCTTTACTTTCCAAGTTTCATTGGTCTCAGTCGTTGGTTGAAACTATGTGCTTTCAGCGCAAGACTTCCAGTTTCTACAAATTTTAACTTATTATAAAAGGCATTTACTTCTAGTGTAATTATTTTCATGGTTTTAAAGAATTTCATTCTTTTCGCAACCTATCGCCTTCCAGTCGATAGTGGTTTAGTTTCAGGGGGTCTATAGTGCGGCCGAAACAAGGACAACAAAATTCGATTAGTTAAATACTTTAGTTTGGGACGCAATGCATTTCAAGATCTTGTAGGGAATGAGAAAAGTAGGAGAAAAGAAATGTAGGTAGAGAAGATAAAAGATTTATTTGAGCACACATTTTTTCTTTACGGCAATAAATTTCAATCAATGATTTAAAAAGAAAAAGGGAAGCGATCCTAGACCGCTTCCCTTTCTAAAAGTATCAGCGTTGCTGATTACTTCTTCTTCTTAGCAGCCTTCTTAGCTTTCTTAGCTGCTTTCTTAGCGGGTTTTTTTGCCATAGCGTTTTAATTATTTAAGTTAAAAACTGAGCGAAAGGTATAATAAAAAATTAATCTGCAAAAATATTTGACGATAAATTTTTTGTTCACAAAAAAAAATCAGGTAAGATTTTTTTTCTACGGCTTCAACTATTCATTGATTATCCCATCAAAAAATATTCACTTCAGGGGTGAGTGTGACAGAAAATTTTTCTTTTACTGACTGAATTATTTTCATCGCTAACTCAAAAATTTCTTCACCCTTTGCACCTCCATAGTTGACTAACACAAGTGCTTGTAAAGGATGAACGCCAACATGATTTATTTTTTTTCCTTTCCATCCGCACCGCTCAATAAGCCAGCCCGCAGGCACTTTAACTTGTTGATTTGCAGTAGGATAATAAGGCATGCTTGGAAAATCACTTTTTAGTTTCATAAAGCGTGCTTGGTTGACTTCAGGGTTCTTAAAAAAACTTCCTGCATTGCCAATCAAAGAAAAGTCTGGCAACTTTTCTCTTCTGATTTTAATGACAGCATCACTTACAGTTTGAATAGTTGTGTTGGTAATTTTCAATTGACTTAACGTATCTTTTATTGCCCCATACTCGATGTTAATTTTGTGATTTATTTTACTCAACCTTAAAGTAACACTTGAAATAAAATATTTTTCTTTTAAGTCATTTTTGAAAGTACTTTCTCGATAATTGAATCGACATTCGTCTTTCGAGAATGATTTTTTCTTCCCGTTGATGAGTTCAAAGGCTTCAACGTTTTCGATTACTTCGCTAACTTCAACCCCATACGCTCCAATGTTTTGTATAGGAGCAGCACCTACAGTACCTGGGATTAATGATAAATTTTCTACACCACCCCAATTGTTTTTTATACAGTGAAGTACAAATTGATGCCAAGGTACGCCCGATGCAACCCGAAGCGATATTGTTTCTTCCGTTTCATTGTATTTCTCGATTCCATGGATGGCATTGTGTATAACCAGGCCTTTAAAATCTTTTGTGAATAGCATATTGCTCCCCCCACCAAGAAAAATTCGCATTTCATTTTTGAATAGATCTGAACTGAACAGTTCGCTAAACTGCTCAACCGATTCAACTGAGCAAAAGTATTTAGCCTGCACATCGATGCCGAATGTATTGTAGGCTTTAAGACTTATCTTTTCTTTTATTGAAATCATGGATGGTTTCCGCAAGGAAGAAAAAAGAAAGAAATATATGAAATTAAATAAAACGTAGCGGCTGTCTCTAATGAAGTAATTACATTTATCCTATGAAATTGATCGAATGTCCTCGTGATGCCATGCAAGGGCTGGAAGGTTTTATTCCTACTGAAAAGAAGATTACTTATATAAATCAGCTATTGAAAGTTGGATTTGACACCATAGACTTTGGTAGTTTTGTCTCGCCTAAGGCTATTCCCCAGCTTCGGGATACGGTGGAGGTTTTGAATTTGCTTGAATTATCAACAACGACCACAAAACTTCTGGCCATCGTTGCCAACACCAGGGGAGCAGAGGAGGCAGCTCAATTTGAAAAAATTACCTATCTAGGTTTTCCCCTTTCTATTTCTGAAACTTTCCAGCAGCGAAACACGAATAAATCAATTAAAGCGGCATTGGTAACAATTGACGAAATCCAAAATATTTGTAATCGTAGGGGAAAAACTTTAGTTACATATATTAGTATGGGTTTTGGGAACCCATACGGGGATCCTTATGATGAAGGGACAGTGGAAGAATTCACTTTGATTCTTGCGCAGATGGGGGTTACGATTATTTCTATAGCTGATACTATTGGCGTTTCAATGCCCGATCAAATCGGGTATTTATTCAAAACATTAATTCCGAAATTTCAAAATATTGAATTTGGTGCGCACTTGCATTCTAACCCAGCCCATGTTGTTGAAAAAATAGAGGCCGCCTTCTTAGCGGGGTGCCAACGTTTCGATGGGGCGATCAAGGGGTTTGGCGGCTGCCCGATGGCCGAAGATGAGTTGGTTGGCAACCTCGCAACTGAAACGATTCTTTCTTATTTAGTAAAGATGAATGCCGCTCCCCAACTAAACCAATTGGAATTTACAAAAGCGCTCCATTTAGCGGATTCAGTATTCTCCCAACATTGATTTATTTCTTCGCTAAAGTAAACTGTTTCCCCGGCAGGGACTTCACCACATTACCAAATTCCAGGGTTAATAGGAGAGAAGCGAGGTGGCTTGGTGTAAGGGACGATTTGATTGTCAGTTCATCAATCATCATTGGGCTTCCTTTATCCTTTAAAAGAGAAAGCACCTTTTGCTCATCATCACTAAATTTGCTTAATTCAAGTTCAAGCTTTTCATTCTTAATAGTATGCCCTTCATCGATAGACCAGTTTAAATGATATTCGAGGTCTTTGATGGACGTATAGATTACTGCCTTATTGTTGCGAATAAGCTTGTTGCACCCTTCTGAATACGTGATTCCGAGTGATCCAGGCACGGCAAAAACATCTTTATTGTATGTATTAGCAATTTCAGCAGTGATGAGCGCCCCACCTTTTTCTGCAGCTTCCACAACAATGAGGGCATCGCACAGGCCAGCAATGATTCGATTTCGGGCAGGAAAATTATGGGCATCGGGCTTGGTGCCAAAATGATTTTCGGTAAGCAAGGCGCCATGGTCGGTAATTTTCTTCGCCACCTCTTTATGCACTGCAGGGTAAACAACATCCATACCGCTGCCCATCACTGCCACCGTTGGTAGATTATGTTTTATAGACTGTTTGTGGGCTTGTATATCAATTCCGAACGCGAGGCCACTTACGATCATCGCGGCATGCGGTTTTAAACTTTCCGTAATCTGTGCCACGATCTCTTTTCCATAATCCGTAGCCTGCCTTGTCCCGACAATGGCAACTGATTTTGGATGATTCAGATTGATGTTTCCCTTATAATAAAGAATGGAAGGGGAATCTTCTATTTCTTTCAACCGCTGTGGGTATTTTTTATCCGTAAAAAACAAAATTTCCGTATCTTCCTTTTCTGCTTTCTTGATTTCGTTTTCTGCTTGGTGAAAAATCTTGCCCGTTTTGATGGCCTCAGCGGTAATTTTGCCAATACCTGGAATTTTTAGAAGCTTTCCATTTGGTGTATTAAATACCTGCTCTGCTGAACCGCAGTAGCTGACTAATTGCTTTACTAAATAGTCGCCAATACCAGGGATGAAATGAAGGGCAAGGAATGAGAGGCGACCTTGATCCATGGGATAGGGTTTATGGGTTTACCGTTTACCAAAAAAAGTCATAATCATTGAAAAGTGATTTGTAAACAACAAATAAAAGACGAAAGATTTGTCTACTACTGAAGTCTATCCTTCACCTCAACCAGAAACTGACGAATCCTTTTAAGAGATTCATAAATTTCCATTTTGTCTTTTACTTCCTGGGTGTTGTTTTTAAGCATTTCTTTAGCACCTTGCAACGTGAATCCTTTTTCCTTTACGAGATGAAAGATGGTACGAACATTTTCAATGTCTTCTTTCGTAAACTGGCGATTGCCTTTACGGTTTTTCTTTGGCTGAATGAGTTCAAATTCGGATTCCCAAAATCGAATTAAGGAAGGGGCTACACTAAACAACTCGGCTACTTCACCGATCGAGTAATATATTTTTTCTATCTCTTTTTCTTTGTATGCCATGAAGTAGTAGCCGATCCGAAGGACAATAACTTATGCAAAATAGCAATTCTTTAATCGCATAGCAATCCTGTAAAAAATATTATTCAACAAGGTTTGCACATTACTTTGTTGATTTTTTTATCCATCCTTGCGCATCGATTGTGATCCGTGCTTGGGGAAAATCTTCTTTTGTGAGCAATTGAATGCGTTTCAGTACTTGTTGTCGCGCATCGATTTTAACAGTAGAAAAAAATTGTTGATAAGTGGAAGTGATTTGTGAACAATAAAATTCACCCTTTCGGCTTGTGTACACCTTTAGAATAGGGGAAAGACCGGTAACGCCACTTACATTGATGCCTCCGTATGTACAGAAATTCCCAAGACTATAGGCAATGAACTTGTCTTTATAAACTTCAACCGCACGGGTTACATGCGGGCCATGACCAAAGATGACATCTGCCCCGGCATCTACTAAATCGTGAGCAAACTGGTAGACATTCCCTCTGTTCTCTCCATAAAAGATCTCCGTTGTTCGGGGGACATGTTGAAAATCTGGCCCTTCGGCTCCTCCATGAAATGAAACAATGACCACATCACATATCGAATCTAATTTTCTTACAATTTTTTTTGCTCCAGGTATATCGTTTATGCTGGCGCAGCCTGCGTTGGGGGCAAAAGCAACAAAGCCAAACCGAATTCCGTTTTTTTGAAAAGTAACAAATGGCTTCGTGTCCTGACCAGCATAGCGAATCCCAACAGCATCAAGTGCCTTATTCGTTCGTTGTTTCCCCAGGTCACCAAAGTCACCTGAATGATTGTTGGCAAGGCTCATGACATCAAAACCCGCATCGGCTAAATTCTTAGCGTAATGTTCTGGGCTTCTAAATACATAACATACTTTTGGGTTTCTGCATGTCTTGGCAATACCTCCGGTGTCCATTAATACGCCCTCCAAGTTCCCCATCGTTACATCCGCACTTTGCAAAATCGATTTTACTTCCTTCATCAAGTCACTGCCGTCATAAGGAGGTAATTTACCGGGTGCCGGATAATTACTTCCCATCATAATGTCGCCAACACCAATAATAGCGACAGTGTCTTTATTCGAAGGGTTGTTACTAACCTTAGTAGAGTCATTCTCTTGACAAAGAAGGGTATGGCTGATTAGAAGAAGAAAGAAAATGATTTTCACTGACTCGAAGGAGGGCATGTTAGAATACTGCAAGGCTTACCTCAATCTAGCGAAGTGGAAGAATTCCCTTGCTTGATTAGCTTTTCGAATTCAGCCGATTTCAAGTCTCGCTGAAAAAAGTAGATAGGGTTAATAAAGGAGTCTTTGTAGAGTACCTCATAATGAAGATGTGTTCCTCCTGAAAGTCCGGTACTGCCCACATACCCTATTACTTGCCCCCGCTTAACCGTCTCGCCAACGTGAACAATGAACTGGTTCATGTGTGCATAACGGGTTTGAAATCCATAGCCGTGATTAATAAAGACTACATTGCCATAAGTCGTGCCTCCACTGGCATAACTCACCCTGCCGTCCCCAGTGGCATAAATTGGGCTTCTAAATGGGGCCGCAAAGTCCAGGCCGTTATGCGGACGAATATATCCCAATAAAGGATGCATACGTTGACCAAATACTAAATAGAGATGCGTAAGGTTTTTGTTATTGATTGGCTGGATGGCGGGACGCGAAGCCCATTCTTTCTGTTTTGCAATAAAGGTTTCTTTTAGTTCCTCCATCGATTGGACTTCCACGGTCAATCTGTTATTAATTTTTTCCGAAAAATCCATGGCTGATCGGATAATCGGATAGGCAATTTCAGCACTAGCCTTCTCACGACCACCTACACCAGCCTCACGTTGTGAAGCTGAAAGAGGTTCCATTTCAAGAATTACACGGAAGTTGTGATCATCACTATTTTCAACATCGGCCAGTTTTTGTGAGGTTTTACTTAGTTGAGTGTGTATTCCCCTCCATTCGGAATTAAGCCTCGCATTTTCCTCTTCTCTAATGACTTCATCAAGCCACGGATAATGGCTATTGTAATAGATGAGACCGCCTAAGCCCGCTAAAAAAGAGATCGCTGTAAAACGAAAAAATTTCTTTAGCAGTAATCTTGGTGAAACGACTAACGGTTCGTAGCGACAAGTTTCGGAATTGTATTTGTAACGCAAAGCCATTAGTCTAACGATTGATTTTTAATTTTACTTTTAACAACCAATTGCAAGTGCTGGGCAGGGTTAATTCCTTCTACCATGTAAATAAGTGGGTCTTGACTTTCTCCATTATTTATTACCTCGAAATGCAAATGCGGGGCAACCGATCCACCCGAAGAACCGGAAAGCGCAATAACCTGTCCTTGACTTATTTTCTGGCCCCAGGTCACTGAAATTTTTTCGAGATGGGAATAGCGCGAAATTATTCCGTTGCCGTGATCGATCTCAATGTAATTCCCATATCCACCCTCCAGGTTACTTAATCCGTACGAAGCGACTTTTCCATTACCGGCAGCAAGCACTTCGGTTCCTTTGGTTAAGGCAATATCTATTCCATCATGGTGGTAATTTCCCTTATGAAATGGGTTGATACGGATACCAAACCCTGATACTAAATTTTCTGTCATCAATTCTTTAACCGGAGCGATGGAGGGAAGGTTTGCCAATCGAGTTACATCGGCCTTTTTTACAGTAAGTTTATTTGTAAAAATTTGCCTATACTTTTTCGCTTTTGTGTTGAGGGTATTTAACCGCTCTTCAATAAAGAGTATACGTTTGTCAAACAGATCATTTGCGGTTTCAAGCTGAAAGCTTGCCAGATCATCATTGCGTTGAAGCGTAGTTTCCTCCTCAGGAACTTCGAATAACTTTTCGTTTAAGTGGGCCTCTTCGGTTTTAAGTTTATCAAGTGATGAATTGGATTCAGCTATTTGGGCAGTTAGGACAGCTTTGTATTCAATCAGGGCATTGTTCTCCGCAATCAATTCTTTTTCCAACTTAGTTTCGATAAGAAAGTTTTGCAAAAGGTTAAGGCCAATAAAAAAAAGAAATCCAAAGGTGAGGTAGGTAAAAAGTGTAAGGCCAAATCGCCAAAACGAAAAACCTACCGGCTCATAGCGTAGGGTTTTAGGGTTAAAACGAAATTCGGTTTGCCTCATTTATTCAAACTAACTTTTTCTTTTCCTTTTATTATGCCCCAAGGAAGGCTAATTTTGGCCTTTTGTTTGAGTTCAATCTCGCAAGATAGTAATTTTTAAACCTTATTAAAGGCATTTTTCAATGGATTCCGCTACTATCAGGAAAAAATTCCTGGATTTTTTCGAAAGCAAAGGCCACAATATAGTGCCTTCTGCCCCGCTCGTTTTAAAAAATGACCCTTCCCTACTGTTTACCAATTCAGGCATGGTGCAGTTTAAAGACAGTTTTTTGGGCAATGAAGAGCCTCAACATAACCGCATTGCCGACACCCAAAAGTGCCTTCGGGTAAGTGGCAAACATAACGATTTGGAAGATGTTGGGTTGGACACCTACCACCACACGATGTTTGAAATGCTCGGTAACTGGTCTTTTGGCAACTATTTTAAGAAGGAAGCAATTGCTTGGGCGTGGGAGCTACTTACTGATATATATGTACTCCCCAAAGACCGATTGTATGTCACGGTATTTGGTGGCGATAAAAAAGATAATCTTCCGGTGGATACTGATGCGGAAAATTTATGGAAGCAGCACATCGCTGCCGACCGTATCCTCCACGGAAATAAGAAAGATAATTTCTGGGAAATGGGTGAGCAAGGACCCTGTGGGCCGTGTTCAGAAATCCATATTGATCTTCGTTCGGATGAAGAGGTGAAGAAAAAACCTGGAAAGGAGCTTGTGAACAACGATCACCCTCAAGTGGTGGAGATTTGGAATCTGGTATTCATGGAGTTTAATCGCAAGGCGGATGGCTCTTTGGAAAAACTTCCTGCCCAGCATGTTGATACGGGCATGGGCTTTGAGCGGCTGTGTATGGCCATCCAAAAGAAAACTTCCAATTATGATACCGATGTTTTTCGTCCGCTAATCAATTTTATTGCACTCCATGCGGATAATTATTCCTACGGGGATGACGCCAAAAAAGATATTGCAGTCCGCGTTATGGCCGATCATATCCGAGCAGTAAGTTTTGCCATTGCCGATGGTCAGTTGCCCAGCAACACCGGAGCCGGATATGTGATCCGAAGGATTTTAAGGCGGGCTGTTCGTTATGGTTTCTCTTACCTGAATTTTAAAGAGCCCTTCATTTATCGGCTAGTGCCCTTGTTGGCCTTGCAGTTAAAAGATGTCTTTCCAGAGTTGCATCAGCAGGAGGATTATGTTACGCGGGTAGTGCATGAAGAAGAGATTTCTTTTTTGAGGACGCTGGAAAAGGGCATTAGAAGATTTGAAGAAGTACTCCCAATTGAAAGCGAGATAATGGATGCCGAAAAGGTAGTTGTCGCGCGTACTGTTGAGGAGATGTCAAATACGATGATAAATAGTGATATCAAATTTAAAATTCTACAGAATAAAGAAGTGCCAGGTTATTTTGCATTTGAACTTTATGACACTTTTGGTTTCCCATTGGATTTAACATCCTTGATTGCCCGTGAACGTGGCTTTATCGTTGATGAAAAAGGATTCAAGGAGGAAATGCAAAAACAAAAATCCCGTTCTAAAATTGATGCCGTAAAAGAAACTGGAGACTGGATTGTAATAGGTACCGATCAAAAGACAGAATTTATTGGCTACGAAAAACTAGAAAGTGAAATCCGGATTGTTAAGTATCGCAAGGTCAAACAAAAGAATAAGGAACTCTTTCAATTGGTCTTTAATAAGACGCCTTTTTTTGCCGAAAGCGGGGGGCAAGTCGGTGACAAGGGTGTAATAGAATCGCCCAATGAAAAAATTGAAATTGCGGACACGAAAAAGGAAAACGAACTGATTGTTCACTTTGCAGAAAGGCTGCCGGAAAGTTTTAATTCAACTTTTACCGCCAAGGTCAATCAACACAAAAGGGAACTCACCAAGGACAATCACTCGGCTACCCATTTGCTTCATGCGGCCTTGCGGCAAGTGTTGGGCAAGCATGTGGAGCAAAAAGGGTCACTCGTTAATGAGAAAATGCTGCGCTTCGATTTTTCGCATTTCGCCCCTATGACATCCATTGAAATTGACAAAGTCGAATCTATTGTGAATGAAAAAATACGCGCCAATATTCCATTGATTGAGCAACGCAATGTGCCAATTGATAAAGCAAAATCGTTAGGTGCAATGGCTTTGTTTGGGGAGAAATATGGTGAATTTGTTCGCGTGATTACGTTTGATCCGAAGTTTTCAATAGAGCTTTGTGGAGGAACACATGTGTCGGCCACTGGAAACATTGGTCTATTTAAAATTGTGTCAGAAAGTTCTGTGGCTGCTAGTGTGCGCAGGATTGAAGCCGTAACCGCTGAAGGTGCTCAAGAATACGTGAACGGATACATTGCCGTGGTTCATGAAATAAAAACACTGTTAAAAAACCCAAAAGACTTTATCGTTTCATTACAAAACTTAATTGAAGAGAAGCAACTACTGGAAAAAAAATTAGAAGGTGTTTATCAGGCACAAGCCAATGTGCTGAAAGATGAACTTGCGCTCAAAGCAATCAAGTCAAACGGGCATACTTTAATTCTGGAGAAAGTAAGTGTTCCCAATTCTGATACATTGAAGAATATCGCCTATGCGCTTCGCAATCAGTTTGATGATTTGTTGTTGGTGCTTGCTGCAGATATTGAGGGTAAACCTCAAGTGGCGGTGATGATTGGAGAAAAGTTAGAAACAACTAAAAAATTCCATGCAGGCAATATGATAAAGGAACTTGCCAAGGAAATTGATGGTGGGGGAGGAGGGCAATCTTTCTTTGCTACAGCTGGAGGAAAGAACTTAGCCGGCCTTGACAATGTTTTGATAGAAGTTCGTAAATTGTTGAAATAAAAATCTTCCTTTTATGCAAAATGAAGAAGTTGAACGTGGAATTGTAAAGCTAAATCTGATATCTGCGGAAAATTCAAGATCGCTGATAAAGCTTGCTGATACTTACGATCGTATTGCCCGGTTGGAGAAAGCTGTGTTTAAATGATCACCGAATCTATTAGAGAAAAATACACCGTTGTCATTGGTTTGGAAGTTCATGCGCAGCTTCTCACCAAAAGCAAAATTTTTAATTCGGACGAATCGGAGTATGGGGGTGCACCGAATACACATGTTGGCGTCATTACTTTAGCGCATCCCGGTACGCTTCCGCGCTTAAATAGACTGGCCATTGAACAGGCCATAAAAATGGGGCTTGCCTGCCATTCAGAAATTTCACGATTTCAAATTTTTGACCGCAAAAATTATTTTTATCCTGATCTTCCAAAAGGCTATCAGATCACACAAGATCGCACACCGATTTGCAAGGGAGGGTATGTATCCATCAAAACAAAGGAGGGAAAGCGCATTGATATTGCGTTGAACAGAATCCATCTTGAAGAAGATGCAGGGAAATCTATTCACTTAGAGAATGAACTGGATACATTGGTTGATTTTAACCGGGCCGGGGTTGGATTAATTGAAATCGTCACTGAACCGGTAATCCGAACTTCTGAAGATGCGGCTACCTTATTGGCCGAAATCAGAAAGTTAGTCCGCTATCTTGATGTCTGTGATGGCAACATGGAGGAAGGCTCGTTGCGATGCGATGCGAACGTGTCGGTGATGTTATGCGAGGCAAAGGAATTCGGAAAAAAAGTGGAAGTAAAAAACATGAATTCATTCCGCCATGTGCAGCGCGCCATTGATCATGAGGTAGAAAGACAAATTGAACTTATCGAAAAAGGAGAGCCCGTTATTTCTGAAACGCGGACATTCAACATCAATGATGGAAAGACTTACGCGATGCGTACCAAAGAGGAACTAAACGATTATCGCTATTTTCCTGATCCTGATTTGAGTCCCGTAGTTATTTCAAATGAATTGTTAGGCAGAATTAAATCAATGATGCCCACGCTTCCTCAGGCGTTAGTTGACAAATTTGTTTCTCACTATCAGTTGACCGAATATGATGCGTTGCTTCTAACTGAGGCCAAAGAAATGGCGGCTTTTTTTGAAGCGCTATGTGCGCTCAACACCCTTCACAAAGAAAATGCAAATTGGTTGATGGGGCCAGTGAAATCGTTTTTGAATGAAAACAATATCGATATAGCGGCTTTCCCCGTTTCTGCTGATAAATTATCCGAGCTCATCAGTCTGGTGCATAAAAAGCAGCTCAGTTATAGCATAGCGGTTCAAAGAATATTCCCACTCCTTGCCGCTTCCCCGCAACTTGATATCCTTTCTCATGCAAAAGAGTTGAACCTGCTCCAGGTAAACAATGACGATTTTATTATTAATATTATTGGCGCTGTGATAATTGACTTTCCTGAGAAAGTAGAAGAATACCAGAACGGAAAGAAGGGAATCATCACCATGTTTATGGGTGAAGTGATGAAGCGGAGTAAGGGAAAAGCTGACCCTAAGGCTGCGAATGAATTATTGGTAAAGAAACTTAATGAAATAGTTATACGTTAATGATTATTCGTTATTAGTTTTGCATCTCATCGCAATTAACTAACGATCAACTAACAACCGAAACAATATGAGACTGTTCATAAATTTGCTTTTAATTTTTGCTTCCTTTAGCTGCACTTCGGAAAAAAAATCGACTGACGGAGGTTGGGATGTTACCATCACCGGAAAAGTAAATTCCCCCCAGGAAGGTACCATTCAAATTCAAGAATTAAAAAGTGACGGGACAGGGCAATCCGAAACGATCAACCTTGAAAAGGACAATACGTTCACAAAAACCATCCACCTTACGCAGCCAGGAATTTACGGAGTTAATTTCTTTAAAAAACAAACCATTAATTTGATGGTTGATCACAGCAATATCAAATTGAATGTAGATGGCAACGATCAGCAAGGATTTGCGGAGGTCATAGGGTCGCCCGATCATGATTTGTACCAAAAAGTACAGGCCATGTACCGTGGGATTCAGGATGCGCCTGAACTAAAAAAGATTGAAGGCGAATTTCAGGCGGCTGGAGTAGCGAAGGATGAAAAAAAAATGGATGAACTGCGAGGTGCTTATATGAAAGAACTGGATGTGCAGCAAAAGAAGATTGTCAATGTGTTGAAACAACAACCCGCTTCTTTGGCTTTATTTCATTTGTTACAAGATCCCAATTTGATTGATAAAGATAAAAACCTTGACTTGTTTTTGACCTCACTTGAAAAGTTTAAAAAAAGCTGGCCAACCTATAGTTACACTAAAGAGTTTGCCGATGTGGTAAACAAGATGAAAGTTACGGCTATCGGTCAGGTAGCACCAGAGATTGCTTTGGCGAATCCCGAAGGGCAGATTGTAAAACTTTCCTCTTTGCATGGAAAGTATGTATTGATTGACTTCTGGGCAAAATGGTGTGGCCCTTGCCGCAAAGAAAATCCGAATGTGGTGAAGGCCTATCATAAGTTCAAATCCAAGGGTTTTGAGGTATATTCTGTTTCCCTCGATCGAAGTAGAGCCGATTGGATTCAGGCGATCAAAGAAGATGGCTTGGATTGGACACACGTTTCTGATTTGAAGTATTTTGATTGCCAGGCTGCCAAAGACTATAATATTAATGCCATCCCGTTTTCAATTTTGCTCGATAAAAATGGAGTGATTCTCGCCAAAAACTTGCGTGGCGCTGCGCTTGATCAAAAATTGGAAGAAGTGTTAGGTAAACCGGGTCAATAGTTAATGGTTGCTTGTTAATCAGGTGAGGAAGACTAATTGCTGGTAAAGCAAAAGGATATCAGGTTTGCCCCCATTTTTAAGGCTTCTTGGCGCTTTGCTTCTGGGTCGTTATAAATACGCTGATCCTCCCAACCATTACCGAGATCACATTCATACGAATAGAACAAAACTAATCTTCCTTCATAAAAAATGCCAAATCCCTGTGCGGGCTTTCCATCGTGTTCATGGATTTTAGGAAGACCTTTAGGAAAATCAAATTTTTGATGATAAATAGGATGCGTGAAAGGGATTTCCACCAATTCCAATTCAGGAAAGACCTTTTTAATTTCCAGCCTAAAAAATTTATCAAGCCCATAATTGTCATCCACGTGCAGAAAGCCGCCTGCGATCAGATAATTTCTAAGGTTTGAAGCCTCTTCTGAAGAGAAAACCACATTGCCGTGGCCAGTCATGTAAACGAAGGGATAATTGAAAAGAGCGGGGCTGCCAACCTCAACAACGTCTTCCTCCGAATGAATAGCAGTACCCATTTCTTGATTACAAAATTTTATCAAATTGGGAAGCGCAGTTTTATCAGCATACCAATCACCTCCGCCATTATATTTTAACTTTGCGATCTTTGTCTGGGAAAAGGCTGGACTTAGCAGGGTAAAGGCAAAAGCCAAGCACACTACTTTTTTTGCTCGGTTATGTGACAATTGTCTTAAATGAAAAAAAAGCATTTTGGTATTGAAAATTTTAAATTTAACGCGCTTGAATGTTCTTACTCCTTCAGCAAAAAACTACAAACCCTTATTGAAAACCAAGAAAAATAAATTTGTTATGAAGTTTACATCGGTTTGTGTCGTCTTGGTCTTTTCTTTCCTGGCTTCCTGCGAACCAACTAGTGGAATCATCAATGCAATTGATGCGCAAAATGTAAATGCGGAAGCAGCTTCTGCCGCTTATATCAACGAATCTGCCGACCTAGCGAGCAGTGCAGTAAGTGGATTAACCAACTCCCAATATAGCAGCAGCGGCCTTTCCGGTTTGGCCATTACCGGATTAAGCCAATTGGATGACCGAATTGGGTCGTGTGCAACCGTGACTTTAACAACTGCCCCAAATTCGGGTGCGCTAGCGGGGAGGATAACTATTTCATACGATTCCTCCTGCGCAGATGCTTATGGCGTAATTCGTAAAGGCACTGTGATAATTTCCTACTTGGGCGCCCGTTGGCAACCTGGGTCATCTATAAATGTGCGACTAGTTAATTATTACAGGAACGATGATCATGTGGAGGGAAATCTTACCCTAGCCTACCAAATAACCAGCCCAGACACCTTACATGTTTATTTTAATTCTGTCTTGGATAGCGGTAAAGTTACTTTTGCTGATGGCCGGTTTATTACCCGCTCTCAAATCTTTACGCGTCAATGGATAAGGTCCATAGTTTCCTCAAGCAACAACCAATGGATAACGTTGGCCAATTCCTTAGGTGATTCAACGGGTTTTGCCAGTGGAATAACCAAAGGAGGGAAGGCCTACACTTCACAAATCACCAAACAGTTAGTTGAAAAGGTTACATGCCGGGTTAATAAGGTATTTATTCCGGTAAGTGGAACTAAAATAATGAAAGTGGGCAATGAGCAATATACGCTGGATTATGGCGCGGGCATCTGTGATAACCTTATTTCAATATCCTTGAACGGTAAGGCTAAACAGGTAACTGTGACCCCAGAAGGCAATTAAATGGGTTTATTTAGCGAAGTAAGGGATTTTATTTTTTTTATAATTTTTTTGACCTCATTTTAAACCTTTTTGTAAAAAAGGATTCTTACTGCCCGATTAGTGTAAGCAGATCAAAAAAAGTCAATTAAGTCTAAAAAAATGTAC
This sequence comes from Cytophagales bacterium, assembly GCA_027317105.1. Lineage (GTDB taxonomy): Bacteria > Bacteroidota > Bacteroidia > Cytophagales > Cyclobacteriaceae > ELB16-189. The sequence continues at coordinate 18,946 of DAHVFH010000024.1, forward strand.
TCAAGAAAAAATCTGTCGGCTTTAGTGGTAGTGGGTATTTTCGCCCTGGCGTCTTGCACGAATAGTTTAGATTCTATCCTTAGTGCTTCTGATTCTCAAAATGTGAATGCAGAATCGGCCTCAGCTTCTTATGCAAACGAGTCATCGGTTATTGCCACTAATGTTATTGGCGGTGTTTCTTCCACTACCTACGCAGGCAGCCGTGGTTCAAGTGAACCGGTTTTTGGGTTGGGTGACCGTGATGATCGACTGAAATGCGCAACAGTGACCATTAACCGCACGGGCACGAAAGCCGCACCTGCAGGCACTATTACCATTACCTTTGATCCAGCCTGCAACGACAAGGAAGGTGTTAAGCGTTCAGGGACCATTGTAATTAATTACTTCGGGAGGCGTTGGATACCCGGATCTTATTTTAGCGTACACACAAATTTTTCCAGAAACGATACCCAAATCAAAGGAATTGACTCGATTTTAACACAACTTAGTGTCGATTCCATCCATCTTGAATTTCAATCGATCTTGACAGGTGGCATAATTACATTTGGCGATGGAAAGACTGTAACTCGCGAGCATAACCTTATCCGCGAGTGGTTCAGAGCTTCACTTCCAAGTAACGATGAATGGCATACGTTGACAGGCGGTACTGCTGCAGGAATGACAAAAGGAGGAAAAACCTACTCCATGCAAATCACGAAGGATCTTATTGATAAAGTTTCCTGTCGCAATGAAAAAGTATTCATACCTGTAAGCGGCACTAAAGTAATAACAGTAGGCACCGAACAATATACAATCGATTTTGGTGATGGCTCCTGCGATAACGTAATCACGGTTATCCTAAAAGGAAAAGCTAAACAGGTAACGGTTAACCCAGAAGGAGACTAATTATATTATGATCACAGAAGGGAATGACCAGCTTAAGGCAAGGCATTTTTTATTCACAATTAAACTTTTTTTCAAATCGAAACTCTAAAAAATAATAATTTAATTCTATGAAAATGAAAAATGTAATTTCGTTAAGAAACCTATCCATTGCTATGGTGGCATGTATCTTCGTTTTGGCTTCGTGCAGCAAGAGTATTGATAATCCACTTAGTGCTACCGATTCTCAGAATGTAAACTCGGAATCAGTATCTTCGACAACCTCAAGTGAGGCCTCTGATCTTACCAATTCGGTCATGACCAATGTGACAAATACCCAACTTTCGCAAGGCCGTGTTTCAGGCCAGATAAATGGGCTTGGCGACAAAGATGGTAGATTGAAAGGTGCTACTATTACAATAAGTGGTTCCAAAGGTCCTAATGGTATATATGGCACCATCACAATTGATTATGGTGCAGGAGTAACAAACGGCGATGTTACCCGAAAAGGGGAGATAATTATTGCCTACACGGGATCAAGGCTTCAGGCAGGTTCAAAAAGAACGATTACCTTCAGTAATTTCTATAGGAATAATGTGAGGGTTTCTGGCTCCTCCACGGTAACAGTTAATGACACAACAGCGACAACCACAGATATAACCGCTTCATTTCATCACACAACAGAATTAACCCTTACCTTCCCTGACAGCACTAAGCTGACAAGAATTGCCGACTTCACTGTCGTTTGGGATTATGTGATTGCCACGCCACTTCAGTCTACCGTTACTCACAAGTCGGGAGGTAGCGCTAGTGGAACTACTAGAAAGGGAGGATCGTACGTAATGGCGATCACCAAAGATATTGTTTATCGCTTCGATTGCTTAACTACTGGCTTCTTGGCACCACTTTCAGGTGAAAAGACGATAACGGTCACGCCTTCGGGAAGTTCTACCGCTACGCTTTATACCTTGAATTTTGGCAACGGCACCACGTGCAGCAATTCGGTTACCATTTCTGTAAATGGCAAGTCCAAGACAATAACAATTAACAAAGACGGGAATTAAGAAATTTTGATGGGTTGATGAGGTGGGCAAAAGCCCCTGCGAATTGCAGGGGCTTTTTTGTTTGGTTACTCTTCCCGTATTTGCATGAAAATTGAATTCATGCGGCAGTACCTCGATTTAATGCAGGATATATTGGAT
>DAHVFH010000031.1 GCA_027317105.1 Cytophagales bacterium
GGCATGAATCTTAGCTGTTCCTGATCTGCTCCGATCCATTCAATCTCCATAGAAAAAACTCAACCTCACCGCAACCGAAGGTTCCGTGCAACATAGGCTTCACGCTGGGTCGTGCCGACCGCTTGAAGCCTTATTTATTGCCGGCTGGCCATTTCGTCCCCTGCTACTCAATAGTCAGCCCTTACTAGTCGTTACTTTCTGGAAACCACCACCCCTCATGTCTGTGTCGATATTCTTTTCCTCTGTCGTCAATTATAACTATGTCACATGTGAAAGGGTTCTCGGAAAACCTGTAGTCATTCACATATGGTCTAGTTGTCTCAAGGTCAAATTGAATTGTCATTGTCGCTGAGGTAACGTAGTCCATTGTAGAGCCGCTTTGACTTACTAAAGTAGGAAACCAATTACAGTAATGTTTTAAAGAAGCCCTTATTTCACTTGTCAAAAGTTCTTTTGGTTCTGCTTTGTCGTTCAAGATGTCAACAGTTAGTTTACTAATCTTTGTCTTTCTTGATTGTTTGAGAAGATGTCCAAGTAAATAGTCGTCATTAATGTAATTCATTAAACTAATGAACGAATGTCCGAAGTTATGACTAACACTTTTTAACGGCTTATGACTTATCATTTTATCTATCGGTTTAGTCGTCCCAATGGCTTGCCGGCAACAAATCGCTATAAGCAATATTGCTTATACCTCCTATCCTCAAGGCGTATTCACCTCATTAAAGCCATTGCCCGCATTATCCGTCCAACTCATTGGATAATTTTTGTCCAGATAAGGAAGGGCATCTTCGGTTAAATGCAGCGGATGAAAGGTATCTACCATCACGGCAAGCTCATGCGTCTCTTTGGCGCCAATGCTTTTTTCTACCGTGCCGGGGTGCGGGCCGTGGGGCAAGCCACCCGGATGCAGCGTGAACGATCCGCGCTCAATGCCTCTGCGGCTCATAAAGTTTCCTTCGGCATAATACAATACCTCATCGCTATCAATGTTGCTGTGGTTATAAGGCGCGGGAATGGCCTTCGGATGATAGTCGAACAGGCGCGGCACAAACGAGCAGATCACAAAATTGTGCGCCTGAAAAGTTTGGTGCACCGGTGGTGGCTGGTGGATGCGTCCGGTGATGGGCTCAAAGTCGTGGATGGAAAAAGCATACGGCCAAAGGAAACCGTCCCACCCTACCAAATCCAGTGGGCTGTGCGCATACACGTAGTGATGCAGAAAGCCCTGCTTTTTTATTTTCACTAAAAACTCACCTTTGGAAGTGTCGGTGACCAGCTCCTGCGGAGGGCGGATGTCGCGTTCACAGTAAGGCGAGTGTTCCAGCAGTTGGCCGAGTTGGTTGCGGTAGCGTTTTACGGTTTCGATGGGCGAAGCCGATTCGATGATCAGCAAACGCAAAGGGCCCAATTCAAAATCCAATTTGTAAATCACCGTGCGCGGAATGACCACATAGTCCCCTTGCCGGATTTCCAATTTGCCAAACTGTGAGGTGAGTGTACCCTTGCCATCGTGCACAAAAATCACTTCATCGCCTTCAGCATTTTTATAAAAATAATCCATCGTCCGTTTTTTGGGCGAACAGATGGAAAGTGAACAGTCGTTATTGATGAGCAAGGTCTTGCGGGCACTCAAATACTCGGCTCCGGTTTCGCCCACGTTGCTGGTGTTCAGATGTGTTTGCAAAAGCTTGTATTCGGCCACGCGCTTCGTCCCGAATTTTTCGGCCTCCCGCACTTCTTTGATTTGCGTTGGCGGATGGATATGATAGAGGTTGGAATAGATTCCTGAAAATCCTTCCGAACTTACCAACTCTTCTTTGTACAAACTTCCATCGGGCTGACGAAACTGCGTGTGGCGTTTGGGTGGAGTTTTTCCTAAGCGATGATAGTACATATTCTTATTTGAAAGGTTGAAGTTAGACAGTTAAAGAGTAAACACCAACCCTGATTTGTCTTCTCAATTCAAGGATTGCGCGAAAGATTCAGCCAGTTTCTTGGTTGTTCGTTTACGCTTATTCATCGGCCAGTTGGCCACCAAACCAAAAACACCCAAAGCCATCTCCAAGCCGCCCAAAAGGAAAAGCATGGGGTTCCGTTCATTCACAAATAAAAACGTATCTGGGTAATGGCGGCTGTGCTTGAGTTTAATTTTCTGGCCAATGTTGAACACGATGCAAGTGCGCGCATCAATTTTCTTTTCCCTGCGGGTTTTCTCAAAATAAAAAGCCATTAATCCTTTCGTGCAGCGCAATTCCTCAATTTTAACTTCAACAATTTCCCCCTGCGCATGGATAGACCTTATTTCCCATTCCTTCCAAATAGTATAACTCCCTTGAACGACAAGAAATACTAAGGCGAGCAGCCAAAAGAATTTGAGCAGATTTCTCATCGTTCAAAGATTTCTGTGAAAACCGTTTCTGTTTGCGATTTTACCCTGTTTGTGATAATTCACGCTAATTTCCATGAACCCCTGCGAAAAACGAAATGTGCAGTGTAGGATATTTTCTGAGTAATATTTTTAGTACAGATCAAATTTTTAGGAGCGGCTAACCCTATCTTGCTAACTTGCAATTTTTAAATAAATGAATAAAAAAAAAGGCGTACCACGGGCAATTCCCTCAAAAACTAAAAAGGCCGGCAAGACTTTGGAACAGCTACACGAAAAGCGAAAAGACAGCGATGAGGAAAATCACTACCGCACCCTCCTTGAGCATTTGCCCATAGGAATAGCCATACTGTGCGAAGAAACCATTGAGTTCATCAACCAATCAGGAGCAAGGATGATGGGGGCAAAAGATCCCAAAGAAATTATCGGCAGCAATTTTTTGAAGTATATCCATCCCGATTCAAGAGAATCCACCTTAGGCAGGATATCAAAAATACTAAGTGGGGAGAGCGTGTCCACGATTGAACAGAAATACATTCGTTTGGACGGAAAAATAATCAACGTTGAAGTCTCGGGCTTTCCGTTTACGCATCAGCATAAACCTGCCATTCAGGTGATTATTAGAGATGTTACCGAACAGCGGGAGACCCGCATTGCGGTAAAAAAATCAGAAACACTTTTCTCCCAGTTGTTTCAAGTTTCACCAATGGCTATTGTTATGCTCAATAGCGATGGCACGGTAGGCAATGTAAATCAAAGTTTTGAAAACCTGTTTGGCTATTCCTTTGCAGAGCTAAGGGGAAAAGAATTAAATCAAACCATTGTGCCAGACACCCTCCGATCTGAAGGCAATGATTTGAATACCCTTATTTCTACACAGCAAGTAGTGCGGATCGAGACCAAGCGCATACGAAAAGATGGGGCCTTGATGTCTGTAATTATCTACGGATTGCCAATTCACTTTGAAGACCGAACGATAGGCATTTTTGGGGTCTATGTGGATATCACCGAACAGAAAAAAATTGAGGAAGAATTAAAAATACGGAACACCGAACTCGACAACTTTGTGTACAAAGTATCGCACGATTTGCGGGCGCCCTTATCCTCGGTACTTGGATTGGTGAACCTGGCTAACTTGCCGGGCAATGACGATAACCTGAAAGACTACCTGAAAGTGATCGGAAACAAAGTGAAACAATTGGATCATTTCATCACCGATGTGCTCAGTCACTCTAAAAATCTTAAGCTCGAAGTGGTCATTGAGCCGATTCATTTTCAGCAACTGATTGATCAAACCTTTTTTGATTTAAATTATCTGAAGGGTGCAAACGAAATCAAACGGAGCGTGATTGTGGAAGGCGTACAATTTTTTAGTGACCGTTGGCGCATAGGCGAGATAATTAGAAACCTCATTTCTAATGCCATCAAGTATCGCGATTTTGGAAAAGAGAATCCAGAAATTAATTTAAAAACTTCCGTTACCGAAAAACAGGCCATCATCCGGTTCAGCGACAATGGCATCGGCATTGGGCCACCAAGCCTTCAGAAGATTTTTGACATGTTCTACCGGGCGAGCGATCAATCCGATGGTTCGGGCATTGGGCTATACATCGTGAAAAACGCCATCGATAAATTAGAAGGTCATATAGAAGTAGTCAGCGAGCTGGGCCAAGGAACAACATTTGTTATCCAGTTACCCAATCGGATCCCTCAATTGGTCCAATAAATTTTTTCATCCCAATGACAATAAAGGAGGTTATCAGTAAAAAAGAGCAACAGGAATTCTTGTTGTTGCCCTTGAAGCTATACAAAGATTTTCCACAATGGATCAGGCCACTGGATAAAGACATTGAGTTAGTGTTTGATAGAGAAAAGAATAAATCCTTTCGGTCAGGGGAATGCATACGTTGGATTTTGGTAAATGGAAACGGTGAAACCATCGGGCGAATCGCTGCCTTTTATGATACCAAGATTTCGTTGAAGGGGAACGATCAGCCCACGGGGGGAATCGGATTTTTTGAATGTATTCAGGATCAGTTTGCTGCCTTTCTGTTGTTCAATCAATGCAAGCAATGGTTGCAAACCAAAGGCATGGAAGCCATGGATGGCCCAATTAATTTTGGAAATCGTGACCGCTGGTGGGGCATGCTTGTAGAAGGGTTTGAGATTTGGCCCAATTACCAATGCAACTATAACCCACCCTATTATAACGATTTTTTTGAAGCGTATGGTTTTCAAGCTTATTTCTATCAGCTCACCTTTGGGCGGCATGTGAACGGCCCCTTAGACCCCAAGCTATTGAGAAAGGCTAAACTGATCGCGGAAGACCCCAACTACAAATTTGAGTATCTGAAAAAAAAAGAATGGCACACGCTGGCCGACAAAATCAGAACAGTGTATAACAAGGCGTGGGCCAATCGGGGGGAAATTCCTGAAATGACCTCGCTGCAGGCGAACCTGGTGGTGAAACAAATGAAACCCATCCTCGATGAAAAATTAATCTGGTTTGGTTACTACCAAAATGAACCCATTGCCTTTCTATTGGCGTTACCTGAAGTAAATCAAATTTTCAAATACGTGAACGGAAAACTTAATCTTATTGGCAAGCTAAAATTTCTATGGCACTCCTGGCGGATGACTGACCGCAAAGCTTTTGGTGTGCTCTTTGGCGTGGTGCCTGCCCACCATGGCAAGGGCGTGGATGGCGCCATCATTGAAGCTTTTCGTGTGTTGGTTCAGGAGAAGTATGATAAATACACAGAATTTGAATTGAACTGGATTGCCGATTTCAACATCAAGATGATCCGGGTGTGTGAGCAACTCAATGGTGGAATTGTAAAACGGCATTGCACCTATCGCAAATTATTTGATGAGACCAAACCATTCAAAAGGTTTCCGATCAAGCATTAATACCCAGCAAAGTTTGATCAGTGATGTAATCCACTACACTGTTTAAGTTCTTTGTTTGCTCAAAGACTTTTAATTGGCGATCGGCCCCAGTTCCGCTTTCTAATATTTTCCGCACATCATTGATGGCCTTGCGGCTACCGAGTTCGTCCACCACATCGTCTACAAATTCAAGGAGTTCAAGAATGAGTTCCCGCGTATCCACCTGTTCTTGCTTACCAAAATCAATCAGTTTGCCGTCCAGCCCATAGCGTGAAGCACGCCATTTATTTTCATTGATAAGGGTGCGTGTGTACAAGATAAAACTCATGTTTTGTTTGCGAAGTTTATACAACTTCACCACGAGCGCCTGAAACAAGGCCGTGATGGCAATGGTCTCCTCTACCAGTAGCGGCACGTCACAAATGCGAAACTCGATGGTATCAAAAAAAGGATGCACCCGCACGTCCCACCAGATTTTCTTCGCATTATCGATACAACTGGTCTTGATCAGCAGGTTGACATAATTTTTGAATTCATCCCAGTCGTTAAAAAAATCCGGAATGCCGGTGCGGGGAAATTTATCAAATACTTTGGTGCGATAAGACTTGAAGCCCGTGTTTCGGCCTTCCCAAAAAGGAGAGTTGGTACTAAGTGCATAGATATGCGGCAAAAAGTAACGAACCGTGTTCATAATGTGGATCGCCATGTTCTTGTCGGCTATACCCACGTGCACGTGCAAGCCAAAAATCAAATTGGACCGTGCAGCTTCCTGCATTTCATTCACGATTTCATCGTAGCGCGGATTCGGAGTAATGAGTTGCGTGCTCCAATGAGAAAATGGATGCGTTCCTGCTGCCCCAATTTTCAAGTTTAACGACCCAGCTACTTCCGCCACATAATTCCTTAATCGGGAAATATCCGTTCTTGCTTCCTCTACGTCCTTACATATTCCTGTTCCCACTTCCACCACCGCCTGATGCATCTCAGCTTTCACATGGTCGCTCAAAAGCTGCGAAGCAATCTCTACAATTTTCTGATCGTGCGATTTTAGCTCACGTGTTACAGGGTCAATGACCATATACTCTTCTTCAACACCTAGTGTAAATTTCTCCATGCTTTTCGTGCAAAGACGCCAAGTTTTCTATTTCTTTGATTTAGGTTTTACGGCCGATTTTGGTTTTGATACAAGCTTTGGTTTAGTTTCTGATTTGATTTTTCCCAATGATTCAAAATTCTTAACCGATTGACGAACAAAGGTTCCCCAGGTAAGATTGTCTTTTCCAGGTTTTTGCGCATTGGCATGTTCTACCGCCATCTTTGCGGCATGCTCCACTACCCAATCAAAATTTTCCTGACCCACCGATTTCACATCGGCATCAGGAGCAGGATTGCAAAAGTCGATGGCGTAAGGCACCCCATCACGCACCGCCATTTCTACTGTATTAAAATCATATCCCAGGGCGTTGCATAAATCCAAAACGTACCCTTGAACTTTCTTTATCAATTTATCAGAAGCCGGTGGGCCATTGACCACATAGCGCAAATGGTGAGGATTACGTGGCTCGTATTGCATCACACGAACATATTTTCTGCCTAGGCAATAGCAACGAAAGTACTCGGTAAAAATAATTTCCTCTTGAAGCATCATCACCAACTGACCTGTTTCTTTGTAGGATTTAAAAAATTCATCCTGATTCTCAAGTTTATATACACTTTTCCAACCTCCTCCTGAGTGGGGTTTCATATAAGCTGGCCAACCGATATGTGCAAAGATCTTCTCCCAGCTCAAGGGAAATTTCAGGTTGCTGAAAGAAGCATCCTGGGTGTCGGCCGGCTTTTCATTTGAAGGCAGAATGACTGTCTTAGGAACAGGCACCCCTAATTTGACAGCCAATGCATTGTTAAAGAATTTTTCATCCGCACTCCACCAAAATGGATTGTTGATCACGGCTGTTCCGCTAATCGCTGCATTTTTCAGATACGCGCGATAGAAAGGAACGTCCTGAGAAATGCGATCAATGATTACCGCATAGCCATCGCCTGCCCCCTGTTGCACCATGTCAATGGATACGGGTTCGGCATGAATATTCTTCGGCCCCATTTTATTAACGCGTTCGACAAACGCCTCCGGAAAAGAGCGTTCCATGCCGTAGAGAATTCCAATCTTTTTCATAGCTATAATTTATTTTTTATTCACCTAAGAAACTACTTAACGAGTGACAAATAATGCGGGAACATTTCACGCCAAGTGGGCCAATCGTGGGGGCGGTCTTGCCGAACATCCAGCCAATGATTGATTCCCTTCCTTTTTAATATTTCTGCCATTTGTTCATTGGCTTGCCAGCACATATCATGGGTGCCGGTACCCAAAATAACAAACAGGTCGTGAAAAAATTGATTGTTGTCATTGGGTATAAAATCCAGGGGGTTATTGAAATAGACATTATCGTCATAGTAGCCATCGAGTTGATCTTTAATATCAAATGCAGCACCCATATTAATAACATACTTAACCACCTCGGGATGTTTGAAGGCGAAGTTCGTGGCATGGTAGCCTCCAAAACTACAGCCAGCCGTTGCCACTCTTCCCACTCCTGTTTCGCGCTGCGCCAGAGGAACTAATTCATTAATCAACATCTGATCATACCAAATGTGGTTTTTTACGCGGTCGGCCGGATGGATATTCTTGTTGTACCAACTTTGTGAGTCAATTCCATCGGGGCAATAGATTTTTATTAGCCCTTCGTCCAAAAACCACGAAACGCTATCAATCAATTTAAAATCTTTGTTCTCATAATAGCGCCCCATGGAGGTGGGAAAAAGAATAACCGGATATCCACGATGGCCAAAGGCCAACACTTCAATGTCTTTACTTAAAGCGGGCGAATACCATCGGTGCAAATGTTCGTGTGGCATAAATATAATTCATCAAATAGAAGTGGGGAAATTTGCCAATGAGAGAAGATGGTTATTTTTGTTCCTTCTAAAATTGATAAATAAAAATTGAAAGACAAACTGTGGAAGAAGAAAAATCGCATCAGTCAGGTCTAAACTATTCCCTTGAGAAAATTTCTGCATACTCCAATCTCCTCGGAAGGGATGTCGAGGTTATCCTTCTATTGCCCCCTGGTCTTTCGGAAAGTTCAATGAAATACCCCTTGCTTTTGTTGAATGACGGGCAGGACATGGAAAAGCTTCAACTAAAATCCACTTTGGAGGATTTAGTGGGGAATTCCGCAATAGAAAAAATAATTGTTGCGGGAGTAGTGGCCGGAGACCGAATGCAAGAATATGGCGTTGCCATCAAGCACGATTATCTTAAGCGTGGTACCCAGGCAAAAGCCTACGCGAGCTATATCACTACAGAACTTATTCCCTATCTCATATATAAGTATCCAATCAGCCCATCAGTACAAAATCACGTTGTTGCCGGCTGCTCTATGGGTGGACTAAGTGCTATTGACCTGGCTTGGAATCATCCCGACATCTTCCAAAAAGTTGGCGTATTCAGTGGTTCCTTTTGGTGGCGAAGGCGCGACAGCAACAGTGTCTTTTACTCGGATCAACGCGATCGCCTCATGCAACGACAAGTACGAAGGAGCAAAAAGAAGGAAGGGCTTAAATTTTGGTTCCAAACGGGAAAATTAGATGAACAAAATGACCGCAATAACAATGGCGTGATTGACTCCATTGACGACACCCTTGATCTGATTGTGGAACTTACCAAAAAAGGATACCGTCCTTTTCATGATATCCAATATTATGAGATGCCCGAAGGCACACACAGCATTGAAACCTGGGCTGCCGCCATGCCTGAGTTTTTGCGGTGGGCATTTGGAAAATAATTTCGTAATTTCGGATTATGATTATTGAAGTTCCTTACCCTCCCCGCACAATTATGGAAGTATATGAAATGCTTCCCGAGGGAACTTTGGCCGAACTCATAAACGGGCAAATTTATTTGTCGCCAGCACCATCTAATAAGCACCAGCGAGTCTTGAAAGCTTTTTTAAAATCTATGGATGATTTTATCATTGAAAGAAATCTAGGGGAGCTCTTCATCGCACCTGTGGATATATTTTTTGATGAACACAAAAATGCCGTGCAACCTGATCTTGCCTTTATTTCAAAAGAAAACCCGAGTCAACCACACGACTTCGAACCTTATCATGGTTGTCCAGACATATTAGTTGAAATCCTTTCACCGGGCAGCAGCAAACACGACCTGGTGGTCAAAAAAGAGCTTTACGAAAAATTTGGTGTAAAAGAATATTGGGTCATTGACCCAACCACAAAAGAAAGTCATGTCTTTCAATTGGTTAATGGAAAATATGTTCTTACTGAAAAAAATCAAGGCTCACTTTTTTCTCCGTTATTCAATCACACCTTTACCTTTTAAGCTTTGTCATCTACCAACACTGTCATCTTCGACTTGGGTGGCGTACTCATTGACTGGAACCCGCGTCATCTTTATCGCAAGATTTTTAAATCCGAAGATGAGATCGAATGGTTTCTTCAAAATGTTTGCACCAGTGAATGGAACGAGAAGCAAGATGCAGGCCGATCGTTTGAAGAAGCTACCCATGAATTGCTTGTCAAATTTCCGGAACATGAAATGGCCATCCGCGCCTGGTACGACCGATGGGAAGAAACGATTATTGGGCCTTTACCTGAAACCGTAGCGATTTTGAAAGAACTTTTTGAACTAAAGAAATACAGAATCTATGCGCTCACCAATTGGTCGGAACAGACCTTTCCCTGGGCGCTCAACAATTTTGGCTTTCTGCATTGGTTCGAGGGCATTGTTGTTTCGGGCATTGAGAAAACGAGGAAACCCTATCCAGAATTTTATCAAATTCTTTTGGATCGATATGCAATTGATCCCGCTAAAGCTGTATTTATTGATGATGTTCTCCGGAATATTTTAGGAGGAGAAGCGGTAGGAATTAAAGGCATCCATTTTCAATCGCCTGCACTGCTTAGGGAAGATCTAAAGAAAATGAACATCCTGTATTGAATTATTAAGCTGATGTTGAGCAATGGGGCTTAGTAGCAAACCAGCCAGAATTTGGCCACAAGCCCCCCTGCCATGGGCACACGAAAAGCCAAATTGCTTCTTTTACGATGAGCTTCAAAACTATAATGTCGGCATTAAAATACCCTGTTGACCCTCTAAGATCGGAGTAGCGGAGAAGCAATCAGTTATTTGTTAAGTCGATAACTACATGCCATTACCAACAGGTTATAAAACAACAATGCTTTAATTTTAACCTATGCACATAACCGTTCATGGACGCTTTCATGAAGCAATTAAAAGACCTGACAACTATTATCTCCTATCTATCTTCTGGATCATTAGGTATTGCGATGTAGAAAATGGAACTTTGAATATATCTACAGTGATCCATCCGATTTTATCGAATCGGTATCAAAATAAAAGGAGTGCTGTAAAATTATGTATCGGTCAAAATTGCCAATCTGACCAATCTCTACCTCAAAAGTGATTTACCTTTCTTAAGTTTCTTTGGTAAGATCATTCTCATACAGGGATTGATACAGATGGCATAATCTTTTATCAAGTGAAATTGGTTGCCAGGTAGAAATGGCAGCCTATAAAATAAAAATCAGTGGTATGAATATTCTCAATCTTTTCGGTGCAGACAAAATACATATAGGGGATATTGCCGATCTTCAAGATGGTTCACCTAACATTATCGTCTGGGCAGCGCCTGTAATGTTTTTAATTGTACTTGTAGAATATTTGACCTCGTACTTTCAAGACAAGGATTATTATAATAAAAAGGAAACTCTTGGATCCATATTGGTTGGTATTGGAAATGTAGTGATTAGTGTTCTGTTGAAGACAACCCTATTTTATATTTTTGTGTTCATTTACAATCTCGTGCCTTGGAGAATGACATTAAATTGGTGGGCCTTTATTCCCTGCTACATCATCTTTGATTTTTTTAGTTACTGGACACACCGCATATCCCATCGCTTTCGTTTTTTTTGGGCCACCCACATCGTTCACCATTCCGGTAAAAATTACAATCTCACCGTTTCGTTCCGGTTAAGCTGGGTACAATACATAAAGATCATTTTTATTTTTCCTGTTGCCCTGATGGGGTTTCATCCCGTTATTATTTTTATAACAAATCAAATTGCAATCCTCTTTCAATTTTTAGTGCACACTGAGTATATCCGAAAGCTTCACCCTGCTATTGAATATATTTTTGCAACGCCATCCAATCACCGTGTTCATCATGGATCTCAACCCAAATATATCAACAAAAATTACGGAGCCACTTTTATAATATGGGACAGGATCTTTGGCACGTACCAGGTCGAGGAAGAGCAAGTTGTCTATGGACTAACGCACCCTATTACGAAGAAGAGCAATCCGATTCATATTAACTTCCATGAATATGTGGATATTTTAAAAGATGTAAAAAAAGCAAAGGGTTTGAAAAGGAAACTATTTTTCATTTTTGGAAACCCGGAAAGAATCGCCAATCTCAATAAGTAATCTTATTCGCTCACATTAATATCCATGGTTGTCGGGTGAGGAACTTCCGAGGGCTATGGCTGAAGTGGAATGCGTCAGTAACTACACATGGAGGAACCTGATTACAACATCGGTTCAAGCATTAAGGCAGTTTTAGCGAATCTGGTGGTGAGCCTGAGGTCGGAATGAAAGTCAATTGTTGTCTGTTACATGTTAATTGCAGTCAACCTAAATCGAAACTACATCGACTAATAGAGGATAACCGAAACGTAACCCACAAGCTCCTTTGTCATCGCACTTTTTCCCAAGGTAAAACCTGGAAATCTGTTCGCTTCTGTGTTGTATTGCCACCATAAATTAAGAACTGATTGGTAACCTTACCACCGGCTACAGTGTTGAAATATTTCAATCCGCTAAACATTTTTTCTTGAATCGTTTTACTTGATTTGATTTCATAAGTAGTGAGAGACTGACCTTCCGCATAAAGCAAATCTACTTCGTTCCCCTTGGAGTCTCTCCAAAAATAATAATCCCTCAGCAAGCCCGAATGATGATTTTGTTTGACCAACTCACTCACTATCATATTTTCAAAAACATTTCCCCACATGGGGTGAAGTGGGGAGATTTCACTTTTTCTAATGCTTAACAAATGACAAAGCAATCCCACATCGTAAAAATAAAGCTTTGAGCTTTTAATTACCCTTTTCCCATAATTAACAAAATAGGGTTGAAGTGTAAATACGATGTAGCTTGTTTCAAGAACGGAAACCCAGTTTTTAACCGTTGTGTGACTCACGCCTGCATCTCTCGCCAAGTCATTTAAATTCAGTATCTGCCCCGCCCGTGCTGCACACAATTTTATAAAATTGTTAAAGGTTCGGTTATCTTGAATGTTCACTAATTGGCTCACATCCCGCTTTACATAGGTATCAATGTAATTAGCGTAATATTGATCTTGGTCAAGTTTACGCTCGAATATTGCTGGATAAAACCCCTTTGTCAGCACTTGAGCTAGGTCATCTAAAAGCCAGCCTGCCTTTTTCATCTCTTTAAATTCAAAAGGAAATAATTTAAACATGGCCACTCTCCCCGCCAGACTCTGTGTTATCCTTTCCATTAAATGGAAATTTTGTGATCCGGATAAGACAAATTGCCCCATCGCTTTATTCTCATCTACAATTTGTTGCAGATACGAAAAAAGCTCAGGTGCTTGTTGTACCTCATCAAATATTACATTAGCATCATATTCCGATAAAAAACCCCTTGGATCCGTGATTGCATAATTTCTAATATCCGGGTTTTCCAGGTTAACATATCTATACGCGTTGAACATTGACTTAAGCATGGTGGTCTTTCCCGATTGGCGCGGCCCGGTAAGGGCAATGATTGGATATTGACCTAGTGCTTTTTCTATCGCTTTATAGTTAATTCTTTGGATCATGATAGGCGCAAGCTACTAAATATTTGCAATATACACCATATTTATTTTCATTTTGCACCTATATTATTTTCAATATACACCATATTTATTTTCAATATACACCTTTAATTTTGGTATGAAGTCTTGGTCTTTTACTTGGATCAGGGCGCTACGGGTCTCCACGGGAATTAATAAATTTGACTATTATATTGAAAATAAACAGATCATGGAAAAACTATAAACGAAGAAAATCCTCTCACCTGATAGAACAAGACAATAAGCCAAAGGCAATTTCTATAATTGTGAATTTCACATACTAGACAACCATCGCATGCTCAAAAACTATTTCAAAATCGGGTGGCGGAACCTCCAGCGCAACAAGGGATACTCTCTAATAAATATCAGCGGCTTGGCGTTAGGAATGGCCGTGGCCATAATGATTGGCCTTTGGATTTTTGATGAATTGAGTTTTAATAAGTCGTTTGCCAACTACAATCGCATTGGAAAAGTTTATCATCACCTCACTTTTGGCGATGAGATCTTTACCATTGATTCGGCTCCTCAGCCCATTGGCAACGAACTGAAGAGCACATTTCCAGATTTTGAACAAGTTGCGATAACTTCCGAGCAAAAGGATCATATTGTTAGCTATGAGGAGAAGAAGTTTTCAAAAGCAGGACTCTTTGTTGAACCCCAGTTTGCTGCAATGTTTTCGTAACATCTTTTGCACGGGACAAACAATGCGTTAAAAGAAATCCATTCCATTTTGCTTTGCAAAACATTGGCCGATGAATTGGTTGGTGAGAATGCGCTCGGTAAAATAATCAAGTTCGATAAAAAAGATAACCTGATGATCTCAGGCGTGTTCGAGGATTTTCCGGCCAACTCCCAGTTTGCTGAAATTAAGGTATTGATGCCACTGGATTATTTTTTCACCCAGAGCGAAGCAAACAGGAAGAAAATGAACAACTGGGAGGATTACTCTTTTCAATGTTTTGTACAGCTCAATGAAAAAGCATCGTTTAACCAGGTTGACGCCAAACTCAAAAACTTTCTTATAAAATAGAATTGTCGTGGTGAATTGTTATGTTGGCCGGAGGATCCGCTTTAATCATCGCGCTGATCACGATTTCTGTTCAGGCCGTTCAATCAGCTACGGTCAACCCAATGAAGAGTTTGAAAGCGGAATAAAGACTAAAGAAGCGAGGCCAAATCCATTTTCAAAATTGAAGAGAAGGATGGATTTTCAGTTATCTGCCCGACTCCTTTTTGATATTTTGACCATAGACCGCGCTCATAATCATAGATGAAACCTTCTTCAATGCCAAAGTCATTTCCTTCGATGAGTCTTATTATTTTTTTTAGGTCATTTTTTAAACCGTTGGGATGACTAACTTCTATAATAATTGGGGTTTGAAATGTTTCATTGTTGTATAGCATGATGTCGGGAACAGGGCTCGACTGACCTTCGTCAATTTGTGTTTCTGGCAAGGGCTCAAGGGCTATCTGATGTAAATGATAAAACAAGTGCCCTAAACTGGTCATCAACCTGCCTATGACTCGCTGGTGCGCTTTTGGTGCGTTGATGCCCATTTCTAAACTTGTTTCGGGGTAATACATATTATTTTTAATATCAAATTTAAAAAAATTAAACTTGAGAAGCTAAGGTCAATTTCAAGGTCAAATTAAAAATTCAGCCTTCCTGTATTCCGGATTAGGGTATTTATAAAATCCTTCTCCGGTTTTTTCTCCGAGTTTACCTTGGTCGATGTAATTTTTGAGGAGTGCTGAAAAGGCAGATGAAGACTCATCGCCACGCGCAGCGACTACATGCCAGGCAGTGTCAAGCCCAATGGTGTCGATAATTCCGAATGGCCCCATCGGCATATTGAAATTCACCATCCATGATTTGTCGATGGCTTCAATGTCAGCAATGTCTTTGGTTTTTAGTCGGCCGGCTGCTCCAAGCAAAGCCATGAGCATAAAATTAAACACGTAACCGTGTGATTCTCTTTTAATGACCACAGGTACTTGATTTAGTTTCTTCCCAAGGTCTTCCAGCAAAGGAATCAAGGAAGCTTCAGTACCTGGATGTGGCATGATATCAACAACGCGGGCGGTAAACACATCATGAAAATGAAAGGCACAGAATTTTTCCGGTCTTCCGGAAAACGAAGCCAGTTGAGAAGGTAAGAGATATGAGGTGTTGGTCGTGAAAATAGTTTTGGCTGGAGAAAGTTTTCCGAACTGTTCCCATACTTTTTGTTTGATGATAAGTTCTTCAGTAACGCTTTCGCTGATAAGGTCTGCGTCTCGAACGGCTTCGGCCGGGTCGGTAGTGAAGAAAATTCGTGAAAGAGCTTCTTCGGTTTCTTCTTGCGTAAATTTTCCAGACTTCACTAAGTACTTCAGTATTTTTTGAAAAACCTCTTTCGCCCGGTGGAAGGCACCTTCATTCAAATCGTAGAAGATAACGTGATAACCTGAGAGGGCGCCTTGCAAGCCAATCCGGCTTCCTAGATTTCCGGTGCCGAGGATGGTAATGTTTTTTATTTCGGTCATAAATTAGTTTTTTGAATTCAATTCCACGTGGTCAAATTTTCAAATCATTAATCGCACGTCTGGCATTTTCCCCACAGGCTTGGATCACAAAAAGTAAGGATGCAAAGCGCGGGTCGTTAGTGATTCCTTTTTTGTAGCGATAATAAATTTGCTGGCAGATCACCCCCACTTTAAATGAACCGAACGCATAATAGAAAACAAAATCGTTGATCGTTTTCCCCGATTTCTCTTGGTAATAGTTCAATACTTCTTGGCGAGAAAGGTTACCAGGCATCCAGGTTAAATTGAAAGGCTTCAGTGCACCCGCGTCAGTGGCTTCGGCCCAATAGGCGAGAGTCGTTCCCAAATCCATAAGTGGATCACCAACGGTGGCCATCTCCCAATCGAGTACCGCAATGACTTTCGTTAAATCGTGTGGATCTAATACGAGGTTATCGTATTTGAAATCGTTGTGAATAAATGCAACCGAAGAAGACGATGGGATATTTTTTTTCATCCACTCAGCTGTTTCATCCATCGAAGGAATAGTATCGGTAGCACTGTTTTCATAGCGCTTAATCCATCCATCGACCTGTCGTTGCACATACCCTTCAGGCTTTCCTAATTGATCTAAGCCAGATGATTGAAGTTCCAGTTGATGTAGGTGTACCAACTGATCAATAGCCGACTTTGACAGCGCTGTAAACGTTTCGGCTTCGATTTTCAATTCCTTCGGAACACGGTTGCGGAGGATGGTTCCTTTCACCCTGCGCATAAAATAGAATTTTGCCCCGATAACCGATTCGTCCTCGCATAGCAAAATGGGCTCCGGGCTTTTATCATACCCGGCCTTTCGCAAGGAGGTGAGTACATTAAATTCCCGAGCCATATCGTGAGCCGATTTGATATTAGCACCTATGGGTGGCCTGCGCAAAACAAATTCATCCTTATCAGCTGTGATCAAATACGTGAGATTGGAAAATCCACTGGGGAATTGCTGAACGATTAATTCATTTGAGAAACCCTCTAAATGATTACTCAGGTAGGCAGAAAGCTTTTTTGGTTCGAATCCCTCACCTGAACGGATAAGTGCAGGTTGGTCTACCAAGATTGTAGTTTTAATTTTTCGATTTCTTTGAAATGTCTATCTCGTGTAATCAAGGTGAACGCGTGCTGTTCTGCTAAGGCTGCAATCCACACGTCATTAGAAGGAATAGGTTTTCCTTTCTTATAGAGATAAGCAACGGTTTCTCCGTAATATTTAGCAGTCACTTCATCGATTAAAAGAATAGTACCCAGCGTCAAGAATTGGCTAAGCATTTTCAAGTGCTTTGCTTTGTTCATGGCTCTATTGACTCCGACATAAAGCTCTCCTAAGACAACTGAGCGGATGTAAAATGTTTTTATTTTGTTAAGCCGGTCAGCGAATACCTTATTGCCTCCAAATATTTCAATAATAATATTGGTATCCAGCAATATGTTATCTCCATTCATCGGGATGAATTATTTCGCAAGATTCTGAGATCGCCTTTTTGACTTGAGTCACTTCCTTTTTACTAAAGACCCCAACAAAATCATAAACCGTAACCGATTTCCTGTTCTTCGATTTTTTTAAAATGCGCTCAAGCTCCAACAGTGTAGCTTCATTTTTTACTTTGAGCACATCTTCTATTAGTTGAATTTTTTTTGCCTCTTGAAACATAACTTATGTTAGTCAAAATTAGTGCTATTACCTTGAGAATCAAAAATAAATTTCAACCTGTAAAACTCAATCCATATTTTTTTAAAATTGACTTCGCCAATGATGTTTTGTGCACTTCATCCGGGCCGTCATAAATTCGGGCTGCACGTTCATGACGGTACCAAAAAGAAAGCAAGGTGTCATCGGTGATGCCCAGGGCTCCGTGTACTTGTATGGCTTTGTCAATCACATTGGACAGCACATTGGCCACATAAAATTTAATGGCCGCAACTTCATCTTTTACGGCCTTTGATCCGGCCTGTTCCATTTCATAAGCCGTGTGCAACACCATCAATCTTGCAGCATTTATTTCTGCTCGACATTCGGCTATCCAAGCCTGAATAATTTGTTGGTGACCGAGATACCGATGTTCATCAAGTTTACGTGTGGCCGCTCGCTGACACATCAGGTCAAAAGCACGTTCGCAAATTCCAATCCAGCGCATGCAGTGATGAATCCGCCCCGGGCCGAGCCGTGCTTGCGCCAAAGCGAAACCTTTGCCTTCCTCACCAATAAGATTGGAAACAGGGACTGGACAATTGGTGAACCGTACTTCTCCATGGCTAATGTAATCTTCGCCCGCTTCACCCATGATGGGAACATTGCGCGCCAATTCATATCCTTCATTAGGAATAGGGACCAAGATCATGCTTGCTCTTAAATACGGACTGGGATTTTGGGCATCGGTAACCGCCATTACAATGGTAAACGAAGCACCATCGGCAGAAGAAGTAAACCATTTATGTCCGTTGATCACATAGTCATTTCCTTCTCGTTTGGCTGTGGTGGCCAAGCGCACAGGGTTTGATCCCGCCAACTCGGGTTCGGTCATTGCAAAACAAGAACGAATATCACCATTCATTAACGGAACCAAATATTTCTTTTTCAATTCTGCAGAAGCAAACCCGTGAAGCAACTCCATGTTGCCGATATCGGGAGCCTGACAGTTAAATAAATAATGTCCAATAGGTGATGAACCTAACAGTTCGCTGATCTGTGCAAACTCCACAAGTGTTAGTCCTACGCCACCATCTTTCTCCGAAAGGTGTGGCGCCCATAATTTTTTCTCTTTGGTTTTTGCTCTTAAATTTTTTAGCAGTGGAAGGGATTGGCGAAATGGCCTGTTGATCACGGCCAGCTCAATTGGATAAACTTCTTCATTTAAAAACTGCAGATAAGCCGGCAATAGGGATTTGATTTTTTCGGTAAGAAAGAGATTCGTCATGGCAATGCATTAAATGGTAAATCCACCGTCAGCGGTGAACACCGCGCCAGTACTGTACGAGGAGGCATCGGCCGCAAGGTAAAGTGCAAGTGCTGCTATTTCTTCCGGTGTACCTACGCGCTTGATCGCCAACATCTTCATCATCGTGTGCATAATTTTCTCATTGCTCCAAAGTGCCTCACTGAATTTAGTTCTAATTAGCCCGGGGCAAATCACGTTGACACGAATGTTGTCATCGCCCCATTCTTTGGCCATCACTTTACTCAATGAAATAAGAGCCGCTTTGCTCATGCTGTAAATCCCCAAACCGGATTCTGGTCGCAGACCTCCGATGGAACTAATGTTGATGACTGATCCACTTTTTTTTGCTTTCAAAATTGGGTACACTTTTTTAGCGAGTTCGAAAGGCCCTTTCACATTGACGGCTATGATTTTATCAAAGGAAGATTCTGTCGTCTCCACTACTGGACCAAAACTTGGATTGGCCGCGGCATTGTTGACAACAATATCAATTGTGCCATAGGTTGCTAGCGTGGCGTCAATTAATTTTTGAATGTCGGAAGCATCGCCCACATTACACGCTACGGCCAACGCATTGCCTCCTTTGCCTTTGATTTCTGTCACCACAGCGTCTACAGCTTCTTGTTTGCGACTCGAAACGACAACCTTGGCACCAACATGAGCATACAATTCGGCTATGGCTCTGCCAATTCCTTTTGAGGCGCCTGTAACCAGTGCCACTTTTCCAGTGAGATCAAAAATTTTTTCTTGCATATACATTAAATTTAAAGAGATCAAGATAAGGGAATTAAACCGAAATTGTTCTCTCGTCAGAAAATATTTACGAGAAGTGTTTTTTATTTATTGTCAAATGGTGTATTTTTATATATCAAATGATAAAATCATGACAAAGAGAAAAAAAACAAAGGACACCTCTTTAAAACCAAAGAAAAGCACCGTTGCGGAGCCTGCCGTTGCCTATGGTGAAAAATCGTTTCGTATCACTGTGGCCGGAAGGAAGAAAACCTATCCTATCCATCAGGGATATGGCTATTTTATTCCCGCTTTAAAAAAAGCCGAAAATTTAGAGGACGTATCAAGCTATCTTGAAAAAGGGATTACATCGAAAGAAATCAAGCCCGTTGTGAAGTACCTTGACTTTAAAGTTCCTGAAATTGCGAAAGCGGCAACCGTTTCAGTTAGCACCGTATTGCGATGGCAGCCCGAAACATCAATCGGTTTACCGGGGTCTGGTCAATTCTACAAAATAGATGAAGTCATTCGTAAGGGCGTTTCCCTCTTTGGAGGAGAAGAACAATTTAAAACTTGGCTTAATAGCCCTAATCTTTCTCTTGGCAATGCTGTTCCGCTAAAATTAATTACTTCTACCATTGGTGTCGATCTGGTTGACGAGGCCTTAGATGCACTCATTTACGGCAACGTAATGTAGGCAATGCGTTATTACCGCATCATGTCAGCCCATTTCTATAGGAGCCCCTTCAGTTGCTCCGCGAATGGAGGAAGATGGAACCCCAAAGGATCAAGAATGATTTATGCTGGCAGCTCGCCCAGTGTGTCGTTGCTCGAATACTTGTGTGTGAAAGGCAATGCCGTTGCCTTGAATTCCTGGTACATGATCGTATTTGAAATTAAAGATTCTTCTTTGATTGGTGAGTTGGATGCCTATGAATTGCCAACCAGCTGGAATATCTCACCACATGGAAGGGCTACACAAAATTTTGGCAGTGCGTGGTTGCTGGAGAGAGAATTCCCTTTTCTTAAAGTTCCTTCAGCAAGACTGAACATTAAATTCTATCCGGAAGAACACAACCTGCTGATCAACCCTGACTTTCCTCAACTAGAGAACAAATTAAAAGTCGTAGATACTTTGCCTTTTAGCTACTTGTTAGGGTAGATATTGAACTTAATTCTGTGCGCATTAATCCGGCAGCACTTTTACCATAACATCTTTATAAAAGACTTTGCTCTTAGGGTCATGACCTTGTAAGGCAAATGTGCCACTCGAAAGCCGGCCCCCTTCAGCAGGCTCCGTATATTCATTGATTGTTTTGCCGTTGATCTTCACTGTAATTTTCTTTCCCTGCACAATGATCTCATAGGTAAACCATTCGTTGTCTTTCGCAGGTGCCGCTTTTACATCTTGCATGGCATACACACTTCCTGTTTTTCGCCAATCCGTATGGGTATTATTCACCTGCAATTCATAACCTTTTTTTGGCCAATCGGTTTCTTGGTAAGCGGTATGAATAAAAATTCCGGAGTTGGAGCCAGGCGTGGTCATCACCTGTGCTTTAAATTCAAAATTTTTGAAATTATGATTGGCGACAGGCCCTTCGTAAAACAGATGGGCGCGTTCACCAAAAACGACAATCATCCCATCGGCTATTGTAAATGTGCCGGGATGTTCGCTGGCTTTCCAGCCGTCAAAAGTTTTGCCATCGAACAAACTGATCCAACCCGCTTTATCGGCTTTATCTTTTTGAGCAAAGGCAACAAGTTGAAGGGCAAGGAAAAAGGTAAGCATTATAGATTTTCTCATGATTATATGGATTTTAATGGATTTTCGTTTGTAGCTAATAATTAATGTAATCGATTTTACAATTGTATCTCTCTAAATTCTTGAGGCTTCGTGTCTTTGTGGCTCAATTTTATCATTTTTTATATTGCTACGAAGTCGCAAAGTCACTAAGAAATACACGGCACTTAAGATCAGTTAATAAATGTAGTTATTTTTCTTAGGCATCCACTTCATTCAATAAAAATCACGCTTTCGCGAATTGCTCCTGAAGTGCTTTCACGGCAATAGGAAGTTCAGTCTCCATGTTCTTCCATCGGCACTCCAGGGAAATTCTGCCTTGGTAATTTATCTCTTTAAGTGCTTTAAAATAGGGCGTAAAATCATCGCCCTTGACTCCTGGTGGCGTGCGACCTTCACGTTCCGCAATGTGGCAATGGACAATGCGGTTGCTCAATCGAACCAGTTCGCTCGCGGGATCATTTTCTTTTAAGGCATGATACATATCGCAAATCATTTTAAGGTTCGGGTGGTTTACCGCATCTACAATTTCTCCGGCTTCGCGCAGCGTATTAATAAAATTGGTTTCACCGCGGTTAAGTTGCTCCACGGCCATGGTAATGTTATGCTGTGCAGCTAATGGCGCAAGTCTTTTGCAAAGCGCAACGAACTGCTCCTTCGCTTTTGATTTCTCAAAGCCTTCAGGGATTCTTCTCGCTCCACCACTTCCAAACACTACCATTTTTGCACCCACCCTTTCCATCCGCTGGAAAGCAACGGAGGCATAATTGATTATCACTTCATGGTCAGCCAGATCGCCAACTACCTTCATCTCGCCAGGAAGAAACAAATTGAAAACCTCGATTTTCAAAGGCTGAGAATCCGAAAACATTTTTAACTGCTCGCGAAACTCTTGTTCGGATTTAGTGGGCATCAATATTTTGGCTACGCCCTCTTCAATATATGAACAACCTGATTGTTTGGCCAAAGCACTATCTTTCCAAGAACCACACAGACCGATGGTAATTGTATTCTTGTTTTCAAAATCGGAGGCAAACGAAGAAAGCACTGCGCCAGACAGCGCTAAAGTAGAAGCGTGCAAGAATTTTTGGCGACTTATAGGTTGGGCTTGGTGTGGCATCTAATTTCTAACATTAGAAAAGGTAATGCAAATTCATTCGACATGCCACAACACCTACCATATTTCGGCCAGGAAACCCCCGTTATTTTGGCAAGGAAAAATAAAACGTGGCGCCCTCATTGACTATCGCCTCAGCCCAAATCCTTCCCTTATGTCGGTCAATTATCCGTTTGGCTAGGGCAAGCCCTACACCAGTTCCCTCAAATTCCTCTTTTTTATGAAGGCGTTGGAATACACCAAAAAGCTTGTCGATGTACTTCATGTCAAAACCCACCCCATTGTCTTTTACACAATAGACGACTTCACCCATTTGCATGTCTTCATAACAACTAATGATAATCTGACTATTACCTTTACTTTGACTATACTTTATTGCGTTGGATATTAAATTATCCCATACTTGTCGGATCATATTGATATCCCCAAAAGCGGCTTGGAGTGGTTTCAGGTCCAATGCGATCTTTCGCCCTTTTTGGTGATCCAGCAATTCTTCCAAAACGGATTTTACAAGAGCATCCATGTCGATTTCGGCTTTCCCCAGCTCCTGCTTCCCCAGCCTTGAAAAGGCCAACAAGTCATCAATAAGTTGCCCCATTCGCTTGGCGTTTCTTTCAACCACTTCGATTAACCGGTTTCCTTCCTTGTCGATTTTATTTCCATAATCTTCTCTCAACATCTGTGCAAATCCGCTGATCGATCGCAAGGGTGAACGGAGATCGTGCGAAACGGAATAAGAGAACGCTTCGAGTTCCGAACTAATTTTTTTTGCTTCCTTTTCGGCAAGTAGCGCCTTTTGTTTGGCTTGCAGCAC
>DAHVFH010000032.1 GCA_027317105.1 Cytophagales bacterium
GTCAGGGCCGATCAAGAAGATGCTGCCTACACGATCATGCGAAAAGCCATCGCCAAGGCAAACTACCATATTCAGCAGCTGGATAGCTATACAGCCAAGGTGTACATTAAAGGAAAGGGAAAACTCAAAGATTATCCTTGGCTTGCTAAAAAAATGCTGGAGAAAGAAGGCATCACCAAGGACAGACTTTTTATTTCAGAATCGGTAAGCGAAGTAAAATACACGCGGCCCAACAAATTTGAAGAGAAGGTAATTGCAGTTTATACCCAGGGAACTAACCGCAGTGCTTCCCCCAACAACTATTTTTTTGGAAGTTTCTATCAGCCCGAAATTGCAGAGACTATTACACCCTTTTCGCCAAAAGCATTTTCGTACTACAAATTTGAGTACATCGGCACCTTTAAAGATGGGCAATACGAAATCAGTAAAATAAAAGTTATTCCGCGCTCCAAAGGAGACAATGTCTTTGAAGGTGAGATTTCCATTGTAGAAAATTGGTGGAGCATCCATAGTTTTGAATTGCGCTCATCCAAATTGGGTATTCGTTTTCAAGTTAAAGCCATCTATAACCCTATCGAAGACAAGGCTTGGTTGCCGATATCGATGCAAGCCATCGTGACCGGAAAAGTATTTGGGTTTGATTTTGTGGGATCGTACAATGCCACGGTGAAAGATTACAAAATTAAACTGAACCCTGCCCTGCCCGTTGAAATGCAAGTGATTGACGCTAAAATTGAAAAAGAGGAAGCGAAGAAAGTGACAAAAAAATTTAGCACGAAAAACATTCAACTGAAAGAACGTCTTGAAAACGGAAAGGAGATTACGGCCAAAGAGCTTAGACAGTTGACCAAGGCTTATGAAAAAGCTGAGCAAAAAGAACAAAAAGAGCCCGATGTAATTTCCGACACCAAATACTCAATCGATTCTACAGCGTATAAAAAAGATTCCACTTTTTGGGTAAATATTAGACCGGCCCCCTTAGAGATTGAGGAAATCCGCGGTTATAAAAAGACCGATAGCATTGACCAAGTGCAACGCAAACGCGATGAAGGCGATACGCTAAAATCAAAGCGGAAACACAAAGGCTTTCAGGTTTTTGATGTGCTGACAGGAAACAATTATGCGCTGAACAAAACTTCCAGCTTTCAAATCCATACCCCTTGGGGGGGATACAATACCGTGGAAGGTGTAAACGCTATCTATCGGTTGAGCTATTTTAAACGCTGGGTAAAACGGGATACGTTAAATAAAGACAAAAGAGCTGATACAAGACGATTGGAAATCAGTCCAGTATTTCGTTATGCGTTTGCCCGTCAAAAGCTTACCGGATTTCTTCGAATTGATTATCGCACACGTTTAAGTCGACTTACATTAAGTGGGGGACGATACATCCAGCAATTTAATAGCGATGAACCCATTCATCCTTTTGTAAATACTTTTACCACCCTGGTTCAAGGACAAAACTGGATGAAAATTTACGAACGTGAATTTATCGACCTCAATTATCGGCAGCGCATCAACGACAAATATTCCTTTCACACCCAATGGTCGTTGGCCAGGAGGCATGAGCTCTTCAACAACAACAATTATTCTTTTAATGATAAAAGTAGGGAACGCTTTACGGCTAATGCTCCTGTTAATGCTGAACTTGCCAACACCCATTTTGCCGACCATACAGCCTTTATTGGAGCAGTTGGTTTTGAAGCGAGGCCTTGGCAGAAATACCGTATCCACAATGGTCGTAAATTCAGGGAAAATCGTTCATCACCGATTTTTACGTTGGATTATCGAAAAGGATTTAACCCGCTATTTGGGAGCAGTATAAATTATGATTTGGTGGAAGTGGGCGTGCGCGAAGGGATTCGGTTTGGGGTGCGTGGATTGTTGGATATGAATTTGAAAGCCGGGGCTTTTATCAATTCAAAATCCATGTACTTTATGGACTACAAGCATTTTGATGGTAACCAAACAGCCTTCATGACCACCGACCCGGTGGGAAGTTTCCGGTTGTTGAACTATTATCAATACAGCACACGCGATAAATATTTCTCGGCAAACATTCATTATCATTTTAGGAAATTCTTGCTTACCCGTATCCCAAAAATCAGGATGTTAGGCGCCTCTGAAAATTTCTTTGTGAATTATTTAGCAACACCTTCCTCAGGCAACTATACCGAGTTTGGCTACGGACTTAATGGAATATTGCGACTCTTTCGCCTCGAGTTTGCTACTTCATTCCAAAACGGAAATTATGTCGGCAATGGTTTCAGAATTGGGATATCGACAAACCTTGCTGTGAGGTTTTCAGATAACTAAGATTAAGCCATAATTTCTAAGTTGTGACACCGCTTTGAGTGGTGGCACGACTTACCATTTAACCATTTACTAATTCCGCACTAAAGACAGTTGATACCAATTATTTGTTAGTACTTATTCAGACCGATAAACGAGAGTGTCTTAAAGCATTGGCAACATCTGACTATAATAACCTTCAAGTTGTAGTTTCATTTTAGCTTCAATAGTCGTAACTCGGACAATATTTAATAGTGCATGATTAATGTTCTTTTGATTTCATTTTTACTCCTGGGTATTGGAGTTGCCATTGCATTGGTTAGGGATGTTATAAAACATAAAGACGCACTCGAAAAAAACAGTTGGGGAAAGACTGGCGTTATCGGTTTTGTTGGCAATTTCTTTGACACCTTGGGTATCGGTTCGTTCGCCATAGAGACCGCTCTGCTTAAATTCACTAAACAATCTGAAGATCGCCTGATTCCGGGTACGCTTAATGTTGCCAACGCAATCCCAACGATAGCCGAAGCGCTTATTTTTATTACCATTGTGGAGGTGGAACCAATAACACTTCTTTTAATGATTATCGCCTCTGGTGCAGGCGCTATTCTTGGGGCTGGTATCGTTGCCAAACTACCCGAACGGAAAATCAGGCTGACGATGGGCATTGCACTTTTGATTACTGCTGGTTTTATGTTCGCCTCTAAGATGGAGTGGATTCAAGGAGGCGGTATTGACTCTGGTTTGGAAGGCAACGCGCTAATTTTTGCAGTGGCGGTAAATTTTATTTTAGGCGCACTGATGACCGCTGGCATTGGGCTATATGCTCCATGCATGGCACTGGTATTCGCACTAGGAATGTCACCAAAAGTGGCTTTCCCTATTATGATGGGCTCATGTGCATTCCTAATGCCGATTGCTTCATTTAGGTTCATCAAAGAAGGAGCGTATAATAGGAGAGCTTCTTTGGCAACCGCGTTAGCTGGAACAATAGGAGTGCTCATCGCTGCGTTCATCGTAAAATCTTTGCCGCTGGACATGTTGCGATGGGTAGTGATTGGTGTGGTAATCTACACATCGGTAACCATGTTGCGTGCTGCCTATTTCCCTAAGAAGGCTTAATAAGCGTTTTATTCATTGGAGGTTCAGTTGTAAGGAGCTATTTAACCTATAGCTGATGTTGCACTAAACCTTCGGTAGCTCTTGCGCACTTCGTTGTAAGTTGTATAGGTAAACCAAACTTCTACAACTATGAACAACATGAAGCAGCAAGAGACTACCTTGGTTCAGCTAGCATGCACTAAAGTAGCAGGATTCA
>DAHVFH010000033.1 GCA_027317105.1 Cytophagales bacterium
GCAGGGTATAGATGGATTTGTTTTTCAATCCGGGCAGAAAGAAGAATTGAAAGGAATACTTTTGAAAATGGTCAAGTCCCCGGGGATACTTGATCAAATTGCTACCATGGCAAGAACAAAAGCGCACACCTATTCCTGGAATGAATATGGAAATCGATGGAAATCTACAATTGTCGGATTATGTTGACAAGAAAAATAAACTGGATTCCTAGTTGGAATGGGCATGAATCAGAAATAAAAATGCTTGAAGAAAAACTATTTGAATTCTATTCAACTAATTCCGATTATTATGAGAAGATTGATTTTACAAGTGATAATTGGATTAATCCTGATGAAATAGGATATCAAGAAATCATTAAAATTGCAGCTTTTAGAGACTCAATTTGTGAAATAGGGTGCGGCAATGCCAATCTACTTGTTCATTACCCTTACCTTGCTTCAAAATATTCTGGTTGTGATTTCTCAGACTTGATCATGCGCAAAAACCGTATAGCTTTTCCAGAAGCCACATTTTCCAAAATAGAAGAGCCCAACACCCTACCTTTCCCGGATAGTAGTTTTGATTTTGTGTTTTCAGTCTTTGTTTTGGAGCATAGCACGAATCCTTCAAAGCTTTTGGATGAGTGCGCACGGATTTTAATTCCTGGAGGTATGTTAGCAATTCTTTGCCCCGATTTTATGGGTCAAAAAAAGATGACGTCTCAAAGAGCCGGATGGAGTCATGGCACCGCGAGACAAAAGCTAAAAAAAGGAAAGATTCTCGATGCAATTGTAACCTTGTATGACAATAGAATCAGGATTCCATTTTACTGTAAAAAATTCATAAAGAAATCACGTCAGCATCCCTTATTCATGGTTAATCTTTCACCCACGGTATTTGAACATCCATTTATTCCCGATGTAGATGCAGTCTATGTAACTAATCGAGATGAAATTATCACTCATTTGGCAGATCGCTTTGAGTTAAAAGAAAATGACAAACAATTGACAAAGTACGCAAAGGAAAAAGCCCTTATCTTTTTGAGACTAGATAAAATTGGCTAAAACAATATATTTTACTTTTGAATTTGATGAGAAGTTAAAATTTTAAAAAATGAATTTAAAAAAAAAAATAGATAGGTTTTTGTGTAATTACCCAAAGCTTTATGTACGTATTATTAGGTTGTTTAAAAGAGCAAGCTTCGTTCAGAAACTACCTTATCTAATTTATGTCAAGAAAGGCTTTGTTGTTCTTGACGTTGGAGCGAATACAGGAAGTGTATCCTTACTACTTTCAAATATAGTTGGGCTGACAGGTAAAGTTCATGCTTTTGAACCAATTCCGCGCACGTTTGCTTTACTTCAAGAACACATGTCGAAATATTCCCATAGTCACAATTATGAATTATATAATTGCGCCCTTGGTAATGTTGAGGAAAAGGTTGATGTATTAATACCGGATCAAGACTTCGGTCAAGCCTCTATGAAACGGCATTCGTCAGGCTCGTGGGTAAATCAACCAAATATTGACATTGTTCAAGTCGATTCCAAAGTAGTTGACAAGTTTGAGGGTAAGTTTGGAAAAGTAGATTTTATCAAATTGGATATTGAAGGGGCTGAATTGTTGGCTTTAAAAGGTGCCCATCAGTTGATTTCAAAATACAAACCAATTCTATACCTGGAAGTGTATAGGGAATGGACAAATGGGTTTGGGTATTCTCCATTAGATTTATATGATTATTTGAAATTGTTAGGGTATCAACGAATATTGGTCTATTCCAATTTAAATTTTGTCGACATTTCAGACAATAAGATGTTTTTAGAAAATGTGTCGAATTCAGTCGATCTTTTATGCCGGGCATGAATCCAAAGCTGAGGGTTCATGTGATTATGATTGCACTGAATGAATCCGTTTTTATTGAATCTCAATTAAGAGCGCTATATCCTTTTTGCGAACGTATCTCTATCATTACTCAATACGATAGAGACTGGTATGGAGAAATAGTTAAACCAGATCGTACCTCTGAAATAGTTCTTGGGTTTCCTGATCCTGAAGGAAAAATACATTTTATTGTGAGGCGATTGCCGGACGAAGCCGCAGCCAGAAACATGGAAATGATATCCTTTAATAAAAAAAGTTACGCCAATGTTTTGTCACATGGTCGATCTATGGAGGACATAGCGATGTTTCACAGCCAGCCAGATTATTTTTGGATCATCGATGCCGATGAGATTTACGATATAGAAACAATTCCTGCAATTCTTGAGTATCTTGATATAAAAAAACCTCGCGGTATGAGAATAACGGGATATAACTATCTACGAACGTGGAACAAAAGAGTGCCACGGACGGTAATTGATTTCACTCATTTTGGATTTATTAAAGCGGGTATTTTGTTTGAGCAGCGCAGGGTGATTTCCTGGAGCGAGTTTCGGTTAGCCAAATTATTTCGGCATTTAAAATTACCGGATTGGTCTGGTCGTGTCTTTGGATTTATCAATTGCCCGGAGTCAGTTGGTGTTTTTCATCATGGCTGTTGGCTGGGGAATGACGAAAGAATCCGTTCGAAGTTCAATAAGTCGAGTCACAAAGAATCACAGCAATGGCAGACAAATTCGATTGATGAGATAACGTTCGTTCATGTGCCCACGAACGAACTTCCGGTTAATATACAAAAGGGGGATTGGCCAGCTCATTTCTTCAACGACTAATGAAGGAGAAGCCTATAAAAATAGCCGCCATCATTCCGAGTGCATTCTGTTTTGGCTTGCAACATTTCTCCATTGCTTTATTGGCCGAACTGAAGCATAAAGTCAAGGTCCACTTTTTGGTTACCCTTTGGAATAATGGCGAATTTATAAACTTGCTGAACAAAAATAATTTTTCGTATAGCCTAAGTTGGCTAGGGATGTTTAGCCGAAAGCTTGACGGGTATAATTTGCGGATGTCGCTACATGCATTGGTTAAACTACCCGTACTTTATTACGATTTCATTAAATTGTTGCGCCAACAAAAACCCGATGTGCTTTTATTCGCCAATCATCACGAATTGATCCTTTTTTTGCCTGTTTTGGCGTTTACGAAAATCCCAGTGGTATGCCACATGCATGACCCTTCTCCAGCAATCGCATTTCAAAAAAGAACCTTTCGATGGTATGGAAAAAGCGTGCGTTTATTTATTGCCATTTCAGAAGACGTAAAGAAGCGGCTGATGGACCTGGGTTGTAATGAAAAGAAGATTGCTGTTGTGCATAATGGAATTGCAATACCTGAATTGTACCCCGCAACGCAACAGCCTAGCCTCTTTGCAAAACAATTTGGATGGCCTGCTGATACTTTTGTTGTAGGAATCACAGGCCAGATGACAGCGACCAAAGGGCATGAAGATTTGCTGGATGCCTTTGCGATAGCCAGGCAGCAAAACTCAAGACTCAGACTCGTTATCGGTGGAAAAAAATTGGAACCATTGTATGCAGTGCTGCAACATAAAATCCATGAAATGGGGTTGCAGAATTTCATTGGATTCTCAGGTTGGATTGACAAAGTAGAAACGTTCTATCAGAATATTGATTTGTTTATCCTGGCCTCCCGACATGACGAAGGGTATGGATTAGTCGTGGCCGAAGCGATGGCGCATGGCAAACCGGTAGTGATTACGAATAGTGGCGGGGCAGCGGAGATTGTTCAAGAGGGTTTAAATGGGTTTATTGTGCCGAAATTGTCCCCAGATATTTTAGCGCAACGAATCGTAACGCTGTCACAAAATCCTGATCTTTGTACTCGAATGGGTGAAAATGCCCGAACGCGGATTAAAACAGATTTCGATGTTGAAATATCCGCAAATAATTTTTTGATTTCGATTGATACAGCACTGAAAAAATGAAATTCGGCACAAAGAAAATCCCCGCCTTATTTTGGATACTCAGTATCGCCTATTTAGCCTACTGTTTTTTGTCAACGCCTAACTTTTTGATTTCCATACCAGTAGTTTTATTTCCCTTATTTGCCTATCGCTTCCTTTGGGTAGATAATTTTCCAAATGTGCTGTTCTTTGGCATGATCTTACAGTGGATGACCGCTGCCACACAACTTTTGTACAGCAATTTTCTTCAAATTACGCTTGCGGAGAAAATGAAAAGTTCGGTGGTACCTGGGGAAATGATGGACATGGCCACATTGTTGAACATATTGGGTTTATACGCATTTTCGGTTGGCCTATTTTTGGCTGTGCGGAAATTAAAGCTCCAATCCATCGAAAATATTATGGAACGATACAGTGCGTTAAAAGTATTGATTCTTTACGTTTCAATCTCTATTTTAATATTTGCTACATCAAGGTTAATTTGGCAATTCTCTTCCATCGTCCAGTTTATTACTTTTTTCTTTTATATAAAATGGGGCTTCTTTGTGGTTGTTTTTTATTTAGTGCACAAAAAAGCAGCCTTTCTTCGGGTTTATTTTTACCTCTTCATTCTTTTTGAACTTTCCTTGGGAATCGTCTCTTTTTTCGCTGGCTCCATTATGAATTTGATTGTGTTCACTTTTCTTTCCGTGGTACTACTGAGGCCAAAGTTGACTATGATAAATTATGTGGTGGGTACGGTGCTTTTGGTGATCACGATTCATTTCTTAATTCTTTGGTCAGCCGTAAAACAAGATTATAGAAGCTATATCAGCCAGGGAAAAAGAGTGCAATCCGTATTGGTTTCGCCCGAACTGGCAAGAAATAAATTTTTCGACTTGATGGGCGATGTCAGCGCAGATAACTATCAAAAAGGTATAGAACAACTGGTAGATCGGTTGGGCTACATTCAATTTTTTGCTGCTTCACTGAAACATGTTCCCAAAAAAGTGCCGTATCAAAATGGAGCTATTTATTTAAGCGCACTAAAACATTTTCTGGTACCACGGTTTTTAGACCCTAATAAAGAAACTTTGGACGATAGTAAACACACCGAAAAATTTACCGGAATTAAATTGTCCGGAAGAAAAAAAGCAAGCTCCTTTAGCTTGGGCTATATTGCAGATGCGTATGTTGATTTTGGTAAATATGGTATGTTCATTATGTTATTAATTGTGGGGTATGGATTTGGTTTCTTTTATTCATTCCTGTTAAAGCCAAGCCCGAATTCTTTTTGGGTATGGGTTTTCACTAGTCCCTTTTTACTTCTCATGAATATCAACGGAGCCGATACTAAAAAAGCATTGGGGTGGGTGATCCTTTATTTTGTTACCGTTGCCCTTTTTCAGAACCGGATCATAAAGACAATTGATCCGCTCGTTAGGGTTTAGCGTGTGTTGAAGTAACTTCATGAAGCATATACTTTTTTTATACTTAAAAGCGTTTTCTTTCACGGGCGGCATAGAGAAGTTTAATCGCTGCTTTTTAAAAGCCCTTGGCGAATTATCTGCGGAGGGGTTAGGAGAAACTTACAGTATTTCGGCCTACGATAGCTTGGCAGATGAAAGGTATTTTCCAAATCGGAATTTTAGTGGTCATTCGGGAGATCGAATAGGGTTTTCAGTTCACGCCCTACGAAAGTCTTTTTCTTCTGATGTAGTCATCCTTGGGCATATCAACCTTGCAGTGTTGGGCTATGCGATGAAAAAACTTCGCCCAAAATTGAAAATCATTTTAATCGCCCATGGCATAGAGGTCTGGAAGAAGTATGGTGGAGTAAAATTGAAATTTTTGAATGAAGTTGATCAGATCTTCGCGGTTAGTAATTTCACTAAAAATCAAATTTTCCATCACAACCCATCTGTCGACCTAGCCAAGATTAGCATTTTTCCTAATGCACTTGATCCTTTTCTTAATTTGCCTTCACGCTTTGAAAAGCCAGCCTATCTTTTGAAGCGCTATAACTTTTCTGCCGAAGACCGAATTCTTTTGACCGTGGCA
Organism: Cytophagales bacterium; assembly: GCA_027317105.1. Taxonomy (GTDB): domain Bacteria; phylum Bacteroidota; class Bacteroidia; order Cytophagales; family Cyclobacteriaceae; genus ELB16-189. Next base: position 5,883 of record DAHVFH010000033.1, read on the forward strand.
CGCTTGTCCTCATCAGAAATTTACAAAGGATATGACCAAACCATCCGGGCAGTGTCACGCCTTGGATCTGAAAATCGCCAAAATATTAAATACTTAATCTGTGGGAAGGCCGATCCACCTGAAATGAAAAGACTAAACGGCCTTATTGAGCGGGAAGGGCTACTAGAAAAAGTATTACTGCCAGATTTTATTGACGATGAAGAATTAGGTGATCATTATTTGCTTGCCGATGTTTTTGTGATGCCCAGTGAAAAGGAAGGATTTGGAATTGTTTTTATCGAAGCATTGGCCCATGGCTGCAAGGTGATAGCGGGTTCAAAAGATGGCAGCGCGGAGGCACTTCAAAATGGAACACTTGGGGATCTGGTAGACCCCGATTCGGAATTGGAATTGAAGGAAGCAATAATCAACGCATTGAGATCGGAAAGGGTAGCCCCTGTTTTTTTACAAAGTCAGGTTGTCGCAGCATTTGGATTTCCTCAATTTAAAAAGAGGTTGCACGATTATTTGATTGCAATATGAAAGAGACAGGAATTGAGCCGCGAATGGAAGTGGTAATCTTGTATGAATATTTTTACCCGGGTTTTAAAGCAGGCGGACCGATCCAATCTTTGATTAATCTGATTATCGAACTGGAAAGTGACTATCAATTTAAAGTGATCACCACGGCTTACGATCTTAATGACGCAACACCCTATCCAGGAGTAATTCTCGACAGCTGGAATGAAATTTCTTTCCACGGTTTGCAAAACCCCATTCAGGTCTTTTACTCATCTGGTTTTTCCAATTACAGAAAGATATTTCGGGCACTTTTTTCAATTCGGGCTCAAATTGTTTATTGCAATGGCATGTTTGGTAGATGGGGATTTATCCTGTTGCTTCTCAAAAAAATTGGTCTATTACGAGGAGCTAAACTTATTGTGTCGCCACGGGGGATGCTTCAAGCCGGGGCACTTTCTATAAAGAAAAAAAAGAAAAAAATATTTCTTGCGTTGTTTAAACTGATTGCTTTACAAAAAGATATGCGTTGGCATGCGACTGATGAACAAGAGAAACAGGACATAAAGAGGGAGTTTGGAAACAAGGAAGATATTATTGTAGCCACCAATATACCCAAACCCATAACTTCAGCTAGAAATAATCAACTCAAAACAACGGGTCAGTTGAAGTTAGTTTTTTTGTCACTCCTTACCGAAAAGAAAAATTTGCATGTTTTGCTTGAAGCCTTTGCAATTGTTAACGCACCAATATGCCTCCATATCTATGGGCCAATAAAGGATGAAAACTATTGGCTCAAATGCCAAAGATTAATGGAAGGTCAGGTTCATGAAATAGTTTATAAAGGTTCCATTATGCCAAAACAAGTTCAAGCTACATTCACCGAATATCATGCCTTAGTGCTTCCTACCAAAGGTGAAAACTTTGGTCATGCTATCTATGAATCGTTAAGTGTCGGCACTCCGGTCATTGTAAGTTCGTTTACGCCTTGGGGGCGATTGCAAGATTGCCAAGCGGGAATAACGGTAGATACATTTAACCCCGAAGATTGGGCTGAAGCGATTCGCGCCTTTGTCAAGCTGAATCAAGAAGAGTATTCGGCTTATTCGAAAGGTGCTTATAACCTCGCTAAGGATTACGTTTTTAAAAATGACTTCAAGGCTCAGTACAAAAATCTTTTTTCGTAGTTCTCTTGTGCTTTTTTTAGTTTTGGGGTTAACGCTGTTTTTAAAATGATTATCCTCGGCCTCAATGCCTACCATGCAGATTCCTCCGCTGCTATTTTTAAAGACGGAACGCTCATTGCGGCCACGGAAGAAGAACGTTTTCGAAGAATTAAACATTGGGCAGGATTTCCCAGCGAAGCCATAAAGTTTTGCTTAAGGGAGGCGGGTGTTTCCCTGGCAGAGGTCGATTATGTTTGCATTGGTCGCGACCCGAAAGCAAAGTTCTGGAAAAAAGTGCTTTTTGTTTTGAAGAACATTGGAAGGCGAAATTCCCTTCTTGCGGATCGGTTAAAGAATACAAAGAAAGTATCAAGCCTTGAAAGTGAGTTGGCTGCACTTAGCGGGTTAACGGAGTCGGATATTAAACCTAAAATCGTTCAGGTAGAACACCACCGTAGCCACCTTGCTTCCACCTTTTTTGCCAGCCCATTTGAGGAAGCAGCCATTTTATCCATTGACGGTTCGGGCGACTTTTCCACCACCATGATTGCCGTAGGAAAAGGAAACCAGATTCAGGTACTTGATTCCATTGACTTTCCGGTATCCGCTGGATTATTTTACACTGCTTTCACCCAGTATCTTGGTTTTCCACACTATGGTGACGAATACAAAGTGATGGGGTTGGCCCCCTATGGAAATCCAGTCTACGTTGAAGGGGTGAGGCGGGTTTTGAACTTCAGATCGGATGGGTTGTTTGATTGGGATGATGATTATTTTGCACCCACCACACAAATCAAGTTGGACTACTCCACCCACGTTCCGGTCATCTCCACACTTTATGGAGAAAAAATGGTAAAGACTTTTGGCCCACCTCGGCTGGAAGGAGAGGCGTTAACACAAAAACATAAAGACTTGGCCGCCAGTGTCCAAAAAGTATGTGAGGAATTGATTCTGCATATTTTAAATCATCTTCAGGCAAAGACAGGCTTGAAGAATATTTGCCTGGCCGGTGGGGTGGCACAAAATTCCGTGGCCAACGGGAAAATTTTAGAAAAGACAAAATTTAAAAACCTTTACATTCCTTCAGCGGGCCACGATGCGGGCATCAGCATGGGCAGCGCGTTGTACACGTACCACCATATTTTAAAATATCCAAGATGTGAGGCCATTTTTTCGGCCTATACGGGGAGCAGGTTTTCTAATGAGGAAATTGAAAAGATATTAAAAGCGAATAATATCCAATACCAGAGATTGACTGATGATGAATTGTATGATAAAATTACAGACAAATTAATTGAACCCGGAGTGGTGGGATGGTTTTCGGGGAGGGCAGAGTTTGGCCCGAGGGCTTTGGGGGCACGCTCCATTCTTGCTGATCCGAGAAATTCTAAAGCAAAGGATCTATTGAATTCAAAAATAAAGCGAAGAGAGAGTTTTCGGCCTTTTGCACCTTCAATCCTAAAAGAATATGTGGACGAATATTTTGAAAAAGTCGAGGATGTTCCTTTTATGGAAAAGGTGTTCCCGATCCGAACAGAGAAACGTGAAATTATTCCTGCAGTTACACACGTAGACGGCACGGGTCGTTTGCAAACAGTGTCCAAAGAAGTGTCACCACGCTATCACGCCCTGATAGAACGGTTCCGACAAAAAACAGGGGTACCTATTCTGCTCAATACTTCTTTCAATGAAAATGAGCCAATAGTAAACACACCACAAGAAGCGTTGGACTGTTTCCTACGAACGCAAATGGATATGCTTGTACTTGAGAACTGTGTGATTGAACGATAAGTCCGTGATTGGGCTTAAGCCTCATCAAAGTAACGCGTCATTGCGAGTACCTGGGCGGGAAGCGTGTGTGGACGAAGCAATCTCCTTTTGAGAAGGCCAATCCTTAGCAGACTGCTTCGCCCCGCGACAAAAGCCTACGCTGGTGCTCGCAGTGACGGTGGTATTCGTCATTGCGAGTACCTGCCAGGGAGGTGCGCGGCACGAAGCAATCTCCTCGAAGTAACACGTCATTGCGAGTACCTGCCAGGGAAGTGCGCGGCACGAAGCAATCCCATCGAAGTAACACGTCATTGCGAGTACCTGCCAGGGAGGTGCGCGGCACGAAGCAATCCCATCGAAGTAACACGTCATTGCGAGTACCTGGGCGGGATGCGTGTGGGGACGAAGCAATCTCATCGAACGAAGCCCAAGACTTAGGAGACTGCTTCGCCCCTCCACTAAAACCCTACGCTGGTGCTCGCAGTGACGGTGGTATTCGTCATTGCGAGTGTCAGCATGGGAAGTGCGCGGCACGAAGCAATCCCACCGAAGTAACACGTCATTGCGAGTTCCAGCATGGAAGATGCGCGGCACGAAGCAATCCCATCAAAGTAACACGTCATTGCGAGTACCTGCCAGGGAGGTGCGCGGTACGAAGCAATCCCATCGAAGTAACACGTCATTGCGAGTACCTGGGCGGGATGCGTGTGGGGACGAAGCAATCTCATCGAAGTAACACGTCATTGCGAGTACCTGGGCGGGAAGCGTGTGGGGACGAAGCAATCTCATCAAACGAAGCCCAAGACTTAGGAGACTGCTTCGCCCAACCACAAAAGCCTACGCTGGGCTCGCAGTGACGGTGGTATTCGTCATTGCGAGTACCTGCCAGGGAGGTGCGCGGTACGAAGCAATCTCCTTGTTAGGAGACCAATCCTTAGGAGACTGCTTCGCCCCGCGACAAAAGCCTACGCTGGTGCTCGCAGTGACGGTGCTTCTCGTCATTGCGAGTGTCAGCATGGGAAGTGCGCGGCACGAAGCAATCCCATCGAAGTAACACGTCATTGC
>DAHVFH010000047.1 GCA_027317105.1 Cytophagales bacterium
TTATTCAGTAATCGCTCTAAAAAGTATCGCTGGCACCACCTCCACCAAATGACCCACCACCTCCACCTGTTTTAATTTCGGCTGCATTGTTTTGGTTCCCACCCATAGTGTATGCCCAAAGTTGTCCGACACTTTTGCTAAATCAGTGCCATTTAACATATTTTTATTTTTGCCTATATTATCGCATAAATGACAATTATTATTGCATATTGCAAATAAATTAAACCTGTTGTCATGACAAACTGGAATGATAAGTCTAAAAGATTACTAAAGTCAGAGCTAATCAAACGAGGTGTATCGAACACTGATTTAGCTTTAATGCTCAATGAAATTGGTGTCGAAGAAACAAAAGCAAGCATCGATAGTAAAATCAGTCGTGGAAGTTTTAGCACTTGCTTTCTTTTGCAATGTCTGACAGTTATAGGTTGTCATAAGATTGAAATTGAGGACTATGAAAGTCCATTTTTGATGGCTGCTGAACCAAGTGACGCTTATAAAACTACGCGCAATGAAAAATAACACTGTAAAATTTATTGATTTGTTCGCGGGTCTTGGTGGGATTCGTTTAGGATTTGAAAAGGCGTTTAAAGATGCTGGAATGGAAACGGAATGTGTCATGACTTCTGAAATAAAGCCATATGCTGTAAAAACATTGAAGCATAATTTTAAAAATGATTTTTTGGCTGGTGATATTTTTGAAATACGAAACGAATTTATTCCTGATTTTGATTTTTTATTGGGTGGTTTTCCATGTCAACCTTTTAGTGCAGGAGGAAAACGTCAAGGTTTTTTAGACACGAGGGGCACATTGTTTTTTGAAATAGAGAGAATTCTAAGAGACAAAAAGCCTAGTGGTTTTATTTTAGAGAATGTAGAAGGACTTGTAAAACACGATTTGGAAAATAAAAACGATGAAATTGGAAGGACCTTAAAAACAATTTTGCATACACTTGAAGTTGATTTAGATTATAAAGTAAGTTGGAGAGTTTTTGATAGCTTGGAATTCGGATTGCCGCAATCTCGCAAACGAATTTTTATAGTTGGCACTAAGAAGAAAAAAATTGATTTGAATGGAGTCGAACCTGTCTTTAATCCTTTAGAAAGTGTTTTAGAAAGCGGATTGCCAATACTTAAATCTGATTTTATTGATAAACTTTTAGTTCATTTCCAGCTTGAAGATTTATACGGAAAATCAATAAAGGATAAGCGTGGAGGAGATAGCAATATTCATAGTTGGGATATTGAATTAAAAGGAAGTGTCTCAAAAAAACAGGCTAATATTTTGAATCAATTATTCAAACAAAGACGAAAAAAGCAATGGGCAAAAGAAATTGGTATTGATTGGATGGATGGAATGACGTTGACTTTAGAGCAAATTAACACATTCATTGACTTACCAAAAAAAGAATTAAAAACGTTGCTTGAAGACCTTACTAAAAAGGGGTATTTGAAATTTGAACATCCTAAAAAATTGATCAGAATAAAAACCGAAAATGGAATCAGTTCTTCACGTGAATATGACGAAAGCAAACCGAAAGGATATAATATTGTAACAGGAAAGTTAAGCTTTGAAATTAATAAGATTCTTGACCCTAAGGATATTGCTCCAACACTAGTCGCAACTGATGTTTCCCGATTGGCAGTACCTAACGGAAAAGGATTAAGAAGATTGACTATTCGTGAGGGATTACGATTATTTGGGTATCCCGAATGGTACGAAATTCCAACTAAAGAATATGATGCTTTTGATTTATTAGGTAATACGGTTGCTGTGCCCGTTGTAGAATTTGTTGCATCTAAAATTGCTACAACATTTACTAAACAAATTGAGGATTTGGATAATATTCATTCAAAACTTCATCCAGTACATCAAGTGTTCTTTGGTTAAATACAAAATCACTAGCCCCATAAATTCGGTGTAAATCATTTTGTCTTCCAACCCATCCAAAACCGTCACAATAATTGAGCATAATTATTTGACTTGCTCTGTGATTTGCATTGTGTTTCATTAATGTACTATAAAATTCCACAAGTTGATCGGCCCTCTTTGATTGTCCGCTTCCGGTTGTTATATTATAAGAAGACTCTATTAAGATGATAGGAGCATTGACACTTGGAATTAAGAAATCAATATTTTTGTTGAGTAAAGGAAATTCTTTTTGAATTTCATATTGCAGAGTTCTGTTTACAGTGGCTTTGTAGTTTTCTAGTCTCGTTTGGATTATTCTTTCTACATGGGCACCAACTTCGTTAGAATACTTTCCTTGAATCTCATTATCATTTAATATTCTTTCAACATATTTATGGTCTCTCAAGTCCTGAAATAAATTCAGGGTCTGTCAATTTGAAATTGCGCATATAATAAAGAGGGATTTCTGTGCCAATTCGAGAATCTCTCCCGCCTATGAAAAATTCAATTAGTAATTCTCTAAAAGCATTATCATTTTGCAATGTTTTGCTAATTCTTTTAACGCCCCACTCTGTTCTAAAGTCTTCTTCATTGACCCTATATCTAAGAAGCGAAACAACTCTTTTGAGCCTCTCCTCAGATAAACCTATTAAGGAAACAAATGCCCTAAGTTTTTCTACAGCTGTAAATTCATCGTCAGTTGTCAGAAAAATTGTTAACTCTTTTGGCGTTGAAAAATGATCGCAATTTTGGTTTATAAACTCTGTCAATGGCTCGATCGAAAGTAAAAAATTATGATCAATAGCGTCATCAATCATAAATGACATGCTATTTTTCCAATCTTCAAATGATATTTTGGGCATACTTCTATTTCCCATTTATTTACTCAGAGGAAAGGTTTGTTTCGCTTCTGGCGCTGAGCATCTTTCAAAATTGAGATGGACACCCAACTTCAAGAAAATCCAATCAAATAGGATTCCCAATTTTTCCAAGAAAACTCAGGAACTCACTTCTTCATAAACATATACCCTGTCGTTACATCAAGCATCGCTTTCAGCCCGGTGATAAATCCACTTTCGTCAATCAAAAAATCGGGCGTGTGGTGCGAAGGGGCATTGGCCGGGTCGATGCCCGCGGGCATGGCTCCGACAAAGAAAAACAAACCCGGCACTTTTTGTTGGTAGAACGCAAAGTCTTCCGCACCCGTCACAGCATGTACTTCGATAACGTGATTTTCTCCGGCTGCCTTTTTCAAACTTGGTAACATTTTGGCTGTAAGCTCTGGATCGTTAAAAGTAATCGGTGTTTTCCTTTCAATGGAAACTTCAGCCGTAGCCCCTGCACTCTCTGCAATTTTTGTGGCCGTCAATTTAATTTTTTCATGGATTTTATCCTGCATGCCCTTGTCTAGCGTGCGGATGGTGCCCGCAAAATTCGCCTCTTCAGGAATTATGTTTTCACGAATACCAGCCTGAATTCTTCCCACCGTAATCACGGCCGCTTCTTTCGTTAATTCAGACTGCCGACTGATTATGGTCTGCAGTCCAGTGATAATCTGTGCGCTCACCACAATCGGGTCGATGCTCATCCACGGTGCGGCACCATGCGCTTGCTTTCCTTTCACTTTAATCGAAAACCAATCGGAGGCTGCCATCATTCCCGCAGGGCGGTAGGCAATATTTCCTACGGGCGTCATCGACTGGATGTGCAATCCAAAAATCACATCCACTTTAGGGTTTTCAAGAACGCCTTCTTTCACCATCAAATCGGCACCGCCTTCTTCGCCCACTGGAGCACCCTCTTCAGCGGGTTGAAAAATAAATTTTACGGTTCCTTTTAAATCGCTTTTATCTTTTGAAAGTATTTCCGCCACGGCCATCAAAATGGCGATGTGCGAGTCGTGACCACACGCATGCATCACTCCGGTCTGTTGTCCATTGTAAGTCGCTATTTCTTTTGATGCAAAAGGCAAGCTGTTTCGTTCCGTTACCGGCAGCGCATCAATATCAGCCCGGAGCGCAATCACAGGGCCTGGTTTTCCTGTTTCAAGCAAAGCGACCACTCCAGTTTTGGCAACTCCAGTCTGAATTTTTAATCCTAACGTTTTGAGATGCTCAACAATATAGGCTGAGGTCTTATTCTCTTGGTTGGAAAGTTCCGGATATTGATGGAAGTGCCTGCGCCAATCAATGACTTGCTGCTCCATGTCCTTCGCTTGTTTATCCAGCTTGGATTGGAATTTGGAATTCACCTGCGCAGAAGACGCGGCTGCCATGGCGATCAAGGTCACCGTAAAGAAAGATTTTCTATTCATAAGATTGTTTTTTTAGCGAAAGACAATCTTAAGCATGTTTTCGCTCAAGACAAACTATTTTGAATAAATCTCTCTGCCCGATTTGTCCCATTCTTTCCGGATATAAGGCTTATTGTCTTTATCAAAGGGTTGTTTCGGGTAAGCGATCACACGCTTGCGTTTCCCGTTGGGATAATTTTCTATCCAGTCGCCAATTTTTTCATTCCATTGAAATTCGCCTTGAACCGCCACAACTCCATTTTCATGAAGCATGTAGTAATAGCCATCTTTCTCATCATATTCCATTGGCGTCACTTCCTTCAAATGTTTTCTTTCATTGGGGTCATAATACGTGACATAAGAATCCTTTGGCCATCCCTTATAGAACTTTGATTTATCCTCAACCAGATCTTGCGTGTTGTAGCGCATCCACCGGCCGTGTTTCGCTCCTTTGTAAAAAATACCTTCTTCCACCAAGATGGAGCCGATTAATTTGCGATAGGGGCCATGGAGCAGTACCCCCTTTTTGGGGTCAAAGGTGGTCGTCCTCCGGATTTCCCTTCGGGTGTAATCAAACCAGTAGATATCGCGTGCAAAACCAGAAAACTTTTCTTTTCTGTTTTTCAAGTAATAAAAAAGCTCCCACTGAGCTTTATCGCCAAATCCTCTTCGTGCAAAACCTTTCTTCGTCTTTATGCCATAAAAGGTTTTTTTCTTGCGTTTTTTCTTTTTGGTAGCGACAGGGGCATCAATTTTTTCATCCAACGTGAGGAGCTTGAAAGGCTTGTCAGTGTCGAATGTAAATTGCCCTTCTTGCGTGCGCGGCTCATTCCCCTGCTGGGCCACCCCGATAATTGGAAATAAAAGCAGAATGAGCAGTTTTCTCATAACACCGTGACAACGAAATTAATCAAAAAGTATTTTGAGGATAGCCAAAAAATATTTTCGCTGTTTAAAAACAGGAAGAAGCTTACTTAACTGATGTTACGTAAAGTTAAGTTTAGTTGAGTTCCAGCTTTTAGCTTTTTGGGTTCGGAGAGGGCTTTTCCATCGCCTTTGTGTAGAGGATTGCCTTCATGGCAAAATGGTTGAGTTTCGTGTGTGTTTAAGCGAAGACATTTTTCTTCAACCTTGAGTACACCACCTGAATCAGGCTTTGGCGATCAGGAATTAGTAGCTCAAACCATATCCAAACTTGTACAACGGATCCTTTGAATCATGAGGCATAGGTAGTACCAAATTGCAAGCGTATCGGGTGATGGCAAACTAAATAAATATATTAAAATGAGTAATATGATACTTGTCAATTTCATTGACACCGATCGGTGAGATACTTGACAAGAAGTCTTTGGCAGTTTTTTCTTCGATTGTCCCATCTCCATTGATCCTCACAGCAGAATAAAACAACATCCCAGTTTTTCCCTCTATCGTCATTTGCTTCAGAACATTTTGAATACGCTTTTCTATCGGCAAGCGGATAAGCAAAATTTCCTCCCTTTTGAATTATGGCTGACTTTGAAATTACGGTGGAGGGAAATAGTTTTTTGATCTGTGTCTTTGTAAATGACAATATCGTCAACAGACCGCTCTAGTGCCCGTTTTCTTGTTGAATCTTGAATCTCAACTAAGAATTGATTCTGTTTCAGGGATTGGAATGGATTTCGGTGCCAAGATTTGTTCTGGTTATTTTAACACTGGCCTTGGAATCAAAATTGGTTGTCACATTTGAAATTTCTGCTAAAGGACTAATTGAGACTTTATTTGCATTGACGAGGATCAAATCTTTTATGTGATTGTGCGCGGGTATGATAATAGAAGAATTCTGCCGATCGTCTACCTGTAAACGATCGAAAAATTGGTGATCACTAAATGGAGTTAGGGATACTGTGCTGCTATGTAGTTCAAGATGATAAGAAGGCACTTCGTTACGCCTTAATTGACCCCACAATTTAATCTTGCTTGAATATGAAATAATCAAATCGACCTTATTGATGGGAACATATAGAATTACTTCTGACGAATCTGAAAGATTACTATTTTTCAAAGCGAGTGATAACGTATCCTTTGAACTTAGATTTAGAACCTCGTTCATATAATTTGAAGCAAATCCAATTCTAAAGGAACCGGATGGCACAATTCGACAATTCGGCAGATTCTTTATCAAAATAGTTTTAGCGGGATTAAGCACTTGATAGAAGTGTGTGCTATCTATTTTATGGCGTTCACTTGAGTACTCGATGTTAACGGCCCCGGGTATGATGAATATAATTGAAGCGCTGAGTAGAATAGTGGCGATCAAGACTTTATTGCTCATTTTCATAATATTTCGATTTTTAAAATTGTAAAATGACCTGTGCTATCTCTATTAAATGGCTATTGTTTGGAGCCCGAGGATGAATTTCTGTTATATTTTTTATAAAAAATATCCAAGTCTTCAATTTCCAGTCCCAGCATATTCATGGTTCTAAAAAATATCGGCATTTCTCTATCCATGAATTTATCCTTGAGGTAAGCCAATGCATTTTTATACGCATCGCTGGACACAAATAAGCCAACGCCCCTTTGGTTGAACAAAATTTCTTTTTGTTGAAGAAATTCATAGGTTCTCATCACTGTGTTTGGATTCACTTCTAATGAAATGGCAAGCTCTCGTACTGAGGGTATGCGAAAGTCGGCCTTCCATTCTTTGGAAAGAATTTTTTCGCAGACATACTCCGCAATTTGTAAGTATATGGGAAGGGTCTCTCTGAATTCCATTTTATTGATTTATTAAAGGTGCTTTTCTTTCAACCGCAGATAGGCACAAAACCAGAGCAAAGGGGCAATTAGAAATTTATAAAAAATCAAGACCAGCGTGGTAATTATTGGAGAGACGATGATGGTTTTAATAATCCCACTAGATTCGATTACTTGGTATTCATTGATGCCCTTAAAGATTACATAGGGGGGATAGGCTGCGAACAAGGACATGATTAAGAATATCAAAGCCACCCATATAATGCCTGCTCCGATGATTCCTTTAAATAAACCATTCTTATTAAAATAAATGGAGGCCAATAGAAAAAAGGCTTGCGCGATAAAATAGAAATTAAGCAAAGCAGAAAATGGCCCATCATATAGGCGATTTTCGTAGCGATCCATGAATAGCAAATTAACGACAGCCCAATGGGTATTGAATTTTTTGTTGGCGATCCAAACTGAGACGATGTCTACTGCATAAAATATCAGAAGATATCCGAAGAAAAACAGGATAACTCCAAAGAGCAATGCGCAAATGAATTTTTCTTTACTGGAGGCTGGACTTAAAAGAAAATGAATGGCGGTTGGTTTAGAACCTAAAGCCGAAAAATGAATACCAGCAGACAAACACCCGGAAAGGAAGAGCCCTGTAAAGAAGAAAAATAGCTGATTTTCTTCTCTCAACATGGAAGGATTGGAGACGTTTAAATTTACCCCCATCCATAAGGTTAGAAATGTGGCCGCTGCTAGCAGCATCAAAATAAATTGTTTTTTATTCTCAAACCAGTACTTTTTTAGCACAAATGACAATCGTTTGAAGTTTATTGACGAACTCATGTTGTAAGGGTTTTAAATTTCTAAAATGGATTGAATTTTCTCAGAATCATTAATCGTGGCCTTGAAAAGAAGTTCAAGATCAATCCTGCTTTCTTCGTTATCGAGATTTCTTTTCACGATGGCGCGACCTCTTAGAAGTGGCTCCTGGTAAATAATATGATCTGGATCTTCGGGCTCAAATGAAATCTGAAAAGACAATTTTTTGGATACGTTCACTAAATTTTCATTGAAGAGAATCTGCGTATCGCTTAGAATGACCACATCATCAATAAGATTTTCCAAGTCCTTTACTTGATGTGTACTAATGATAAACATTTATGTTCGCTTATGGCACTCGTTATTATCTTACGCAATTGACCTTTACTGATAAGGTCGAGACCATTAGTTGGCTCATCCATTAATAATACCTGTGTATTCGTAGCGAGGCCGAAACTTATCAATACTTTTTTCTTTTGGCCATAGCTCATGGCAAGAAGGGTTGCATCAGCTGGTATTTCAAAGTGTGAAATATATTGATGAAATGCTGGTTCATTGAAATCGGGATAGAACGGACTGTAATAGGTAATCAGGTCAGCAATTGAGATATCGGGCAGAAAAAATTCTTCGGGTACAAGAAAAATATCTTGTAAAAAGGAAGCTTCTCGCTGGAAGGGTTTAAAGCCGTTAACAATGACTTCACCTTTCTGCGGACAAACCAATCCAGCAATTGTATAGAGCAGCGTTGACTTACCCGTTCCATTCCTTCCTAACACACCATAGATATGCCCTGATTTCATGGTGGCATTAATGCCGCTGAAGACAGAAGCTTTTTTGTAGCTAAAATGAAGGTTATTAATGGAAATCATAATAAGTGTTTTAGTGTACTAATGAAATAGTACACTAAGTAGTATAAAGCATTTCAATAATCAAAACTTATATTTCATCACCCTCAAAACCGTGTCTCAGTTTCATTATGCCTCGGTCGTGAAATCCTTAAACATTTAGCCGATCAGCAGCCCTAACGCTTGGCGAGAATTTTGACACAAAAAACCTCAAGGAATTGAGTGCCTTTTATAAGGAAAATGTAAAAAAGTGGGTGAAAGTGGTAGGAAGTGGTTGAAATTTCTCTATTTTTGCTTAAGAGGAAAAGATAAACCACTACGTCAATGACTTTCTTCACCAGTGAATATGAGTGTAAAATTGATGCCAAAGGCAGGCTTGTTCTGCCTGCGCGGATCAAATCCCAGTTGCCCGAAGGGGACAGCCAGGAATTGGTTATTCGCAAGGGTTTCGAGCAATGCCTCATTATTTACCCGGTGGTGGAGTTCAAAAAGGTCTTCTCAAAAATTTCTGGATTAAACGAATTCAACGAAGAGTACCGCAAACTTCAGCGCAACTTCTTGTCGGGTGTAGTTTCAGTCGAGTTAGATGGCAACGGGCGTTTTCTGCTGCCAAAAAACATGCTGACGTATGCCAACATCGACAAAGAGGTATTGTTGGTTGGCACTGGCACCAAAGTGGAGGCATGGAACCCGACAATTTATGAGAAATACCAAATTCAAGACCCTGGTGAATTGTCGAAACTGGCTGAGAAGTACCTGAACGAGTAGCGTGGAAGAAATAGCCGATAGCTATGAGTTTCGAGCTTTGAGCCCCGAAAGACATGAAGAACTTTAAGAAGCTTAAGATATGGCAAAAAGGGATGGAACTGGTTCTTTTGACTTACAAGTTGGCTGACCAACCCCCAAAGGATGAAAGGTTTGGGCTGAAAAGTCAAATGACGGACGCAGTGATTTCAATTCCTTCTAATATTGCTGAGGGTAGTTCGAGAAAAAGTAAGAAAGACTATGTGAGGTTTCTTGAATATTCCCTGGGATCTGCTTTTGAACTTGAGACGCAAGTGACAGCAGTTGACATGTTGAACTACGGGGAAAAAGAATTGCGGGTGTTACTCCTAAGTGGAATTGATGAGGAACAAAAAATGCTTCATACCTTCATCGCAACCGTGGAAAGCACATGACTCGCAACTCACAGCTCGCGGCTAGAAGCTATCATGAACCCGTCATGCTTCAAGCGTGCATGGAGGGATTGCAGATTAATCCTGAAGGTGTTTATGTAGACATTACGTTTGGCGGAGGTGGGCACAGTTTGGCGATTCTCGAAAAACTGAAAGGCGGAAAGTTGATAGCGTTTGATCAGGATGAAGACGCCAGGAAAGAGGCCGAGAAAATACATCATCGTTCTTTTACATTTTGTCAAGCAAATTTTCGGTACATGAATCAGTTTCTGAAGCTGCATGGCGTCACTAAGGTGAACGGCATATTGGCCGACCTGGGGATTTCATCGCATCAGATCGATTCAGCCGAACGGGGTTTTTCCACACGCTTTGAAGGACCACTCGATATGCGAATGGATCAGCGAGCGAAAAATACAGCGGCAAAAATTTTGAATGAATACAGCGAGGAAGAGTTGCACAGAATTTTTGGAATGTATGGTGAACTGAAAAATGCCAAGACAGCAGCGAAGAAAGTAGTGGAACAAAGAAAGAAATCCCCATTACAAACCACCCTTGACTTGAAAGCAGTATTGCAATCTATTGCCCCACGGGGCAGGGAGAATAAATATTTCGCCCAGGTGTTTCAGGCCTTGCGTATCGAAGTAAACGAAGAGATGCAGGCTCTTGAAGATTTTTTGCACCAATGTGGCGATGCGATGGAGAAGAGCGGCCGGCTTGTGGTAATGAGTTATCATTCGCTGGAAGATCGCCTGGTAAAGAATTACATCAATACCGGCAAAATGTTTGGCGAGGTGGAGAAAGATTTTTTTGGGAACAAGATAAGGCCGTTTGACGCCATCACCCGAAAACCTGTAGAGGCTTCGGCAAAAGAGATTGAAGAAAACAGACGTGCGCGAAGCGCGAAATTGCGAATAGCGGAACGTAGTTAGAAGTTGTAAAAGTTGAAAGTAAAAAGTAAAAAGTAAAAGTCGGCAGTTGAAAGTTAAAAGTCATAATTAGTGAAGTAGCTGTTACAACAATGGAGAATAATTTCAGAATCGAACCAAAGCAAAAGGCCAACGAAGCCCGTACACCAGCTCCTAAAGGAGACGGAAAGAGTATGTTCTCTGGGATGGAAAAGAAAATGAAGCTAGAGTCGTATTTCGAAGAAGGATTTCCGGTTCAATACCTTCCAAAAATTTTGTTTGTCGTGTTGCTAGGATTGATCTACATCAGCAATACCCACTATGCCGATAAAACAACCCGTGCTATTGACAAGGCACAAAGTGAAGTGGAGGACTTGCGTGCCGACTTCACCACCTTGAAGGCTGACGTGATGTTTGCCAGCAAGCAAAGCGAAGTAGCTCGAAGGGTAAAGGCGATGGGCTTGGAAGAAAGTTTAAAACCTCCGTTTAAAATTGTGGTGAATAAATAGGAATAAGTACGATAAGGCAATGGACATATAAAATTGAAGCTAAAACTAAAATTTAACTTTTCACCCAATGGGAAGGGTAAAACATGAATATTAAAAAATCCATATTAATACGAGTGCGTATTGCCTTTCTGGGTGTAGTTGTTTTTGCGGTTTGCGTGGCGGCAAAAATTGGACACATTCAGATAATGGAAGGGGAAAAGTGGTCGAAGATGGCGGAGGAGTCGATGTTTGATTATAAAAAGGTGTCGGCCACAAGAGGAAATATTTATTCAGACAACGGTAGCCTACTGGCCACCTCATTGCCTTTTTACAAAGTGGCGATGGATCCTACGCTTCCAAAAGATGAAGTATTTAAAAAAGGAGTTGATTCATTGGCCTATCACCTAGCTAAATTCTATAAAGATCGCACGGCCAAAGAATATAAAGAATTGTTGAAGGATGCACGGGCTTCCGGAAAACAATACATAACCCTCAATCGCAAGCAAATCAATTATCAGACTAAAAAGGAGATGGCATCCTGGCCAATCTTTAGAGAAGGTCGCTTTAAAGGGGGAGTTATTTTTCAGAAGATGGACGTGCGCTACAGACCTTTTTCAAACCTGAGCCGTAGAACGATTGGTTTTGTTAACGAAGACGAAAAAGGAGCCGGACTTGAGTATAGTTTCAACCAAGCATTGGGTGGGCAAAATGGAGAAGCACTCTTTCAGAAAATTGCCGGAGGCATCTGGAAGCCTGTATACGATGGAAACAACATTAGGGCAGTAGATGGGATGGATATTCAAACCACCATTGACATTAATTTACAAGACGTGGCAGAAACTTCGCTCTTTGAAGCGATGCGGGCGCATGATGCCGATGAAGGGACCGTAGTGGTGATGGAAGTGAAGACAGGATTCATAAAAGCGATTTCAAACTTAAGTAAAGATGGTGATGGCGACTATACGGAAAAGCTAAACCATGCCGTTGGCGGATTGTTTGAGCCTGGCTCGACTTTCAAATTGCTTACCATGTTGGCCTTGCTCGAAGAAACCAATATTGAACTGACCGACACAATCAATACGGGGAATGGAGAATACACCTTTTACAATATGAAGGTACGCGATCATGAAAAGGGTGGTTATGGACGTATTACTGTTCGCGATGCGTTCCAGCGCTCTTCCAATATTGCGATGGCGAAGTTGGTAGATAAACATTTTGGAACACGCCCGGAAAAGTTTTTAAAGTATGTGGATGATTTAAGGTTGTCAAAGCCACTGGGCTTGCAAATCGAGGGCGAATTATATCCTAAGATTACGCGTCCGAAAGATAAAGGATGGAGCGGCATTACTTTGCCCTGGATGGCCTACGGATATGGATTCGAGATTTCTCCCTTGGCCACACTCACCTTGTATAATGCCATCGCCAACGATGGTAAAATGATCAAGCCGATTTTTGTGACTGATATTAAAAGGACGGAGAACACCGTTACCCAATTTGAAACAGCAGAATTGAATTCTAAAATATGCTCTACAAAAACTTTGAATCAACTCAAACTATTATTAGAGGGAGTCGTAGAGTTTGGAACTGCTAAAAATTTAAAAAACACCTATTACCGTATTGCTGGAAAGACAGGGACATCCCAAATATTGAAAGATGGGCACTACGAAAAGAAATACATTACTTCGTTTGTAGGTTACTTTCCAGCGCATGCACCAAAATATTCGGCCATTGTTTTGATAAAAAACCCGAAAGGAATTTATCAGTATGGTAATAGCGTAGCCGGTCCGGTGTTTAAAGATATAGCCGATAATATTTTTGCACGCGACCTTAGTCTCCACTCGGCCATGGAGAAGAAGAAAATCACAGAGCCAGGAGTGGTGCCTGTAGTTCGTGCCGGAAACCACGAAGAAGTCGCCATGCTTTGTAACGAGCTTGGCGTATCGAATCATTCGGCTACCGATGAAGAGTGGGTGCGAGCATCAAGGGAGGCAAACTCCATTGAATTGAAAAAAAATCCCATTATAAAAGACTTGGTGCCGAATGTTACCGGTATGACTTTCCGTGACGCGCTTTTCTTGTTGGAGAAATCGGGCTTACGTGTATACTACGATGGCAAAGGTCGCGTGACGGAACAGTCGTTGAGTCCAGGTGCACGGTTTTCAAAAGGAAGTAGGATTTATTTAAAGCTTAGCTGATGGCTGCACTAAGTGATATATTATATAAAGTGAATATTACGTCTACTTCAGGATCGATGGATTTGGAAGTAAGCGGCATTGCTTTTGACTCAAGAAAGGTGAAACCTGGATTTTTATTCGTGGCAATCAAAGGACATCAAGTCGATGGTCATGATTTCATTGAAAAGGCAATTGATAAAGGTGCTTCAATAATTGTATGTAATAAATTACCGGAAGTTATTTCTGATAAAATAACCTATGTTACCGTAAAAGGTAGTGCAAAAGGTTTGGGCACGATCGCTTCAAATTTTTACAACAATCCCTCGCGTAAAATTAAATTGGTAGGTGTCACCGGTACGAATGGAAAGACAACTGTTGTCACTTTATTATTTAAACTTTTTACATCCCTTAATTATAAAGTTGGAATGTTATCCACAGTTGTGAATAGAATTGTGGACAAAGAGATTCAAGCTACACACACTACACCTGATCCAATTCAGATTAATGAATTGTTAGTGCAAATGATCGAAGCGGGATGTACACATTGTTTCATGGAAGTGAGTTCGCACGCAGTAGACCAAGGACGGATTGAAGGATTACAATTTACAGGCGGGTTGTTTACAAACATCACCCACGATCATTTAGACTATCATCACACCTTTGAAAGTTATATCCGCGCCAAGAAGGGATTTTTTGATGGCCTTTCTTCGGATGCATTTGCCCTTGTTAATAGTGACGACAAGCGAGGCATGGTCATGCTGCAAAATTGCAAGGCATCCAAAAAGACTTACGCACTGAAAAAGATGGCTGATTTCAAGGCGAAGATCATCACGAACTCGATCATTGGGCTGGAATTGGAAATGGCGGATAGAAATGTGTGGTTCAAGTTGATTGGCGATTTTAATGCCTATAATCTTTTGGCGGTTTATGGTGCAGCCATTCTTTTAGGCGAAGATTCAGAGTTGACATTAATGAGATTGTCTTCTTTAACAGGAGCGATCGGAAGGTTTGAATTGGTAAGGCCTGGGTCAAAGTTTACAGCTATCGTTGACTATGCACATACCCCGGACGCCTTGAAAAATGTATTGGAAACGATCGAACATTTTAGAAATGGTAATGAACAGGTGATTTCAATAGTTGGATGTGGCGGAGATCGGGATAAAACCAAACGTCCATTGATGGCGGCCATTGCGTGTAAGTATTCGAACAAAGTAATTTTTACTTCGGACAACCCACGCAGTGAAGATCCGATGGAGATCATCAAAGAAATGCAAAGAGGAGTTGGCCCTTCTGATGCAAAGAAAACATTAGTGATGCCTGATCGTGAAGAGGCCATAAAGACAGCTTGTATGCTGGCAAAAGAGAAGGATATTATTTTGGTGGCAGGAAAAGGCCACGAAACCTATCAAGAAATAAATGGAGTGAAACATCCGTTTGACGATAAAGAAGTATTGGAACGGATGTTGAAAATGTTTGCTAATTAATGTTATACTATTTATTCGACTATATCGACAAGCAATTTAATTTTCCTGGGGCTGGATTGTTTCAATACATTTCCTTTCGCGCTGGAGTAGCGGCAGTGCTTTCACTTTTGATAACGATCACGTTTGGCAACAAACTCATTTCTTTTTTAAGAAAAAAACAGGTAGGCGAAGACATCCGCGACTTAGGGTTGGAAGGGCAGATGCAAAAGAAGGGAACTCCTACAATGGGCGGACTTATCATTATCGCGGCTATTTTGTTTCCCACGTTGCTGATGGCCAAACTAGATAACGTGTACGTGATATTACTGATTGCTACAACGGTGTGGCTCGGCACGATAGGCTTTTTGGATGACTATATTAAAGTGTTCAAGAAAAACAAAGAAGGGTTAGCCGGACGTTTTAAAATTGTAGGCCAAGTGTCAATCGGTTTGATTGTGGGTGTAACACTTTATTTTAATGATCACGTTGTGATTCGCGAAAGTCCTCAAGCAACAGTAGCCAACATCGAAGTGGCTTCTCCTTCTTCTGAAGTAAAAACGGAGTATGATGTAAAGTCAACGAAAACGACCGTTCCATTTTTGAAAAAAAACGAATTTGATTACAGTAGCTTATTATTTGGATTGGATAAGAGTTATACCTGGATCGTTTACACGTTGTTAGTGATTTTTATTATCACAGCAGTTTCCAATGGAGCAAATATTACGGATGGAATTGATGGTTTGGCAGCAGGAACATCAGCGATTATTGGACTTACCCTCGCAATTTTTGCCTACCTCTCTGGCCGGGTAGACTTTAGTTCGTACCTCAATATTATGTACATCCCAAATCTTAGTGAGCTGGTGATTTTTTGCACCGCTTTTGTTGGTGCGTGTTTGGGCTTCTTATGGTATAATTCTTACCCTGCCCAAGTTTTCATGGGCGATACAGGGAGTCTTTCACTAGGTGGAATAATTGCCGTACTCGCATTAGCCGTTAGAAAGGAATTAATGATTCCGTTGTTGTGCGGAATATTCTTTGTTGAGTTGCTCTCAGTGATGGTGCAGGTTTCGTATTTCAAATACACCAAAAAAAGATTTGGTGAAGGGAAACGGATTTTTTTAATGTCGCCTTTGCACCACCATTACCAAAAGAAAAATATTCCTGAGCCTAAAATCGTTACCCGATTTTGGATCATTGGAATTTTGTTAGCGATCGTGAGTTTGGCAACATTGAAAGTAAGATGAAGCAAAGCGTTACCATTTTAGGTGCAGGTGAAAGTGGAACGGGGGCTGCGCTCCTGGCGAAGGCAAAGAGCTTTGATGTTTTTGTTTCTGATCAGGGATTGATCAAGGATAAATACAAAGCTGAACTACAGGCGCACCAGATTGAATTTGAAGAGGGAACCCATTCCACTGATCGGATTTTAAATGCTGACCTGATAATCAAGAGCCCCGGCATTCCGGATAAGGCTGCGATCATAAAAAAAGCGCGCGCAAAGAAAATCGAAATTGTTGACGAATTGGAATTTGCTTTTCGATACATCAAGGGTAAAGTAATTGCGATCACCGGAACCAATGGGAAAACAACGACCACCCTCTTGACATATCATTTGATGAAGACAGCGGGATTAAGTGTTGCCTTGGCAGGAAATGTGGGAGAGAGCCTTGCCCGAAAAGTAGCGCTTGAAGATCATGATTGGTATGTAGTCGAGGTAAGCAGTTTTCAATTAGACGGAACAAAAACGTTTCGGCCACATATCGGAATTTTACTAAACATCACACCGGATCATTTGGATCGGTACGAATACCAGATGCAGAACTACATCAACTCAAAGTTTCGGTTGATCCAGGCAATGCAAGACGCTGATCGTTTTATTTACTATGCGGACGATGCTGTTATTAACAATGAAGTGGCCAAAATAAAAATTTTGCCAGCTAGTTTAAAGATTTCTTTAAAGGACAAATCCATGCCAGTGCATTTCGATGGGACTAACATGGCATTCAATTTTAAGGACAGCTCTTTCCGAATTGGCCAACAAGAGACTACGCTGAAAGGGCCGCACAATTTGATCAACACTATGTCGGCAGTTTCTGCTACCTATCTGGCAGGGCTATCGATTGACCAAATAAGAGCCGGCTTGAAAAATTTTAAAAATGCTCCACATCGATTAGAATCGGTGGCTACAATTAATGGCATCGAGTTCGTCAATGATTCCAAAGCTACCAATGTGGATTCTGTTGTCTATGGTTTGGGTAGTTATAGCGGCCCGCTTGTGTGGATAGCTGGTGGCATCGACAAAGGAAATGACTATACGTTGATTGAGGATCAGGTGCGAAAAAAAGTACGCGTATTGATTTGTCTCGGAAAGGATAATTCGAAACTGCATAAAGCATTCGATGGTATCGTCAATGAAATTTATGAAACACAGAGTGCTAGAGAGTTGGCTAACCTCGCATTGAAAGTCGCCAATAGAGGCGATGTTGTTTTGCTTTCTCCAGCCTGTGCAAGTTTTGATTTGTTTAAAAATTATGAAGATAGGGGGAATCAGTTTCGGGAAGCCGTTCTCGAACTAAAAAAAGAAAATGAATTTATTCGTCAAAAAATTTATTGAAATGAAAAAATTTAAAGAATGGGCTGACGAAAACTTACAAGGGGATCGTGTGATCTGGGCGGTAGTCTTTGCTCTGTCCCTAATTAGTATTATGGTCGTCTACAGTTCAATCGGAACATTGGCTTATAAACGAACAGTAAGCCCTGAATGGTATTTACTAAAACACACCAGTATGGTTCTACTTGGGCTTGCCGCGATGTGGGTTGCTCACAAGATAGACTATCGTTATTATTCAAAAATTTCCAGGCTTGCTTTATGGGTAAGTATTCCATTGTTACTTTACACTTTCAAGTTTGGTACCTCCCTTAATGAGGCGGCTCGTTGGATTAAAGTCCCCATCTTTGGTTCTTTCCAACCATCTGATTTTGCAAGCCTTGCCCTGATTATTAATCTGGCGAGCATGCTCTCCAAACGGCAACAAAATATCGATGACATTAAGGAATCTTTAATTCCGATTTTATTCTGGTGCGGAAGTATTTGTGGGCTTATCGCGCTATCTAACTTTTCATCTGCCGTGCTACTATTTGCTACTTGCATGTTGGTCATGTTCATCGGTCGGGTTTCCGTAAAATATTTAGCCATGCTAGTGTTAGTCGGTTTACTAGCCGGAGGGATTGGCTTGAAGATGGGAACCCGATGGGAGACAACCAAGAGCCGGATCATGAGTTTTGTGGATGGCAAGGAACTTCCCTTTCAAGCAAAGCATGGACGTATTGCCGTAGCCACAGGAGGCGTTTTAGGTAAGGGGCCGGGAAATAGTGATCAACGAAATATTCTTCCGCATCCTTATTCTGATTTTGTGTATGCGATCGTCATTGAAGAGTATGGATTGATAGGCGGAGTAGTCGTAGTGATACTTTATCTCATCCTGCTCCACCGTGGTATGAAAGCCGCCTATAATAGTGAACGCGCATTCGGAGGGTTGCTTTCGGCCGGATTGAGTTTTGATTTGGTATGCCAGGCGATGGTGAACATGGGCGTGGTCGTGGGGCTTGGGCCAATCACTGGGCAGCCTTTGCCTTTAGTGAGTATGGGCGGAACAGCGATGGTGTTTACAGGGATTTCTATTGGCATAATATTAAGTGTGAGCCGTGGCGAGCAAGAGCAGAACTGGGGTCAGGCAGAATCCGTAGCAACTGGAGAAAACAAAAACATGGAAGCCAAAGCAGCATAAACGTTGAAAGAGAAACAACCATATCGACTTATCATCAGTGGCGGAGGGACCGGTGGACATATATTTCCAGCGATCTCCATTGCCAATCGATTTATGGAGCGTCATCCCGATGCCGAAATTCTTTTTGTTGGCGCAAAGGGAAAAATGGAAATGACCCGCGTTCCGGAAGCCGGCTATAAAATCATAGGCCTTTGGATCAGCGGCCTCCAACGCAAACTTACTTTATCGAATCTCTTTTTTCCGTTCAAGCTTTTAAGCAGTTATTTCAAAGCAGGAAATATTGTGAAAGATTTTAAACCTCATGCCGTAGTGGGCACGGGAGGGTATGCGAGCGGACCAATCATGTTGGCGGCTACCCGTTACAAAATCCCATCGCTCATTCAGGAACAAAATTCTTATGCAGGACTTACCAATAAACAACTGGCTGGAAAAGTGCAACGAGTTTGTGTGGCGTATGCTGGAATGGAGAAATATTTTCCAAAAGACAAATTGATGTTCACCGGTAATCCGGTACGTAAAGATATTCTCAACCTGGAATCAAAACATGAACGAGCGCTTACTCATTTTGGGTTCACCAACAATCAAAGAACACTTTTGGTTTTGGGTGGAAGTCTTGGTTCGCGAACGATCAACGAAAGCATTCTGGAAGGAATTGATAAGCTTATTGATTCGCAAGTGCAAGTAATTTGGCAGACAGGGAAAATATATTTTGAAAGCCTAAAACAAAGAACGACTGAAAAAGACCTTAGAAGGATTAGAATAATCGATTTCCTGAATCAAATGGACATGGCTTATGCGGCTTGTGATGTGGTGATCTCTCGTTCGGGAGCATTGGCAATTTCTGAATTATGCCTTGCTAAACTTCCTTGCATATTGGTGCCTTCTCCTAATGTGGCTGAAGATCATCAAACTAAGAATGCTTTGTCTCTTGTAGATATTGATGCGGCCATCCTGGTGCGCGATGTTGACGCTCCAGAAAATTTAGTAAGTGAAGCCTTAAAACTTCTTTTTGACGCACAACGGTGCGAACTGTTGAGTAAAAACATAGGCCCGTTGGGAAAACCTAATGCCACCGAAGAAATTGTTGGGGAAATTGAAAAGCTAATAGTACAATGAAATTAAGCAATTACGATAGTATTTATTTCCTAGGTATTGGTGGCATCGGCATGAGTGCACTGGCTCGTTGGTTTGTACATTCGGGTTGGAAGGTATCCGGTTACGACCGCACGGCTTCCCCGCTTACGCATGAATTAATGGACGAGGGAATGGAGATTCATTTTGAAGATCGCATTGAAATGATTCCAGGCTACCTCGCAAAAGAAAAGACATTGGTGGTGTTCACCCCTGCGATTCCGAAAGATAATATCGAATATAACTATCTTAAATCACTTGGATTCACGATTCTCAAACGCTCGGAAGTACTTGGCTTGCTCACTAAAAATTACAAAACAATTGCCGTTGCTGGTACTCATGGAAAAACGACAACATCGTCACTGATTGCCCATATTTTAAAGACCGCGGGTAAAGACATGGTTGCCTTCTTAGGAGGAATTACAGCCAATTACAACTCGAACCTTGTGATGCACGGTCAGGTAAGCAAGCAAACCATTATGGTAGCTGAAGCCGATGAGTTTGATCGCTCTTTCTTGCGGCTCTTTCCGCAAACGGCCGTAGTTACTTCTGCCGATGCCGATCATTTAGATATATATGGTGACCATTTGCAAATGCTGTCGGCTTATAAAGACTTCATCAATCAAATCAATAAGGGAGGGCACTTGGTGATTCATGAATCAGTGGCCTCTTTAGCTAATGAAACCAAAGACATTACCAAAGAAACGTACGGCACCAACCGGGGACAATTTTTTGCCAGCAATATTAAAGCGCAACACGGATTTTTTGAATTCGATCTTCAAGGCGAAGGCCTGAAGCTAGAGGAAATTCAGCTTGGCGTCCCCGGTTTTCATAATATGGAAAATGCCATTGCGGCTACCATTGTGGCGATGCATTTAGGTGTTGATGACAAAACTATTCGAGAAGCACTAGCTTCTTTTACGGGGGTGAAGCGAAGGTTTGAGTTTGTCATTCGTACTGAAAATTTGGTTTACATCGATGACTATGCTCACCACCCGGCCGAGATCGAAGCGTTTTTAAAATCCTTGAAATCGATGTATGCAGGGAAGAAAATCACGGTAGTATTTCAACCTCATTTATTTACACGGACTCGCGATTTTTCAGAAGGGTTTTCCAAAAGTCTGAGCATCGCTGATGAATTGCTATTGTTAGATATTTATCCAGCAAGAGAACTGCCAATACCGGGCGTTACCAGCGACATCCTTTTTAAGGATATTACTAGCCCGGTAAAAATAAAGTGTTCAAAAAATGATGTTTTGCAGCACCTTGAATCGAGGAAGATAGAAGTGTTGGCAACGATTGGCGCAGGCGATATTGATACGCTGGTGAAGCCTGTTAAGGAAATGCTAAAAAGTAGATTAAGTTAAGCCATGACACCTGAAATGAGCAGACAATGAAATGGAAGCTGAACATTCGCACAGAAATTAAAGTCGCAGCCGCGTTGGTTGGGATTTCATTTTTGATCGCGTTCAGTGAGCGTAAGCAGGGTGGCAACTTATGCAATGATATCGTTATTGAGCTTGATAACCTGAATGAAAACCATTTTCTAGATGAGGCCGATGTGTTGAAGTTGGTAAACAATTCAGGTCAAGTAATTAAAGGAATTGGAATTGATAGAATTAACCTTAAAAGGATTGAAGCAAAGCTGAAGTACGATAAACATATTTCTGACGCTCAATTATTTGGTGACCTCAAAGGCACCTTGATTGTGAATGTAAAATTACGAAGGCCAATCGCTCGTATCGTGCAGCAAGATGCGCCTGATGCATACATCGCGGAGGATGGAGTAGTCATGCCGGTTTCGGAAAAATATACATCGCGGGTGCTATTGCTTAGCGGGCCTTTTGTGAAAAAATTGCTTGAAAGCGAAAATCTGAACAAGATTGAAGACGGAAGACAGATCTTAGAAATGATTGAATTTATTAATAACGATAAATTCTGGGAGGCACAAGTGGCACAGATGGATATAAACAAAGAAGGCAGAATTACAATCTATCCACAAGTGACGGGACAAAAGGTAGAATTTGGAAGAGCCGAAAACATAGAAACCAAATTTGAGAAGTTGATGGTTTTCTATAAAGAAATTTTACCGCAGCGAGGATGGACAAAATATGAACGGGTGAATTTAGAATACGAAGGACAAGTAATCGCGGAATAATTTTAATAAGCAGACGATTAATGAATAACAATAACTGAAGTAGCAACCACTAACAACCAATAAAAAAATGGAGACAGATAAAATAGTAGTCGGCTTGGACATCGGTACTACAAAAATATGTGCCATCGTTGGCCGCAAAAATGAATTTGGTAAACTGGAAGTTTTGGGTATGGGCAAGGCCGAAAGCGAAGGCGTGATCAAAGGCATTGTTACCAACATCGAAAAAACGGTGTTCGCCATTGGCAAAGCGATCAAAGAAGCCAGCGACATGAGCGGCATCGACATTGGTGTGGTAAACGTAGGCATCGCAGGGCAGCACATTCGAAGTTCGGTGCATCACGGTAGCATCACGCGTTCGTCCAACGATGACGAAGTGAGCATTGAAGATGTAAACCGCCTGACTGAAGACATGTATCGCATCGTGATTCCGCCCGGAAGTGAAATT
The DNA here is from genome assembly GCA_027317105.1 of Cytophagales bacterium. Taxonomy (GTDB): domain Bacteria; phylum Bacteroidota; class Bacteroidia; order Cytophagales; family Cyclobacteriaceae; genus ELB16-189. The sequence continues at coordinate 22,324 of DAHVFH010000047.1, forward strand.
ATTCACGTGATGCCGCAAGACTATACCGTGGACTACGAAGAAGGCATAAAAGATCCGGTGGGAATGAGTGGTGTAAAATTGGAGGCGGACTTTCACATCATCACTGCACAAACCAGCGCCATCAATAATATTAACAAATGCGTGAGGCGTGGCGGCTTGGAAATTCAAGATCTGATCCTGGAACCACTAAGTTCAAGTCTAGCGGTGTTGAGCGATGAAGAAAAGGAAGCGGGCGTTTGTCTTATTGACATCGGTGGAGGTACAACAGATATAGCGGTTTTTCATGACAGTATTATTCGCCATACGGCTGTCATTCCCTTTGGTGGAAATATTTTGACTACCGATATTCAACACGGACTGATGGTGATGGCCAAGCAAGCCGAGCAACTGAAGACCCGCTTTGGTAAAGCGATTGCCGAAGAGGCAAGCCCAAATGAAATTGTTTCCATTCCAGGTATTCGCAATCGTACTGCGAAAGAAATCTCGGTAAAGAGTTTGAGCAATATTATCCAAGCTCGAATGGAGGAAATCATCGAAATGGCACACACGGAGATCATCAATTCGGGATATGAAAATCGGCTAGCAGGCGGTATTGTGATTACCGGTGGAGGTTCTCAACTGGCTTGTCTCAAGCAACTGGTTGAATACATGACGGGCATGGACACACGCATTGGATATCCCAATGAACACCTTGGCAAGAGTAAAGTGGAAGCTGTGAAAAGCCCGATGTATGCCACTGCCGTGGGACTAGTGCTGGGTGGATTTCGCTCGTTGGATGAACGCGAAGATCGGTACAAAGAAAAAAGAGAAGTGAAGTCAGTGAAAGTGAAGAAAGTAAATCCAACTTCCGATTTCTTCTCAAACATTTTGAATAAGACGAAGGGCTTGTTGATCGATGATCTTGAAGGAAAAAATGAGTACTGATGTTCCAATAGAAACAATTAACCGATAACTTTTAACTGAACTATTAACTAATAACAATTAACTAAAAACTATTAGCCGATAACAATTTAGGATTAACGAAAAACAAAACCACTAAATATTACAGTCATGTTTGAATCAGGATCATACAAATTTGATCTGCCAAAGCACCACAAATCGATCATCAAGGTGATTGGCGTGGGAGGCGGGGGCAGCAATGCGGTGAACCACATGTATAGGCAAGGCATCAAGGATGTCGAGTTTGTTGTGGCGAACACCGATTTGCAGGCGCTAAACAGTAGTCCGGTGCCCAGCAAGTTGCAATTAGGCGCGACCTTGACCGAGGGCCTTGGCTGCGGAGCCAATCCAGAGGTCGGCCGAGCCGCAGCACTCGAAAGCAAAGAGCAGATACGCGAGATACTGGCCGGAACAAAAATGGTTTTTGTCACGGTGGGTATGGGCGGAGGCACGGGTACGGGAGCCGCCCCGGTGATTGCAAAAATTGCGAAGGATATGGACATCCTCACCGTAGGGATTGTCACAGTGCCTTTCTCGTTCGAGGGAAAGAAAAAGTCATCGCAGGCAGAGCAAGGGATTGAAGCCTTTCGCGCCAGTTGTGATACGGTGCTAATCATCTTAAATGACAAGTTGCGCGAAATCTATGGCGACCTTCCGATCGGTAAGGCCTTTGGTGAAGCCGACAATGTACTGACAACGGCTGCCAAAGGGATTGCTGAGGTAATCACGTTGGCGGGATATGTCAATGTGGATTTTCAAGATGTGCGCACCGTCATGTTGAATGCAGGTGCGGCCGTAATGGGCACTGCGGAAACCCGTGGCGATACACGCGCCATCAAAGCTGCTCAACAAGCGCTGGCTTCTCCGCTACTGGATAACCATGACATCATGGGGGCGAAGAAAATTTTGCTTTCTATTATTTCGGGGGAGGAAGCAGAATTGAAAATGGACGAGTTGACGACCATTACCGAATACATCCAACAACAGGCAGGCGATGAGGCGGAAGTAATTTTTGGGCATGGCGTAGATGCTGCTTTAGGTGATCGCATTCGCGTAACGGTGATAGCCACTGGTTTTATTACCGATGGGAAAATCAAAAGACAGGAGAAAAAAACCCATGAATTAGACCGCTCGCAGATTTCTTTATTTCAGCAAGCCGACAATTCAGTGAATCAACGTGGTGTTGAAATTGAATTGAAGTTGAAAGATGGCGGTGATCGCCCTGTGCTCCGTGATGATGAGCAAAAACCAAAGGAAGATTCAACCCAAAAACCACCGTCAACTCAACGTCCCGTTGAAAAGCCGATTTTGAAAAAGCCTGAAGAACGCCCTATTGAGCCGGAGGAAACCGCGGAAGAGCGGTCTTATGTTTTTGATCTGAAATCAAGGGACACCACTTCGCATTCGATAGAGGAAGAGGAAGGCGAGGAGAGTCTCTTTGCAGACGATGATGAATTTAAAGTAGGCAATGAGATTGCTGCGGATCAAGTCGTCAATGAAGACGGCATGATGGAAGTGCGAAAAACGAAAGCGCGGTTAGAGCAACAAGCCAAAGAGCGAAGGGAAAAATTAAAAACCAACAAGAAGCAGGAGATGACCAAAGAGGAGTTCAACGAAAAATGGACGCTACCGGCCTATTTGCGTAGAGGGGTTAAGGTTGACAGCGAAGTGCCGCATTCTTCTGAGCCATTCATCTCGCGATACAATTTAAATGATGACAACAGTTTGTTGGGGAACAATAAATTTTTACATGACAATGTAGATTAAATGTCCGCAGCCCACGGTCGACAGTTGACTGTGGACTGAAAGAAATGGCATATCCGACACGTCTGGTTTTACTCCTTACGTAGTGGTTGTTGGATGTAATAATTTTTTGCCAGTGTCGGTGTGCCTTCTTAAGCGGCCAGCTTCTTTAAAATGCAGTAACCCATTTTTTTTGCTGCACTGGCCGTAAGTTTTTTAACCTGAAAAGCCGGGAACTATGTCCCGGCTTTTTTTATATTCGTGCATGAACCGAATCGCCAGCATTGATTTTGCCCGGGGGATTGTCATGATCATCATGGCCCTGGATCATGTACGCGACTTTATCCATATCAATTCAATTGCACAAAGTCCTACCGATTTATCTACGACCTCACCTGCTTTGTTTTTCACCCGATGGATTACGTATTTGTGCGCACCCATTTTTGTTTTCCTGTCGGGGACATCCGCTTATCTGTATTTGAAAAATAAGGGTGATCTAACAAAAAGCAGGAAATTTCTATTGACTCGAGGCTTGTGGCTGATCGTGTTAGAGTTCACCGTGGTGAACTTTGGTCTGTGGTTCGACCTGGGGTTTCACACGGTTATTTTTGAAGTGATTGCAGCGATTGGTTTTGGTTTTATTATTTTAAGTCTGCTGGTCAGTTGGTCACCGAAGGTCATCGCGGTAGCCGGGATGACGATCATCGGTTGTCACAATTTATTGCCATTTATCAACTTTGGAGACAATTGGCTTATAAAAACCATTTTGGTTTCATTATTCAGACCAACGGCTTTTTCCCTAACTCACTCCACCACATTTATCATGGGTTATCCTCCGATTCCATGGTTAGGCATTATGCTTTTTGGTTTTGCTTCTGGAATATTATTTGCGCGTCCGATTGACCAGAGAAGAAGTGCTTTCTTTAAAATTGGGGTAGGTGCTGTTTTGTTATTTATGTTATTACGATTCGCCAATGTATATGGCGATTCAGTTCCCTGGAGCTTTCAAAAGGAAGAGTTGTTCACTTTTTTGTCGTTCATGAATATCACCAAGTATCCACCTTCTCTTTTGTTTTGCTTGATAACACTGGGTATCATGTTTTTAATTTTGGCATTGGCAGAGGGAGCCACGATCAAGCCAATGACGATTGTGATTACGTACGGCAGGGTTCCCTTGTTTTATTTTATCCTTCATTTTTATCTGGCTCATCTGATAGCGCTTGGTTTGTTGTTGGCCCAAGGGTTTCAATGGACAGACTTTAGTTTTGCTACCGGCACTTTTGGACGGCCCTCGGGCGTGGCGAGCGGGGTAGGACTCCCCACTATTTATTTGATCTGGATCAGCCTGGTGGTGGCTCTCTATAAACCTTGCCTTTGGTTCAGCCAATACAAGGTGAATCACCACTATTGGTGGTTGAGTTATGTTTAACGCGTTAGCGCAAAATCATTTTGTTTCTAAGTCCAGGTCACTCACCCTCAATAAGAAATATCTTTTTCGTCCGTTGAGTAGAGGTTGATTCTGTAATGTATCGTAAAAGAGAAATTAATTTATCCGCTTCTCTTGGAGGTCGCATTGATTTTAAAACCTTGCGCTTTCCATTGTAGTAAATGATGATGGTCTTGACAGAACCGTCACAACAATCAGCTCCGTCAAAATGCAGATTGTCTAGCCCGATTAATTGGAGTTCATTTTCCAATTCAGCGTATTGCGTGTTGCTCACTGTCCCCGTAAAGTAGCCCATCTTTGACGTATCCGGATTATTTAAATTGATCGCGATATCGGGTGTGTTGCCTACATATTCAGCGAAAAGACGAAAGGCTTTATTACTGTCAATTTGGGAATGATACGCGGGACAAGAACCAAAGCAGCGCGTTGTATGGAAGACGATCTTCTCTAAATTTATTTTTTCAGGCCTCCTGCATTCAGAAAACAATAAAACTGAAACGCATAAAATAGCAAGTTTTAACATTTGCCTGTTCTTAATAATTAGCACCCAAATTCTTAAACCAGAAAATTCAATATCAGGTAGTTTATTACCTGTACCAAATGTCGACTAGAAAATCTTGGAGGTCAATTTTTGTTTTTGGATATGTAAGGTCAGTTGTCCCGTTGGGCTGATATAAATAACTAAAATACCTCCCTTGATCTCTAAATGTACTCCCGTTAATTGGTCCGCTTATGTCTATTCTACCTTTTATCAAAATAATTTTAGCGTATGTTTTACCGTCACGACATTTAATAATAAATCCTTCTTCTTGTCCAGTGAGCATATAACTTTTTTGATAACCCGTTGCTGGTGCATACTGCAATTCGTAAAGTAAAGAAGACTTTATCTCGTTTAACATAATAGGGATAATTCCCCCCGATTTGTTTGTCACGAGTGTTGTTGGTTTTGATTCAATTTTAAACCAAAGGTCACAATTTAAAGTGTCCACTTTAGAGGTTAACGTGGCGAAATCAAAGCCAAAAGTTAGAATCTTCTTATTTTGAGTCCTTAGTTTAAGGAATGGTGTGGCCTTGCCAGTCACAGCAATAAAATCCGCTGTTGTCATAAGGTGCGAGATCAGGGTCTCATTTTTTTTGTCCCTTTTCAGTTTTAAGTCTAGGTTAATCTCATTCGATTCGAGCTTAGTGTATTTTCTTGCTGGAAGAAATCCGACCGCTTGAGAAGCTACGTCAACTTGGTGTCCTTTGTCAAACTTAATCGCGAAATTACCAACCTTGTCGGTTATCAAGGTTTCTTTTCTGAATGATGCATCTTCAATGTTATTCATGTACCAGCACAATACAACAACTTCTGCATTTGGAATAGGTTCACCCGTCAATTCATCTTTAACTTGTCCGGTAACCTTAATATTTTGTTTGTCCTGACACGATGTCGTCAATGTGAGAGTAAAAAATGAAATAGTCAGAAGCGTTCTCATAAAATTATTCCAAACATCTAAATATATTCACCTCTGCACATATTTACAGTATACAAAATGTTGAACATCTCATTTCTCCGCTCTAAAAGTCATTTTGGAAACAAACTCTTATCAATCCCCGGAATCACTTTCAACGCATTTTTATAATACACTTTTTGCAACACCGTATCGGGCAGGGCAAGGCCATACATTTTCCAGTGCGCGTGGCGCTTGCGGTAGTAGTCAAAATATTCATCGTTTGTTTCCAGTACTTGGAAATAGGTGTAGTATTCTTCTTTCTTGTACGTGTCTTTTCCCATCATCACACGATCTTGATAGTGGATCATGAAGGCGCGGGCGGTTTTGGGTTGACGGCCTAGTTCAGCGAGCACAGCACCCAACTCTGTGTACACGTTGGGCATTTCGTCCAATAACTTTCCGAGTCGTTGTAAATCGTTTCCATACCAGCCAAGATGCGCATCGATAAATTTTGTTTCCGGGTGCTTTCGGAAGACATGATGTTGTTCTTCCATGATCGTTTCGAAAGAAGGGAATTTATCGAGCGAGCGGTAGCGACTGGGTTCTTGTTTTAGTTCCAGCCATCGTTCGTTGTATTTGTCTTTCGGGTTCCAAAAAGAATTGGGTTCACCGGAATGGATTAAAACGGGTATCCCTAATTCACCACACTTCGCCCAGATGGGATCAAGCCGCGGGTCGTCTACGGCAATCCGTTTTCCGTCATTGTCTTTGTCGGTCAAGCCCAAACTTTTATACACTTTCAATCCTTTTACCCCTTGCTTCACGGCTTCTTCCATCAGCTTCAGAGTTTCACCAGGCCAACCTGCGTCATCCAGTTTTTCAAAGTCGATATTGAGGAACAAGACAAACCGGTTGGGAAAATGATTGTTCACATTATCTAATGACCACGCCAAATATTTCCCACGAAAGCCGCTGAGGTCCACCATCACACCCATGTTGAGCGAATCCATTTCGGTCACTAACTTTTCCAGATTTTGAACGGGCATCGCCCACTGATGATTGTGCACATCAATAAAAGGAAATTTGGAATGGGTAAGAAGATGTTGAGGAACCTTTAAGGTAGAGATGGGTTCATATTCCTCAATGTCCATCACATTCAATCGGTATTGAATACGACCGATAAGCCAGTAGGCGAGCACCAGAAAGAGTAGGCCTGCGAAAGGCAGTAAGATCCAGTTCCTTAAAAAACGCATGAAATAAGAGATTACTGAACCGTGATCGGCACAGTGAATTGTGTTTTATCCCAAATACAATTCATCTTTAACCCGGTAGAATCAGAGCCAAAAATGATCGAGAACTGCTCTTTTTCTTCTTGAGGCGTAGTGACCGGTACATCCACTTTAACTACATCCAGGCTATAATTGGGTTCACCTGCGGCTAACATAACGCCCGTCTCACTATTCAAAGAAACCTGAAATGACGTTGGGCCAGGCACAGCATACATGCGGTAACTGCCCGCCTTTACAGGCTTGCCCCCAAAACTCACATTCTTATTAAATGTGATTTCAGTAGCGGCATTGGCACCTAACCTCCAATATTTTCCATACGGTTGCAGCGCTTTATCTTTCTCCTCGCCAAAAATGAGCCTGCCTTTTTTGTAAGGACGACTGTAAGAAACTTTTACATCCAGGCCGCGATCGCTAAAACTGATCGTCATGGGGGGACTTGCTGGAAACAAGTTGGAATAAACGAAAAATCCGATGATGGCCAATAGAACCACTCCGATACCAATAAATATTTTCTTTTTCATAAGGGGTTTTGTTAATGATCCGAAATATACACACTTGCAGAAGACTCCCATAACGGGAATTTTTTCCCTATTTGGTCAAATATTGTTTTCGGAAACTCGTTTTCCTTGAAATCAACTCGAAATCTTACAACGGCATGATTTTTCCGATGGAGTGCTTGATCAAACTCAAATCCAAATGTTGATTTCAAAAAGCGAAAATCTTATTATTCAGATCGTCAGGTCGCATAAGTTGGCTGTTTTCACTTGGCGTGGCTCTACACCGTCTGATGTGTTTCGTCAAGGTACCATTGAATCCCTTGAAACGCTCCGAGCATATCCAAATCTAAACCGGATTGTTTTAAATGCAAGCAATTATCAAGAGGTTATTCAAGATGATATTATCGCATCTGTGAACTCCACAGTGGATTATCTTGGTGTTGCCAAAGGCAATTATAAAATGGCGGTTATCCTTCCGCGCAATATTCTTGCAAAGCATTTCATAAACCAATATGTGGACATGCTCAACGAAGCCTTGAAGACGCGATTTGTGGTAAGAAAATTTGAAACGATAAGGCAGTCCCTATCATGGCTGGTGATGCCAACGTTGACCTATTTTATCAGCCAGCGGGTTTGGTCGTAAAAAGGCTAAAAAAAATATGCTCTTGTCTTAGCAAAAGAAGGGTTTATCATTAAATATTACTGTCATCCGACAAAAACGAAGATAAAATGAAAAGGCGGAAGTATTTCTACTGACCGCCTTTTTTATGATGTTTAAGTTA
>DAHVFH010000058.1 GCA_027317105.1 Cytophagales bacterium
CAACGTGACCTCACTAAAATTCAGATGGATATGTTTGCCGCTACAAAGGGGGGTGTTTTTGAAAGTCCCGAAAAATCCCCGTAATTTTAAGATGAAACCATTTTTTAAACAGTTTTTTAAATTAGGCGGATGCCAGTAATAATTTGTAATAACTTTGCGCCCTAATTTTTATTAACGTGAACTATCTCTCCGCTGAATCCCTTTCAAAATCTTATAACGACCGTTGGCTATTCCAAGACTTGACCATCGGCATTGCCCAAGGCGACAAAATTGCTATGGTTGGAGAAAATGGGGTTGGGAAATCCACTTTGCTCAAGATTCTTATCGGACAGGTACAGCCCGATGGCGGTAAAGTAAGCATCCGCGATGGTATCAAGCTAGGCGACCTTGTTCAACAACCTAATGCCCCTGGTCATTTTACTGTAAATGATATTTTGTTCGATGATAAAAATAAAATAGCAGCGGTAGTTAAAGAATACGAACACTGCATTCACGACCCACATACTTCTCCTGACAAAATGCAGCGTGTATTAGATCAAATGGAAGAATATCAAGCCTGGGAATACGATGGAAAGGTTCAAGAGATTACATCTAAACTTGGAATCACCGACTTGGATCAAAAATTTGAAGAATTATCAGGTGGCCAACGTAAGCGAACCTTTTTGGCCCAAATGCTCCTCGCCTCTCCTGATCTGTTGGTATTGGATGAACCCACCAATCATTTGGATTTGGAAGCAATTGAATGGTTAGAGAATTATTTGTCGGGTCAAAATATAACGCTGCTTATGGTCACCCACGACCGGTATTTTCTTGATAATGTAGCAAACCTGATTTTAGAAATTGACCGCGGAAAGCTTTTCACCTATAAAGGCAAGTATGCTTATTTTCTGGAAAAGAAATCGGAACGTGAAGAGATGCTGAAAACAGAAGTAGCGAAAGCTCGCAACCTGATGAAAAAAGAACTCGAATGGATGCGCAAGCAACCTCGGGCACGGGGCACCAAAGCGAAGTATCGGGTAGATGCCTTTTATGAAATTCAAGAGAAAGCATCCATCAACCTTAAGAAAGAAAGGCTTGAACTAGACATACAGGAAAGGAGGCAAGGCGGCAAGATTTTAGAGCTGCATAACGTCAATAAAAGTTATGGAGAGAAAAAGATGGTGGCTGATTTCAGTTATGTCTTCAAGAAAAAAGACAGGATCGGTGTTGTTGGAAAAAATGGGATTGGCAAATCAACTTTTCTCGATTTGCTCACCTTAAAATCCAAACCCGATTCTGGCGAAGTTATTCCAGGCGTGACTACGAAAATTGGATACTTTACACAAGAAACTCAAAATCTTGATTTAACACACCGGGTGATTGAAGAAGTAAAGGAAATAGCCGAATTCATTACACTAGCCGATGGATCTCAAATTTCAGCCTCTCGGTTTCTTGAGACATTTTTATTTTCTCCCGAAAAACAATATACGTTTATCGACAAGCTAAGCGGAGGCGAAAAAAAGCGGCTTCAACTTTTAAAAATTTTGGTGACCAATCCCAATTTCCTAATTCTAGATGAGCCTACTAACGACTTTGATATTGAGACCTTAAATGTGCTGGAAGATTTTCTTGAGAAATTTAACGGTTGTTTAGTGTTGGTTTCGCACGATCGTTATTTCATGGATCACTTAGTGGACGAACTTTTCATTTTTGAAGGCGATGGCAAAATCCAACTGTTTAACGGCAATTATTCGGATTACCGAACTATGCTGGATGAAAAAGAAGAGAATCCAACGCCAGAGAAAAAGGTAAAGTCAACTTCTGCCAATTCAGAAACTAAAACTGATACATCAAAAGCATCGTTCAAGGAAAAACAAGAGTACGAAAACTTAACCAATGAAATTGATGCCCTTGAGCGGGAAAAAGATGAAGTTACTTCGCTCATTACTTTGGATAAAGGGGATCACCAAAAATTAATGGAGTTATCGAAGAATATCGAAACAATAACACGATCCATCGAAGCAAAAACCAACCGCTGGTTGCAGCTAGCCGAATTAATTGGGCTATAGTAAGGTGTGATCCAATAAGGGTTGACAAGATTCACTTTAGTCTCTGGATTCTCGCTGGCACACAAGCATTCAGTTTTCAAATCAAATGACCAATACCCAAAAGAAACCCGCTACGGTACATCATAGCAGCCTTTTCATTAGCTGACTTTTTTTCTTCCAAATGAATTTTTGGGTCGGATTATTCTGTCTCTGGCTCCACGCTCCATTTTTTTGGAGATCGCCATAAACTCGAAAGCAACAATTCCCGCATAAAAATGAATTCCTTTGGCAACCGGTCATACATTCGCTCGAAAAGCTCGGCATGGGAAAGGAGTTCCACTTTCCACTGCTCTCGGTCAATATGCATGATTTGATCGAATTCTTGTTTACTGAAGTCTATACCTGACCAGTCCATATCTTCATAGTGTGGCATCCAGCCAATTGGGCTTTCTACTGCGTTCGATTTACCACGAACTTTTTCAACAACCCATTTCAGTACGCGCATATTGTCACCAAAGCCTGGCCATAAGAAATTTCCTTTTTCGTCTTTTCGAAACCAATTCACACCAAAAATTCGAGGAGGATTTGGAATGTCGCGACCAAATTGTAACCAATGATTAAAATAATCGCCCATGTGATAACCGCAGAATGGTAGCATGGCAAAGGGATCACGCCTCACCTTGCCAATCTCACCAAAAGCGGCTGCCGTTGTCTCTGAGCCCATGGTTGCGGCTAAATAAACTCCGTAATTCCAGTTGTGCGCCTGATAGATCAGCGGGATCGTATCGCTGCGCCTTCCGCCAAAAATAATTGCACTGATCGGCACACCGTTCGGGTTCTCCCATTCGCTATCCACGCTCGGACACTGCGAAGCAGGTGCTGTGAAACGGGAGTTGGGGTGTGCTGCCGGTTTCCCTGATGAGGGATCGTACTTCTGGCCACGCCAGTCCATTAAATTTTGGGGAATTTCTTTCGTCATCCCCTCCCACCATACGTCACCATCCTCGGTAACGGCCACGTTCGTGAAGATTGTATTCTTCGCGATAGTTTTCATTGCATTGGGGTTGCTTTTGAAATTCGTGCCGGGCGCTACACCAAAATACCCAGCCTCCGGATTGATTGCATAGAGTTTGCCGTCTTTACCTGGCTTAATCCAGGCGATATCATCGCCAACGGTAGTCACCTTCCATCCTTCAATTTCCTTCGGGGGGATAAGCATGGCGAAATTTGTTTTCCCGCAAGCACTTGGGAAAGCTGCAGTGACATAGGTCTTTTCTTTTTTTGGACTTTCAACACCGAGAATCAGCATGTGCTCGGCCAACCAACCCTCTTCCTGCGCAATGGCCGAAGCGATCCGAAGTGCAAAACATTTTTTTCCCATCAATGCGTTCCCTCCGTAACCAGAACCGTATGAAACGATAGACCTTTCTTCAGGATATTGAACAATATATTTTGTGGTTGGATTACATGGCCATTTGGCATCGGCTTGACCCAGCGTGAGCGGTGCTCCCACAGTGTGCAAGCATTTTACATACTCTCCATTTTTCCCAAGTTGCTTGATTACATTGATTCCAACACGCGTCATGATGTGCATGTTGACTGTCGCATATTCAGAATCTGTAATTTGCACACCGATGTGCGCCAGTGGTGAGCCAATAGGTCCCATGCTAAAAGGAATTACGTACATCGTACGACCTTTCATGCATCCAGTGAGAAGACTTTGTAATGTCTCTTTCATTTCACGGGGATCTATCCAATTATTTGTTGGGCCAGCATCTTCCTTTTTTCGGCTGCAGATAAACGTGCGGTCTTCCACACGCGCCACGTCACTAGGATCTGAAAAGCAAGCAAAGCTGTTAGGGCGTTTTGCTTCGTTAAGCTTAATAAAGGTGCCTTTTTCTACGAGCAGATTACACAACTCATCATATTCCTTTTTTGAACCATCGCACCAGCGTATCTGGTCAGGTTGGCATTGCCGAGCAACTTGTTGAACCCAATTTTGTAATTCAATATGTGCAATCGAATAAGTGGTTTGTTCTTTCGTTTCGGTCATAATTTATAATTTGGCCGCAAGATAAAAAAATCATTTCAATCGATTGCAATTAGGCTGAGCGAAACTTTTTACCGATTAATGTTTTTGTCAGTGACACAAATCCGCCTAGCGCAAGGCTCATGTTTTCAGAGGGGTCATCAAACGACAAAATGAATTTACAAAAATGTATCTTTCAATTTTAAATTGATATGATTATCGGGTTGATTTCAGACACGCATAGTTTCCTGGATCCCAAAGTTTTTGATCATTTCAAAAACGTAGATGAGATTTGGCACGCAGGGGATTTCGGGAATGAACAAGTGATTGGCGATTTAAAGAGCTTCAAACGTATTCGTGGAGTATATGGAAACATTGATGACAAGGAAATCCAATCCCTATTTCCAGAGGATCTTTGGTTTGATTGCGAAGGGCTTTCCATCTGGATGACCCATATTGGCGGTACACCACCCAATTACAACCCACGAGTAAAAAAACTACTTAAACAAAAAGTACCTCAAATATTTATATGTGGCCACTCGCACATTTTAAGAATCAAAAAAGATCCGAGCTTCAACAACATGCTTTACCTTAACCCTGGGGCGGCTGGCAATCATGGATTTCATTTGATGAAAACCATTATCCGTTTTGAGCTCCAAAACAAAGGAATAAAAAAAATGGAGGTAATTGAATTGGGTAGGCGCGGGCAGATCAACTAGGAGTTGTTATATCTCATAAGTAGTTGCCCTAATATCCTAAATAGATAATCAATGAGTAAATATTCCGATTAGGGTTCGATAAACTCTACATGCAAAATTGTAATTGATAAGGTAAATGGCTATTGTGCGGTATGGGCCGCTGGTTCTCCTGTAATTTAACCTATAGCAATGCCCTGCTCTACCTTATTAGGTTTTCAATGAGATATAAATTTTCGTTAACATTGCTAGTTTATTTATACAGAAACAAACCGAGACCTTCAAACTTATTGGCATGCGCATAGTCGGGACTTTATTCTATTTGTCTTTTCTTCTGTCTGGTGTCGTCTTTGGCCAGAATACCCTTAACAATCTAGGATTGACGGCATCTACCCCTGCTGCAGTCGCTTACAGCTTGCGACAACTTTCTTCATCTTATTCAGGCCCAGCAGTGCGCGTAAGACGGAGTTCAGACGGGGAACTTCGGGATGTTTATTTCGATGGCGGTGGTTCAATTTCGCTTAATTCACAGGTTAGTGCTGCTGGCGGTGGCGCGGCTACGGCCACCCTGATGAGTGCATGGATTGGCGCCAATTCAGGAACCGTTAATATTTGGTACGACCAAAGTGGCAGCGGATTCAATGCCAGTCAGGCCACAACAGCCAAGCAACCAACCCTAATAAGTGCAGGTGCCCTTGCACTCCAAAATAGCAGGCCAACACTGTTGTTTTCTGGAGGGCAAACTCTCCAAAGCACAGCCAATGCTACTCAAATCACTACTGGAGGTAACGTCACCACAAGTAATTTTGTCTATCAGAACACCACTTCCAATTCTTCAGTTTGGTCGAATGGTGACCCAGGTAGTAATCGATACAATATTCACGCTCCATGGAGCAATGGCAACACCTATTTTGATGTAGGTGACATTGGCAACGGAGGGAGATTATATGGAGGGCTGACTTGGACTTCCTATGCCATTGGCACCTATGAACGAAATGGAGCTCAAGGTAACGTTTGGCAAAATGGGACGAATTCAGTTTCTAGCAGCTCGCTTTCCACATCAGTAACAAATACTGCCAACATGTGGGTGGGAAGTTATAATGGGAGTAGTTATTATATCAATGGAGCATTGGCAGAAATGATGTCGTTCGCTACCGCTTTATCAACAGCTGACCGGACTACCCTGGAATGTAACCAAAGCAGTTACTTTAGTATTCCTATTGCTTCAGGCGGTTTTGAGTTTTATGTTCAGAATACCCCTGCCATTAATGCTTGCACGGCCGTGGAGGAGAAAGTTGTATGGCAATTGTCGAATTTGAGTGATGTTCTTGCTTCGGGCAATAATTTAACCAAGAACGGACCCGGTGGATGGAATGGAGGAGCAGCCTCATGGAATACTGTAGCTGCGAATGGGTACTTTCAATTTACTGCCTCGGAGACGACCTCATCCCGCATGGCAGGGCTAAGCAATGCGTACACCAGTTCCAGCTACACGACCATCCAGTATGCTTTTTATTTGGTCTCAAATGGCTCACTTCAAATTTATGAATCGGGGGCAGGGCGGGGAGCTTTCGGAACCTATAACACGGGTGACTTGCTAAAAATTTCGGTAGAGGGAAATGAAGTAAAGTATTACCATAACGGAACCGTCATTTATACGAGCTCAGTAGCACCAACACTTCCCTTGTTGGTTGACGTGTCAATCAATAGCACAAATGGAACCATCACGAATGCAATGGTTGGAAATTATTACTCTGGAACATTTACCGCTACAACAATTAATGCAGGAAGCCCTTCCTACCAGTGGATATTAAATGGAGGTAATGTGGGCACCAATAGCACCACCTATACCAACACAAACCTTAATGTAAACGATGTAGTATCCTGTAACCTCTCCTATACTACTGCGTGTGGGTCACTTGCGTCCGCAAGTTCAAATTCGATGACCAACCAAGCACTTGCAATAACTCCAAATCTGAATTTCTTTATCTCTGGTAATGCGGGGATTTCAGGTTGCAATAATGGTGTTGAGCAAGTGGCCTGGCAAGTTTCATCGTTATCAGGTGTTCAGGCAACTGGAAACAATTTGGTTAAATTAAGTTCTGTTGGTGGCTGGAATGGCGGAGCCGCTTCCTTGAATAGTGTCAGTAACAATGGCTACTTTCAATTCACGGCATCAGAGACAACGACAAATCGGATGGCTGGCCTAAGCAGCAGCTATACCAGTTCAAGTTATACAACAATTCAATATGCATTCTACCTGCAGGCAAGCGGACTACTCGGTATCTATGAATCGGGGTCAAGCAAGGGCAACTTTGGCAACTACTCTACGGGTGATCTATTAAAGATTTCTGTTGCCGCTAATGGCGTGAGTTATTATCAGAATGGTAACCTACTTTATATCAGTGCTATCTCCCCCACATTGCCCTTGCTAGCGGATGTCTCAATTAATACGGTTAATGGAACTGTTAGCAATGCCTTGATTGCTAATCCCAATACGGGTGCCTTTACGGCTTATGCATCAAATGCTGGATCATCTCCTACCTATCAATGGCAGGTCAATAATGCCAATGTAGGCACGAATAGTACTACCTACACGAACCCTAATCTGAATAATAATGATGTGGTAACATGCATCGTTACACCGAACCTTTCAGGATGCTCGGCCGCAAACAACTATACCTCAAATGCAATAACTAATCAATCTATAGTAAATAATACTAGCATCGACTTCTATATCCAGGGGACCGTGGCCGCATCGGCCTGTAACACCGTGGACGAGCAGGTCAAATGGAAGATCTCTGACCTGGTCAATACCCAGATCACAGGCACGGGAAACAGTTTAAGTAAAATCCAGAACGGGGGATGGAACGGGGGGGCCGCCTCCTGGAACACCGTGGCCAACAATGGCTACTTCCAGTTC
>DAHVFH010000076.1 GCA_027317105.1 Cytophagales bacterium
CAACGTGACCTCACTAAAATTCAGATGGATATGTTTGCCGCTACAAAGGGGGGTGTTTTTGAAAGTCCCGAAAAATCCCCGTAATTTTAAGATGAAACCATTTTTTAAACAGTTTTTTAAATTAGGCGGATGCCAGTAATAGAAATACATGAAAGTAAATCGTTCAAGTTGTGTATTTTCTATTGCGTAGCAAGGAAAGTTTAAGAAAAAAAAATTGTAAAGCATTGACAATATGAAACTTAGCCTTGCTTTTTATTTTATAAAGTTACTCTTACGCTTAATCTGGGTTTAATTGCTTCTATTTACTTTACCAATGTATGTTTTAAAACACTTCTGCACGATTCATGGATTGAGAATTCCCAACATTTGTATTCAAGAAAAAGTGAAAAAGCATGAGATCTATGAAGATGAATAATGTCGGTTGGAAAAGCAGAGCAAAACAGACGCTAATTTTGATCCTCGTAATACTCATTGGGATATTAATATCAAAAATTATCATGGCGTAAGTATTAGTGAGGAGTTCTGTGACAATATTCAATGAAAAATTTTAGGTTGAAAATCCGGCTTTCTAAATTTAGACCATAACATTTTCCCCATTCCGAAAATCATCCATTGCATGTAGCTTTGTAGAATGGATTTCAACAAAGAAACATTTCTTAACCACCTCGCCCAAACTTCGCCCCAATCATTTTTAATTTCAGTAGATCGCGCAGAAGGGGTTTATCTATATTCCCCAGATGGCAAGCGATATTTTGATATGATATCAGGAATTGGCGTGAGCAATATTGGCCATCGCCACCCAAAAGTTATTCAGGCTATCAAAGCGCAACTCGACAAGCATTTGCATGTGATGGTCTATGGAGAATTCATTCAATCCTCACCGAATTTATTAGCCAAGAAACTAGCAAGCATCCTGCCGCCCGAACTGGATTGCACTTATTTTGTGAATTCTGGAACGGAAGCAAACGAAGCCGCATTGAAATTGGCCAAACGATACACCGGACGAACCGAAATTATATCGTGCAAAAATTCGTATCACGGAAGCACCCATGGTTCAATGAGTATTTCAGGTAATGAATTAAAAAAGAGCGCCTTTCGGCCACTCCTTCCGGATGTGAAATTTATCACCTTTAATGATGAAGCTGATATTCAATGCATTTCGGAGAAAACGGCTTGTGTCATTTTAGAAACCGTGCAAGGTGACGCAGGCGTGCGAATTCCTTCAAAAAGTTATCTACAAGCCCTACGAAAGCGATGCACGGAAACAGGTGCCCAACTTATCCTTGACGAAATCCAGTGTGGTATGGGCCGCACAGGGACATTGTTCGCGTTCCAACAATTTGGGATTATCCCCGACATCTTAACCATCGGCAAAGCCTTTGGCGGTGGTTTGCCTATTGCCGCCTTTATTTCAAGTAAAAACAAAATGCAAACCCTTAGCCATGACCCGATGCTCGGTCATATTACCACTTTCGGTGGCAATCCAGTTTGTTGTGCTTCTGCGTTGGCCACGCTAGATGTCATTGATGAAGAGAAAATCCTTGACAAAGTTGAGGCAAAAGGAAAACTGATCGAAAGTCTATTGCATCATCCAAAAGTAAAGGCGCAAAGAAGAATTGGATTAATGTTTGCGTTCGATTTTGATTCTGAAGACCACGTCAATCGGATTGTTGATTATTGCAAAGCGTATGGGGTGATTGGGTATTGGTTTTTGTCGAACCCCCATAGTTTTCGGATTGCCCCTCCCCTCACTATTTCAGAAGCGGAAATTCGTGAAGCCTGCGGAATAATTTTGAGGGCAATAGAAAAATCCTGATCTTTCAGTTCATGGAAGCTTCAACAAAAGACAAGTTAGATCTGGCATTTAAAGCAATGGTTATTTTAGCGTTGCTGATCGCCTTCTTGATCCTGACCAAAGATATCGTGATGCCCCTCACTTTTGCCGCATTGTTTTCGGTCGTTCTGCTTCCCCTCGCCAAACGAATTGAAAAAAGAACGGGCAGGATTTTTTCGATTTTTATGGTGCTTTTATTCTCTTTCACACTTGTTGGATTATTTACATGGTTCATTGTTTCGCAATTAACGAGTTTGGTCGCCAGCCTTCCTGGTTTGGAAGAAAAATTTTTTGATATGGTGAACACCGTCAGTTTCAAAATCAATGACCAATTTAACATCAGCACGGAAGAGCAAGGTCAACTGCTGAAAGAGGGTATTAAGAATTTATCCGCCTACACCTCTAATGTTCTTCTTTCCACATCCTATCTGGTCTATTTTTTTGTTCAAGTGCCGATTTACATTTTTTTGCTTTTGTTCTATCGTGATCGGTTTGTTGAATTTCTATTGGCACTCAGGCCAGACAACCCCCTCAAATGGAAGGATGAAATTCAACATGTCGTGAGGGGTTATATCTCAGGGTTGGTGATGGTTGTCGTCATTGCAGGCGCGCTCAACAGTATCGGTATGCTGGTGTTGGGTATTCAGCATGCCATCTTCTTTGGTTTTCTTTCTGGCCTTTTAACCATGATCCCGTATATTGGGATAACCCTTGGCGCCACGCTTCCCGCCTTGTTGGCATTGGTTACAAAGGATAGCGCTTGGTATGCGATCGGTGTAATTGGCATTCACATGTTTGTTCAGTTTTTGGAAGGGAATTTTATCACCCCGAAAATAACCGGATCGCGCATCAGCATTAATGCACTTGCCGCCATTCTTGCCCTATTAGTCGCTGGCGAAATCTGGGGAATTGCCGGGATGATTTTGGCTGTTCCCGCTGTAGGGATACTCAAAATTATTTTATCCTATTCCAAGGAATTGAAGTCAATAGTTATTCTGCTGGGTGATGAAAAACATAATGAGCCCGAATTGATTTTACCCGAAGAATCCGAAAATAAACCCTAGAAGAATGAGAATCCTTTTTTGTGCGTCTCTCGCACTTATGCCAATATTACTTTCGGCACAAGGCATTGAAGACCTGGGTAAGCAACGCGTTGAATTGGAGGAAACCCCGGGTATAGCTATCGCCTGGATTGAAAATGGACAAGCCCATTTTTTTTCTTTTGGACTCTCCAATATTTCATCTAAGGAACAGGTGACATCAAAAACTCTTTTTGAAATTGGCTCCATTACTAAAACATTCACCTGTAGTCTGCTTTCCTATATGGTGCTGCAAAAGGAAGTGGCTTTAGCGGATCGTGCCCAGCACTATCTACCAACGGCTATTATTCTTCCACAAAAAAACGGAAAACAAATCACCCTTTTAAATTTAGCTACTGCTCGCTCCGGGTTACCTCGGCTTCCTGGCAACCTAAGTCCGGCCGATCCGAATAACCCCTATCTTGATTACACAGAAAAAGAGCTAACTAATTTTTTAAACAACTGCGAACTCAAGAATGAACCCGGAGCGGTGTACGAATATTCGAATTTAGGAATGGGGCTGTTGGGTTTTATCCTTACACACAAAAAAGGCGAACCTTATTCGCAGCTCATCAAAGAGATCATTCTGAAACCGCTGGAGATGAATCAAACTTACATTAGCGGTGAAACAAAAAGCAAGTTATTGGCAACGGGGTATATGGATAAAAATCCGGTGAATGCTTGGACATGGAACAACCAAAGTGCACTTACCGGGGCAGGTGGCATTGTTTCTAATGCCGAGGACATGCTCAAATACCTCGCGGCTCAGTTGTCAACTGATCAAACAACCCTGACAGCCTCCTTTCAGGAGACGCATAAAGAAAGAGCCGAAGCAGGAAGTGAGCAGCTTCAAATCGGATTGGGTTGGCACATTCGCGATCATAAATACATCTGGCACAACGGTGGCACACAAGGATTTCGTTCGTTCATCGGATTTGATCCTGAAAAGAAAAGAGGCATTGTTGTGCTCACCAACTCTACGAATGCAGCAGATGATTTAGGATTCCATTGGCTAGATTCGGCTTACGCATTAAAATTACTAAAGAAACCGATCGATCTAGCCCCTGAGAAGGTGAAAGAGTATGAAGGAATTTATGAGATTACGCCCACATTTAAGGTAACGATTAGCTTGCAAGAATCCACCTTGCTAATGCAAGCCACCAATCAACCCAAAGTATCTTTATATGCAGAAGGGCAGGACAAGTTCTTCCTTCGTGTCGCTGATGTCTCTGTTAATTTTAATCGAAATGGAGAAGGAAAAATCGAAAAGCTTACCATCCATCAAAATGGCATTGAACAGGTTGGGAAGAAAATAAAGTGAGGGGTTAGCCTATTTTCTCAATCACCAAATTATGGTTGGTGTAAATGCAAATGTCTGCAGCGATATTTAAACTTTCACGGACAATTTCCTCCGCTGAAAGTTGAGGGGCAAACTTTATCATCGCAAGCGCGGCCGCCTGCGCATACATTGCGCCCGACCCGATGGCGGCCACATGATTATCGGGCTCAATCACATCGCCCGTCCCAGAAAGCATTAGTATTTCATCTTTGTTGCAAGCAATCAACATGGCCTCTAATCTTCTGAGGTAGCGATCCATGCGCCAGTCTTTCGCTAATTCAATCGCAGCGCGTTTCATATTGCCGCCATAGGCATTCAGCTTTTCATCAAACCGATCAAGTAGGGTAAAAGCATCGGCTGTGGAACCCGCAAAACCGGTAAGCACTTTACCTTCTTGCAGCTTGCGAATTTTTTTTACGTTGCTTTTCGCGATGGTGTTGCCCATGGTAGCCTGACCGTCCCCTCCGATGGCAACCGATCCGTTGTGTTGTACCGCAAGTATAGTTGTTGAATGAATTTCCGTCATTTAAATAATATTCACATGTTGGTAAACAACGCTAAGCGGAATTCTAATTCCTAAACAAACAATCACTAAGCTTTGGTCAACGGATTTGTACTCCTCCAACTCCCAATGACCGGTGGCGTTCAATCGAAAATTCTCGATGCTAAAGGCCTCTGGATCAACCAGCACATATTCTTTCAAGGTAGGTATATCCCGATACAACTTGAATTTTCCTCCTCGATCGTAATCTTTCGTGCTTGGCGATAAAATTTCGATGATCACCGTTGGCTCTAGCGATGTGTTTTCATTCTTATCAAATCTCTTTTTTTCACCGCAGTAAATAGAAATATCAGGATAAGTAAAAAGTGTATTCTGGGGAATATGAAGACGTTTATCGCTACCGTAAGGGCGGCATGGATTTCCTTTTAATTGAACACAAATCTCTCCAAATAAACTCGAAAAAATTTCATTGTGCGGATCACCTGCTCCCGCCATGGCAAACACTTCGCCCTGAAAATATTCATGTTTAAACTCCGCAGCATCCTCCGCTTTCAAATACGCTTCAATAGAAATGAATTTCTTTTCATAAGCAACCGATGGCTCTTCTGTTTTCATCATCAGATCAAAATCCTAACTGGATCTTCCAATAAACCCTTCAGCGTTTTAAGGAAAGCCGAACCAACTGCACCATCCACCGCACGGTGGTCGCAGGAAAGAGTAACCTTCATAACATTTCCAGGAACAAGTTGGCCGTTTTTAACAACGGCTGTTTCTTTGATACCACCTATGGCAAGGATACAAGCGTCCGGTGGATTAATAATGGCTGTGAATTCATCGATGCCAAACATGCCCAGATTGGAAACAGAAAATGTGCTGCCTTCCCAGTCCTTTGGTTGTAGTTTTTTATCGTGTGCCTTTTGAGCCAGGTCTTTTACCTCCACAGCAATATGAGACAGCGATTTGTTATCGGCAAAGCGCACAACAGGAACCAGTAATCCATCTTTCACCGCAACCGCTACGCCAATGTGTATGTGCGCATTTCTACGAATCTTATCTCCGAGCCAACTCACATTGACGTCAGGATTTTGGCGCAACGCTGCGGCAACGGCCTTGATCACCATGTCATTAAAGGAAATCTTGACAGGGGAAATTTCATTCATGCTCTTCCGCGCCTCTACGGCCTTGTCCATGTTAATTTCCATGGTAAGGTAAAAGTGAGGAGCCGTAAATTTACTTTCCGCCAGCCGTTTGGCGATGGTCTTGCGCATCTGCGAAACCGGAATCTCTTCAAAGCTCTCCTGCCCCACTACCTGTGGTAATACAGTCGCGGGTGCAGGCTTCGTATCCCCTACTTTACTAGCGGGTGATAACGAAGGTTTATAATTTTCTACATCCTGTTTGGTGATCCTTCCATTATCGCCTGAACCTTCAATTTTGCTTAAATCATATCCCAAATCTTTGGCTATCTTCTTTGCCAATGGAGAGGCTTTCAATCGGCCATTGGCAGAAGCCGCGCCATTGGATGTTTCTGTTTGTGCTGTTGGTGAGGACACTGCCGCTTGGACAGCTGTGGTGGGAGAAGGTTTTGCCCCTTCGTTGGACTTTGCTTTCGTGGCCTTTAGTAAAGTTTGCCAATCGGCACTCTTTTCGCCAATAATCGCCAAAACGTCATTTATTTTTACGGCTTCTTTTTCCTTTGCGCCAATGTATAATAAGGTACCCGTATTGTACGATTCGTAATCCATGGTGGCTTTGTCCGTTTCAATCTCGGCCAACAAATCGCCCGTCTTTACGGAGTCACCAACCTTCTTGTGCCATTTGGCAATTACGCCTTCCGTCATGGTATCGCTCATCTTCGGCATCAGGGCAACATCTGCTTTGATCCCTGAGGTATCAATGGCGGGAGATTCAGCCACCGCTACAGCAGCTTCAGTTTTAGTTTCAGTTTTACCTCCGGAAGCAGCGGCCGACTGGGCACTTGCCAAAAGTGTGGAGTAATCCTCTCCTTTGTTTCCTACAATTGCCAGCACAGCATTTATTTCTACCGCCTCGCCTTCTTTTGCTCCGAGGTACAAAACTGTGCCTGAATTAAATGATTCATAATCCATGGTGGCCTTGTCGGTTTCAATTTCGGCCATCAATTCGCCCGACTTCACAGTATCGCCAACTTTTTTATGCCATTTAGCGATCACGCCCTCAGTCATGGTATCGCTCATTTTGGGCATTCTTACTATCTCTGCCATTTCTCTTTAAGATTTACGATTTATGATGTTACGATTTTGATTGTCAAAAATAACCGTATTTACCCGATTTTCAAGCGCGTATTATACGATCCTAAAATGTTAGAAATTGATCGTGCCAATCAGCACTTCAAAAAGTGTTGCAGAAGGCTGTAAGCCAACGGAATAGCGGAATCCAAGGTCAAGTTGGGGCAGCAGCCGCATCACATTCACGTCAAATTTCACTTCTATCCCGGTGGACATGTACTGTTTCGTAGCTGTGGGATTGTTGATTCCTCCCTGGCCATAGCCATAATCCAAAAATCCATTGGCGCGCATACGTTGAATATTAAGCAACGGCCCTAAGTGGACATCCGGATACCACACCGGCATGGTATAATTGCCTGACATGCTGTAGAAGTTAGTGAACCGATTAATCCCGAGGCCACGCGGAGAAGGAATTTTATTTTGAAACACATAATTGTAATTATCCGCAATGCCTTTCTTTGAAGGATCGCGATAAATATTTTCGAGCCGTGTATTTTGATAACCCCAATATCCCCAAAAAGAATGGTGCTTAAAGAGGCC
>DAHVFH010000093.1 GCA_027317105.1 Cytophagales bacterium
ACCCTCACCGTGGTTTCAGTTTTCGCTCAGAAAAAAGCAACCAAGAATGATGACCTACCCAAGTTTGATGCAGAAAAATATAAAGGCCTGAAGTGGCGCAACATCGGTCCTGGTCGTGGCGGCCGTGCCAATGCCATTGCCGGCCACCCACTTAATGATAACATTTACTATGTCGGTTACGCTGGCGGTGGCGTTTGGATGACCGAGAATGCCGGCCTCTCGTGGAAAAATATTTCAGACGGCTTTTTTAAAGTGGGATCCATCGGTGAGATCGCGGTAAGTGTAGCTGATCCCAACGTAATTTATGTGGGCACGGGCGAACATGCCGTGCGTGGTGTGATGACTTCTTTCGGAGATGGAATATACAAATCGACCGATGGTGGAAAAACCTGGAAGAATATTGGACTTGAAAAAACACGGCACATTTCAGACATCGCCATTCACCCCACCAATCCAGATATTCTCTGGGTGGCTGCACAAGGTCCTGTACACGGAGCAAGTGCCGACCGCGGAATTTATAAATCAACAGATGGGGGCGCCTCTTGGAAAAAGATATTGTATGTGGACGAAAACACCGGGCCAAGTAGTTTAAGTTTAGACCCTAACAATCCCCGCATTCTTTATGCCGCCATGTGGCAACACAGACGCTATCCTTGGAAAGTAGAGAGCGGACCCAATTCCACCGTTTGGAAATCTACTGACGGTGGAGAAACATGGAACAAAATCATGGAAGGTTTGCCAAAGGAGATGGGAAAAATTGGCGTGAGTGTCTCTAAGGCAAACTCAAATAAAGTGTACGCCATCGTAGAAGCAGAAAAATCCAAAGCAGGATTATATCGCTCAGACGATGGTGGAAAAAAATGGGCGCTTCAATCCAGCGATCAGACCATTACCTCCAGAAGCTGGTATTATATGGAGGTGTTTGCTGACCCGGTAGATGAGAATATCGTGTACGTGCTAAATGCGCCAGCCATGCGTTCCATCGATGGAGGCAAGACGTTTCAAAGGGTTCCGATCGCACATGGAGATACCCATGACTATTGGATCAATCCAAAAAACAATCGCAACATGGCAATTGCCGATGATGGTGGAGCCGAAATCTCTTTCGACAACGGGAAATCATGGTCGAGTTTAAACAACCAGACTACAGCTCAATTTTATCGGGTCAACGTAGATAACCGTTTCCCTTATTGGGTTTATGGCGGCCAACAGGATAACACTTCGGTGATGATTGCCAGCCGCACAAACGGTTTTGGCATAACTGATAAAGATTGGCTGATGGGCCCAGGATGCGAGAGTTCCTACATCGCTTTCGATGACCCCAATAATCCGAGGTTCTTCTATGGTGATTGTTATCAGGGACTAATCGATGTGCTCGATTTGCATACTAACGAAACAAAAAATCTTCAGGAATATCCGGCCACCAATCTGGCCTACAAACCTAAAGACATGAAGTACCGTTTCAATTGGAATGCTCCGTTGATCAACTCACCGCACGATCCAAAAATCCTTTATCATGGAGGCAATGTGCTCTTTCGCTCTACTGATGGTGGTATGAAATGGGACGTGATCAGTCCGGACTTAACCCGCAACGATACCTCCAAGCAAAATACATCGGGCGGCCCGATTACCAACGAAGGTGCTGGCGGTGAAAACTACAACACCATTTATTATGTAATTGAATCTCCCTTGGAAAAAGGAGTGATCTATACGGGCAGTGACTGCGGGCTTGTCTATCTCACCAAAGATGCCGGCCAAACATGGAATAATGTGACACCAAAAGATTTGCCGGAGTCAATGATCCACTCCATCGAAGTGTCTCCTCATGAAAAAGGAACGGTTTATATTTCTGCCTCGCGTTACAAATTCAATGACTACAGCGCCTTGGCTTATAAGTCGACAGACTATGGTAAAACCTGGGTAAAAATAAATAGTGGCATTGAGCCCGATGATTTTCTTAAAGTAATCCGTGAAGATAAAAAAGTAAAAGATCTTTTATATGGTGGTGCGGAACGAGGATTTTATGTTTCGTATAACGGAGGCACAACCTGGAACAAATTGCAAAGCAATCTTCCGGTAGTTCCCGTTACCGATTTAGCTATCCATGACAATGACTTAATTGCGGCCACCGCAGGTCGAGCATTTTGGGTTTTGGATGACCTTGGTGCTATCCAACAATCGAAAGGAGAATTTACTTCGATGAAACTTTACGAACCAAAACCCACTGTGCGGTTAACCAGCTTTGCGCCTTCGTGGATGGAAATTCCGGCGGGTACTGGACAAAACCCAATGAACGGAGTTATTTTTTCTTACTACTTGAAAGAAAAAGCAGACACCACTAAAATGACGTTGGAAATCATGGACATGAGCGGTAGTCTAATCCGAACCTACAACAACAAGAAAAGTGAAAACGCTAAAAAAGGAAACGTGCCTCCCGCTCCCGTTCTTCCGTCAGAGGCAGGCATCAACCGTTTTGGTTGGGATTACCGGAATGAAGCGCTGCCTGATTTGCCAGGATCATTTATCTATGGCGACTTGCAAGGCCACCGTGTTGCCCCCGGCCATTATAGAGCGAGACTTAAATACAAAAATGAAATTTCAGAAACGGAATTTGATTTGATTGCTGATCCTCGGTTGCAAGTGTCGCCCGAAGATTGGAAAGCGCAACAACAACTTTTGACGCAAATGGAACAAGCGGTAAAAAACATGCACAATTCCATCACCAATATGCGTAAAGTGAAAAAACAAATTGAAGGGTACAATGATGTGTTGAAAAATGACCCAAACGCTAAAGAGTTGATCAACAAAGGAAAAGACATCAATAAAAAAATAGATCAATGGGAATCTGATTTGATTGAAACCCGTTCGAAGAATTTTCAGGATGCAATCAATTTCCGAAACAAACTAAATGCGGAATTTCTGCAAGTGCGTAGCGCTGTAGATGCCCACGACCCTCGCATCACCCAAGGGGTGAAGGACCGCCTTGCCGATGTGAATGTGGAGTGGGATAAATCGAAAAAAGAAATGAATGGGCTGATCAACAACGATATCAAACAATACAATCAGCTTTTCAAAGACAAAAATGTGCCAGCAGTGACTACACCGGAGAAGGAGATTATTGTTAACTGATGTTATTCATAGGTATCCCTTGTCAATGATTTGCTTTGCAAGCCTTGTGGCTTCGTGCCTTTGTGGCGACCGCTGGCTAGTTTTGCCACTAAGTCACAAAGACACGAAGTCCCTTATGTAGCATGAGTTAATAGCAACTAAACTTTTAATCTCGTCAATACCAACTAGATGAAACACGCTGCCAAATCAATCCGGGCGTTTATCGGAGCTAAAAATTTCGATGAGTCGAGACAGTTTTATAAAGACTTGGGATTTGAAGAGTCGATCCTATCAAAAAGTATGTCTTTGTTTAAAGTTTCCGATAAGCTGGGGTTCTATTTGCAAAACGCTTACGTTAAGGATTGGGTAGATAACTCAATGCTATTTCTTGAGGTGGACGATGTTAATCGGTACTGGGATGAACTTCAAAAACTCGGACTTCAACAAAAGTATGAAGGGGTAAAGCTGACGCCTATCCGGGAAGAAAGTTGGGGCAAAGAATGCTTTTTGCATGATCCATCCGGAATACTTTGGCATTTCGGTGAATTCTATTAAAAAGCAAGCTCGGGACAGAGATTACCACACACACATAAGCAAAGGAGCTTTTCCGTATGGTCTTTTTTATGAATTTCCTCATTGACATAACCGGTTAGTATAGAAATCCAA
>DAHVFH010000119.1 GCA_027317105.1 Cytophagales bacterium
ATCAGGTCTATCGTAGGTTGGAATGATGGCAGAAGCAGGGATCAACTTTTCCATTTATTCAGGCAAAACTAGTCATGTTTAGTAAATCGGTGCTTTTTAAATTATTGATTGGAGAGTTTATAAACACCGTTGGCTTCCGAAAATCCATATTCATTGAGCATCGCATTAATATTCTTAGGGGAATGGCCTAATGAATGTAGTTGCTCTTCGTGGAACTCAATAATAATATTTTCGATCCTTCTTTGTTGCAGCAACCGTACCGCACTCTTTAAAGCAAAAAATTCGAATCCCTCAATATCAATTTTCAGTACCTTTATTTTACTATTTTGGTCAAAAAAAAGATCATCGAGGGTTGTTGCATTAATGCGCTGTCTCTTCCAGAATTTACGCCTGAAATCTTTGGTGAATGTGGAAGACCCGGTGTTAATGCTAGGGCTTAATATCAAATCTATGGTTTCGGGCACGTTCGAAATGGCATAAGGAAATACAGTAACATTGGAAAGCCGGTTTAGCTGAATATTATTTAAAATCACTGGCCACAACCTCATTTGGGGTTCGATACAAAATACCTTTCCACTATTCCCAACTTTCAAAGAGGCGACTACAGAGAAGTACCCTTCGTTTGCACCGAGGTCAACGAAGACGTCTCCTTTATTCAAGTTGGATAAAATATTGTTGGTCATTTCTTTTTCATAAATGCCTTCATTGATCATGCGAAAGCCAAAATCAGAGACCGGGTCAATATTCCACAGATAGGGCCCTATTCTATGGTTTCGTCTCTTCACCAATAGTATTTTCTTTAAAAAAAGAGCCACCTCAATGGGTCGCATCTTCTTTGCAATAAAATTATAAATAGGTTGCATTTGAAATTAGCTACATTGTAAATCCTTCATTCTGTTATCGTTCGGTTAAAACCCGTTTGCGCTATTTTAAAAAAGGGAGTTCAATAATATGGTAGGAGCCAATTGAAACCGCTAAAATAATTAGGATATTAGAGGGAAACAATTTCCAAATAGGCCAAATCAGGTAAAATTGTTCTTCAATGGACAACGACCAGGTGTGGGCTAAGGCCCATCCGGTATCAATGTTCAACGTACCCGTAGTAAAAGTAAGAGCAGGTAAAAACGAATACACCTGCACATCCCTCATCCAGTGGGTCTGTTTCAACACAAAAACGACACCCAAAAAAAAATAATAAACGGGAATAATCCTGAAAAAACGCTTAATATAGAAATTGCGATAGGATACTATGGGACGCTTCTGTTTTTCAAGTTCCAACAACAAAAAGCGTGTAATCAAAAAGCCACTGATGACAAAGAAAATATTAACGCCAAAATCACCACTTCCAAAAATAAATAAGACCGATGCAATAGCCCGAGGAAACTCCATTGCTAGCGAAAGGTGCGCTAATAAAACCAATCCAATGGAAAATGCCCGCAAGCCATCAAGGCTTTTAATTCTACTCTCAATTTTAAGGCTTTCCAACTATGTTTCTGATTTACTTTTATCGGATAATATTATAACAAGGTCATGTTTTTTTGGTCAACATCCGATACACCAGACGTTGCAAATACAATATTCAAAAGTGAGCCTCGTCCTTAATGAATTTCCTTTCCCGATTTTCATTTTACGTATATCTGAACTTTTTGCTGGCAACCGTTGTAAAGTCATTATTAATGGGTTAAAATTAGTTTAACCATCCCGTAATTTAAGTCATCTTGAGGCTTTAGCACTTATTTGCAGTTAATGTTAATCTATGAATCGAATACAGTTAATATACTGTAATATTCAACCTTGATATAAAATTGATCTGTTAATTAGAAGTTTAGTTTTATCCATTCGGGAAGTAAAAGTTCAGATTGGCTATCATGCAACCGGTGCCAATTCATAGGGGCAATAACTACTTTATCAGGGTTAGAATTTAACCAAGCGCCCCACCAACTATAACTGCTATTTGCTATCACTTGATGCTTGCATTTAGACATCAGAATTAGTTCCTCATAGTCGTTCAAGCCAAAATCAGAAGCGAATACAAGTTGATCCAGAAACGAAATATTCTGTTTAACCCAATTCTGATCATCACTAAAAACTATTGCCGTAAAACTTCCAATTTCATTTTTTAACAGTTGTGCCGAATCCAAATAGTAGGAGTTAGGGAGGATATTGAACCCGCTTTTAATATTAAGGTAATCTCCCCTTCTAATATGGAAGGCAATTGGATTATGTAACCCGCTTAGTTTTTCAGATGCCGAAATAAATTGTTTGGAAGGTGCCCTGATTGAAATCTCCTTTCTTAAAATATCTTCTATCTTTTCGAGGTATTTAAAAGATTGCCAAAAACCCCATAAATACGTTTTGTTGGGGACATTAAAAAATTCTCGATCGAATCTGAACTCAACCCTCTCAGAATATTTTCTACCTTCATAATTTAATCCAAGTAACTTATTGATTCGCCTCGCGATTTTTCTTTTGGGCAGGTATCCCTTCGCCTCCTCTCTGCCGATCGACATACCCGATATATTAAAATGTGTTATCATCAGCTCACGTTTTGCATAAGGATAAAACTCAGAAAAAATATATCTAAGCTCAACCTTATGGTAATCGGCCAGCAACTTTCCCGCTGCATATTGGAATAATTGATTTCCCAGCCCCCCCATTAATTGCACAATTACCATGGCTTATACATTCGTATCTACAAATATGGTATTTACATAAGTATCAGCAAACTGCCGATAGCCATTAGCCTCCATTATTTTGAATATCCCAACATTTTTTTTTGAGCTTGCGTCTGATGTGAACTCTACAGTTTCAAGGCAAAATATTTTTGGTCTGTACTTATGGAATGGGAATGTTCTTAATATCTCCTCATCCAGGCCTTCGACATCAAGATTGATGAAGACTGGACTTACTCCGTGAAAATGGAGTTTAATAATTTCATCAATCGTCTTTAATGGCATCTTTATAACTTCCTTAATTGTACATTGCTTATTGGTCTCCATCGACATGGCTCCCGTGCGAGAGAAAGTATTTAAAACCGGATTGGTCATTATGAAAAAATCAGATTCTCCCGAAGCGTGGGCTGCAATCCCAACATTCAAACAAATATCACGCTTTCTTTTTTTTTGAAGAGTACCAAATAAATACGGGTCTGGTTCAACACATACTCCATGAAAACCCTTTTCATAAAATTTATACGTGTTGTTTAGTCGCACAGGATGATTGGCACCAATATCCAGGTAGTTAAACCCCGAAATTTTACGTGCTGCAATAAAAAATTCGATTATCAAATCCTCCCCAGTTTGGGCATAGGATACATTATAATAGACTCCTGTCAATTTTTGATATACTCGCTTGAATAGTGAATTAACAATTATGTTCATTTGATATCATTTTATATAAAAATAAGTTATTCATATTTTGTCGGAAAATTAATTATTGGTAAAGCCAATAGACTGAATTGATTCTGGCCAGGAACTTCACCCAGAACACAATCAGTTCCATGTTTGGAAAGCGATCAGTTTACAAATTAAGGCACAATTAATCAATTTGCTGTTGTTATTAATTCTTTCTCTCATCATCCTCATCACACTTCGCCACGTCAATTCCGCTTCAATAATAAAGCCTTACTTTTTAGTGAAGGTTAGGGATTCTATTCAAAAGTAAGACCCGTCTGGATTTAATGAATTTCATGTCATTGCCCAATTTCATTTAGCGTATAATTCAATATGTTGCTGGGCAACCGTTGAAAAATCATTTATGAAAGGATTAAAATTCAACGTAACCCGGCCATAATGAATCGCCTCTATTTTATTAACCAAAGCGGTAGCGGAAGCATAGGTAAAAATAATTCCACAATCATTGTTTTCTATCAGCTCTTTTGATCCGGGGACATCTGAGGCAATCACTGGTATTCTTAATTTATTGGCCTCCAAAATTATCAAGGGGGCCATTTCAGCCGCTAAGGAGGGGACTAAAACAGCTTTGTATCTTTGAAGGGTAGGTACTACTTCTTGCGGTTCGAGCTTGCCTTTGTATTTTACGTTTGGCAAAGAATTGATTTTTTTTAAAATAGTCCGCTGGTACCAATTGCGATGGTCTATAGGGC
>DAHVFH010000167.1 GCA_027317105.1 Cytophagales bacterium
ATGCTGAACGTGGAACGCGCTGCACCATCGACTCACTTTTTACACCATAGCCTTTCTCTGGGCTAACTTTTAAATTCACTTTATCTCCTTGCTTCTTTCCTTCCAATCCCTCTTCCATTCCGGGGATAAGATTACCAATTCCTTGAATGTAATGAAGAGGTTCACGGCCAGCACTGCTATCGAGTACTTTGCCATCGTTGTCGGTGAGGGTGTAGTGAATAGAGGCAACTTTGTTTTTAGCGATTTGCATGAAATTTTAATATTTTTTTTTCAAAAGTAATTAAATTTCATTCCCCTCTCAAACGATGACAGTTTAGAATTCAAAATTAAAGATTCAAGAATACTCCAACATCAATACTCATCTTGAATTTAGGATCTGAAATTTTAAATTTACTACTCGCTCCTTAAACTATCAACGGGATTTGTGTTTGCTGCTTTCAGGCAGAAAAAGCCAATCACCAGCCAGGCAATTATCACCGAGAAAAGCGCAGCACCAACCATGAGATAGCCTGGTGCATTTTCGAAGTAGGCAAATTTCTCAAGCCATCGGTTCATAAAGTACAGAGCAATTGGCAAACCGATCAAGTTAGACGCTACCACCAGCAATACTGATTCCTTAGACAAGATCAAAAAAATGCGCCCGGATGAAGCTCCCATCACTTTGCGCACCGCCATTTCTTTGCTGCGTTGTTCGGTTGTAAACGTAACGATGCCGAGCAATCCAAGACAAGAAATAAAAATGGACAGGATTGCTAAGTAATCGAATATTTTACCTGTCTGCTCTTCAGACTTATAGAGTTTCCCTATGTCCTCATCAAGGAAAGTATAATCAAACGGACGATCGGGAATGAATTTCTTATACACCTTCTCGATCGACTTAATGTTCTCGTGGATATTCTCCTTATTCAACTTGACCACTATTTCGTTAAAATATTTTGGATCAATATGAATGATCATCGGCTCGACTTTAACATGGACTGACTTAAAGTTAAAATCCTTAACCACCCCCACTACCGTTCCTTTTATTTTATCAACAGTAATGGTCGAACCTACCACATTTGAAATCCCCATTTGGCGTACCGCTGCTTCATTGAGTAGGAAAGCAGATGAATCAGAAGCGATCGATTCAGAAAAAGGACGGCCTTCTGCCATCGGGATCGAAAAAGTTTTCACGAAATCATGATCAGTCATTAATTTTGCGAAAAGCATATTTTTTTGTGGATCCTTCCCTTCCCAGTTTACATAACTTGTGGATTGATCAATATAAGATAGATTCAAGCTAGTAGCTGTAACATTCATCACGCCTGGCAATGCTTTTAGCTCCTCTTTTATTGATGGATATTGGTTTATCACCTTTCTTATAATGTGAAAAGTAAGGACATTCTCTTTATCGTAACCGACACCTTTTAATCGGATGAACTGCAACTGATGATGGACAACAAGTGTAGCCACAACCAAGGCAACACTCAATGTGAATTGGATGATCACGAAAGTCCTTCTAAAAAAAATGCTGGACTTTCTGGCTTTAAGCAAACCATTAAACACAACTACCGGCTTAAGGGAAGACAAAAATAAGGCGGGATAAGCTCCTGCCATGAAAACACAAGCCAAAAGCACGGCACCAAGTGTCAAAAAGATGCGCGGTGTCATCATTGCCAACGAAAGGGTCCGGCCACTCAAATCGTTAAACAAGGGAAGCAATAACCAACTGATAAGCAGTGCCAAACCAAAGGCGAGCATGCAGTAAATCAACGATTCCGAATAATATTGCAGCATCAACTGTAGCCTCGATGCACCCGCTACCTTGCGTACCCCCGCTTCCTTGGCCCGCCTCATCGAACGGGCCATGGCCAAATTGGTATAGTTGATGCAGGCGATAAGCAAAACGAAAATGGCAGCACTGATGAAGATATAAACATATTGAATGTCCTCATGCCCTGGCATATCAAAGCTTAAGTGTTTCGACCTGAGATGAATATCTGCCAGGGGCTGTAAGAATAATTCAACTGTTGAGGTTTTATCATTGTTTTTTACAATGTTCTTTATTTTAGGTTCAAAAGATTGTTTGCTGGCAGTTGCCTTTAGTTTAACGTAGGTGTGAAACGCGTCCTCATCCCACCGATCCAACATGTTCCAACCCAGCGTCTTTATCAGCTCAACTGGCATCACGTAGTCAAATTGCAAGTGAGAATTGCCAGGCCCGTTTTTCATCACCCCAACTACCATCAGATCACGCCCCACCATCTTGAAAATTTTTCCCATGGCATTGGTTTTTCCAAAATATTTGGCTGCTAATTTTTCGTTGATAATAATTTTGTCAACACCTTCTCGAAAAGAATTAATGTTGCCATCCACAAGCGGGAACGAGAAAATTGAAAAAAAGGAGGTATCTACTGCTAATCCCTTTTGGTAAAAAGCAATCTCATCATACCTCAACAAAGCCTCAAAGTGAATCAAGCGACAGGTGTTCTCCACCTCACCAAATGAATTTTTAAGGTAATCACCAAGCAATGGCGGTGTTACAGCGATTGGCAAAGTACGACCATTGTCTTGCTGATGCTCTACTACACGGAAAACACGTTCATATCCAGTGTGAAAGCGATCGTAACTCAATTCATCATTCACCCATAAAAAGATGAGGATAAAAACCGTGAGGCCGATGGTGAGGCCGGAAAGATTAATGAGCGAATAGATGCTCCGCAAATGCCGGACTGCGATTTTATAATAATTGACAAGCATTGTGTGACCAGTTTCCTTCCCCAGAAAGATATAAAACCTTTCTCAAAAGAAAACTGAAATATCAAATAAAACCTTACTCGGTCATTTTGTTGTTCTGCACGAAACTGAGCATCAAATTACTGATCGAGAAAAGAAACTATAGATTTGCTGCCCGCCAGTCGATCGCAAGTGCCTGAAAGGGAGTTTCGATCTTTAAGCACATACAACGATTAAATGGTGGTCTATTTATTTCCACTCAAACGTTCTCTCCCAAACAACATATAATGCTGCTTGCGAGTGCTCCAATGATAGCCCAGCGAGAAAGGTAACGGCTGCGCACCTTTCTTAAAGGCAGAATCAAGCGCAGGCTGATAAAGACCTCGACTGAAATCCTCTACTGGGGGTACATATTCGCCAAAAAAAGTTCCACGCCATTCAGGTTTTTTGTCAAAAAAGCGATAAGGCATACCCGTGTCGTCCTGAAAAAGGGTTACGCTATTACCCAAAATGATCTCGCGGATTTTGCTAAAATCGTTTAAGTGCATCAGGTATGAGGCGGATTTTACAAATGTGTTGAAAGGTGCCCTCGCATTTATAAAGGTCACAAAACCGGATCGGTCTTTTAGGCCACCATTGGAAATGCTCACCGAAAAATAATAGACCGTCTTAATTTCCTTTGTTTCTGTGTTCCTTAAGGTAAATTTTACGCCCGGAGTTTTGTATTGATTCATCCTCTTTACTACGG
>DAHVFH010000177.1 GCA_027317105.1 Cytophagales bacterium
CGCGAAGGCTCCAGGGGTAGCATAAAAAAAATTAACCCGTAGGGGGGTACGGACAATCGATAAATTCTTAACCAAAAATAAATTGAAATTTCTCGTTTATCCCCAAAAAGCTGCAATGTGGGTTAAATATTTTGATGGGGACGAGGAGGAAAAACAAACATTTCGTATCGTCACCTATTGGCGAAAAAAAAGTCACTTTCTAAAATTGAATTGAAAATTTTGTTGCAACCTCTTTAGTAGGGAGACTGTTTCGGCCCATTGCTCATTCCTACACTTGGTCTCACTTGCCTGCTCAGATGCTCGCGGGGACGGTGCTACTCGTCATTGCGAGTACCTGCGGGGGAAGGCGCGAGGTACGCAGCAATCCCCGCGAGGTGGTATTAGTTAAAAGACTGCTTCGGTCCATTGCTCATCCCTGCGCTGGTCCTCGCAGTGACGGATTATTTTAAGAAGACTGCTCCGGCCTTCGCTGATGCTCGCGGTGACTTTAGGTTATTTATTCAAATTCTCCTCAAACAACTTCAAAATTCGTTTGTACTCGTCTGTCCAACTGCTGGGCTCTACGAAGCCGTGGTTTTCCATCGGGTAGGCGGCCACCTCCCAGTTGTCTTTGCCGAGTTCAATCAAGCGTTGGGATAGGCGCACGGCATCCTGAAAGTGAACATTGGTATCTACCATACCATGGCAGATGAGCAAATGGCCTTTCAACCCTTCAGCATGATAGAGCGGTGAACTTTTTACGTAGGCAATGCTGTCGGCAAAAGGTTCGTTCAGAATGTTGGCTGTGTAAGGATGATTGTAGTGTGCCCAATCCGTTACCGGTCGCAGGGCCGCACCGGCCGCAAACACATCAGGCGTAGTGAACATGCCCATCAATGTGATGAAGCCTCCGTACGAACCACCATAAACTCCGATACGCTTCGGATCGATGTTGTATTTTTCCACCAGCCATTTCGTTCCATCCACATTGTCGGTTAAGTCTTTGCCACCCATGAAGCGATAGATGCCCGTGCGCCAGTCGCGCCCGTAGCCCGCACTGGCACGATAGTCGAGGTCAAGCACCGTGTAGCCTTTATCTACTAACAGGTTGTTGAACATGTATTCGCGGAAATAGCTGCTCCACCATTTGTGGGCGTTTTGCAGATAGCCGGCACCGTGCACAAAAACGACTGCCGCGCCATTGGATTTTGTTGGCGTGTAAACGCGCGCATAAACACCCGCACCATCACGCGCTTTGAAGGTTGTGACTTCGGGCTCGCGCCAGGCATACGAAGAGAATTCTGGAGAAAGCGAACTGGTAATTTGTTTTGGTTTGCTGCCGGACTTGTTTTCCTGAATAAATAATTCCCACGGCTTGTTGGAGTAAGAATAGCGATAGGCAATCCATTTTTCATCGGGAGAGAGTTTCACTTCATGGGCCCCAGTCATGGATGTAATGCGTTCGGCCTTTCCTCCTGTTACCGGAAGTTTATAAAATTGCTTTTCACCTGGATGAACTTCATTAGTAACGATGTAAAAATACTTTTTGTCTTTCGAAAGTTGGGCTTGCTGCACTTCATACTTGCCTGAAGTCAGCGCGGTCTTTTTTCCGCTGGTCACATCCACGGTGTACAAATGTGAGTACCCCGTTTCTTCTGAATGAAACCATACAGTGGTATTGTTGGTCCAACCTAAATTCGTTCCAGCAAAAAAACCGCCTGTGCCCGGCCCACCAATCCAGGCCTCATCATGCTGATGGTCGATTAGTTTTAATTTTTGCGTAGCCACATCAAGTGACACGATCCATCGGTCTTTGTTGTCTTGGGATCGGATGGCCAACACGTTGTTTTTTCCATCCTCACTCCAGATCAGATTTTGAAAAATAACAGGACGCGGTTGCGGCTTGGTTTCTTTCTTGTCTTTGCTTTCCTTTTCCGGTTTGGCTTTGTAATCTTTTTTGAATTCGGGGGCATCAAAAATTCCGGCAAGTTGATCGGTCTTCACTGAAAGTACCGTGTCTTTGGCAATGTCGTAAACAAATAGTTCTTGAGCGCCTTGTGCGGCTCCTACTTTTGAGCGTCCCGAAATGTCCTCGGTAAAACCAGATTCGGTAACATAATTGGGGACGATCGTTTTTTTTGGAGTTACTGTTTTGGTTAGCCGATACGTGACGTATTTACCATCAGGGCTGACTTGCAAGATGCCCACATTTTTGTCATCCAGATAAATTTCCTTCGGTTGCTTTGGCTTGTCGGCCTTGTCTTTTTTCTCTGTGAGTTTTTTATGGTCATGACGCTCTTTCATCACCTGAAAATAGGCCAGCTGATCAGCCTCCAGCCATTTTTCCTGTTCAGATAGTTTGGGCTCATGCTTTTTCGTGCCTTTTCTGAAATCAGTGAGTTGTGCAAACGTGCCTGAACCAATCTCCCAGCTAAACAAATTGTTATTGGCAATAAATAACACTTTCTTTTCATCGCCCGAAAAAGCAGGATTCGATTCGCGTTCAACCGAACGGGTAATCTGTATGGTTTTATTGGCAGGGATATCCAATAAAAAGATGTCCCCATTTTTTTCATATACTTTTTTAGTTCTGCTCAAATTATAATCGCCAAACAAAGAAGGGCGTTGTCTTCGGGTCACTGGGCTTACTTTAGCTGGCGTGAGGGTTGTCAGCGAAATTGAGTACAATGAATCGCCCGGAAGTTTTTCAGGGTTCCAGTGGAAATAAATCTGATTTCCATCTTCACTCCAGTTGACGTTGGATGGCGCCACACCGATCCATTTCGGGTCGCGCATAATTTTCTCAACGGTGAGCGGGGCAAGTTGTTGGCCGTGGCCAGAAATGGCAATCAAGAGAAAGAAAATCAATTTTTTCATTTGCTGTTTTTAAGGATCGAAAACTACTGAAAGATATGAACAATAGTATGGCGTTTTGTGATGGGAGGCTACATTCTTCTTCGTTTGATCGTTTAAAAAATGTGCGCTAACTTTGACTTGTCAAAAAGCAAGAAAAATGAAAGTACTCTTAGACATCAAAGACAGTAAAGCTCATCACCTCATGGAAGTGCTGAAGGGGCTTTCGTATGTGAAGGCTAAAACAATTTCGAAAGAAAAGGCGCAATTAATTGAAGAAATAAAGGAGGCGGTGGAAAACCTCAAGTTGGTTAAGCAAGGTAAACTCAAGGCTCGTCCTGCGAAAGAACTGTTGGATGAGCTTTAGTGTTCTCTCAATTCCTCCTTTTGATAGACAGCTAAAAAGACTCTCAAAAAAATACCCATCACTAAAAAAGGAATTGTCGAGTTTAATAGCGAGGCTGGAAATACAACCCGAGCAGGGAAGATCTATTGGAAACGGATGTTACAAAATAAGATTGGCAATTGCTTCCAAAGGAAAAGGCAAAAGTGGCGGGGCACGTATAATCACTAATGTTGTTGTTTCAGCAAAAAAAGTCTATCTACTTAGTATTTATGACAAGTCAGAAAAGGAAAATATTTCTGACATTGAACTTGCAGATTTATTGGAGCAAGCCAAATAGGTGCCTTTCCATGTACGCCATTGTCGATATTGAAACTACCGGAGGCCATGCGGCCAACCATCGCATTACAGAAATAGCGATCTACCACCATGATGGCATTCAGATCACGGATCATTATCGGTCGCTAATCAACCCGGGCAGGGCAATCCCTCATTTCATCACCGGCCTTACAGGCATCAACTATGAAATGCTGAAGGAAGCACCGGCCTTTAAAGATATTGCCAACGAGGTATTAGGCTGGCTGAACGGCCGGGTGTTTGTGGCCCACAATGCGCATTTTGATTACAGCTTCCTGAAAAAAGAATTTGAGGATGTAGGCATAAGCTGGAATACCAAAAAACTTTGCACCGTACGGTTGTCGCGAAAAATTATTCCGGGGTTGCATTCGTACGGGTTGGGGCGATTGGCAGAGAGCCTTGGGATAAAAATACCAGACCGGCACCGTGCAGGTGGTGACGCGTTGGCTACCGCCAAAATTTTTGATACGCTCATCAAGCGCGATAACAACGGAACGATCGTAAAAGCCCTGAAAAGAAACTCGGGCGAAATGATCTTGCCACCCAATCTGTCCAAGGAAGAATTCGAAGTCTTGCCGCCAAAAGCCGGAGTCTATTATTTTTTAGATGGCCGCGGCCAGGTCATTTATGTGGGCAAAGCCATCAATATAAAGAAAAGAATTACCGGACATTTTTCAGGCGAGGCGCGCGAATGGAACCGCTCCAACATTCGCAACGAAATCCATCATATCACCTACGAACTTACCGGAAGCGAATTGATTGCCCTCATTTTTGAATCGCAGGAAATAAGACGCCTCTGGCCGAGATACAATCTCGCGCAAAAACATAAAGTGGAAGAGTGGGGCGTTTATGATTATGAGGACCGTAACGGCTATCTGCGATTTTGTGTCAACTCGATAACCAAAGGCACCCAACCGTTGATCACCTTCAGCACAAAAGGTGATGCCTGGAATTTCTGGTGGGAAAAAGTAAAAGAGTTTGAGCTTTGCCCGAAACTAAGTGGCTTGCAGTTAGCCAAAGGACTTTGTTTCAGTTATCAATCCGGCTCTTGCGGAGGTGCTTGTCAGGGCGTGGAGTCTGTAAAAAAATACAATAAGCGGGCTCAAAAAGCAGTAGATTCTTTCAATGAATCAGGCAGTTCGATGGCCATCATTGGGCAAGGGAGAAGCACCAATGAAAAATCATTGGTACTCCTCGAACGTGGAAACTATGCAGGGTTTGGATTTCTCGATAAAGACGAAGCCCTAATTGATTTTGAAACCGCCCGCAACTACATCAAACCAAGTCGGGAAAACCGAACGGTTCAAAATCTCATTAACTCTTTTTTGGCGAATCCAAGAGGTGCAGAGATATTAGTATTCTAAAGAATTCTTTATGGTGTGCATTAAAAAATATTTAATGTTCTTAGGTCTAAGTCTGACACTCCACTCAGTAAGCGCCCAGTTCTTTATTGATAACCTTTATGCCAGACATGAATGGACCGAGTGGCAACATTATAGCAGGTTGTCCACCACGGCAAATGACTTGCCTTTGATCTGTCAACCTAATCCTATCGCCAAAGAGTTATGGGGGCAAGGGGAGACTTTACTAATAAATGAGCAAGCTAACCGAGCAAAACTTTGGGAAGAGGAAATAGCTACTTATAAGTTTTGTATTAAAGCCGATTCTTCATTTTGTGATGCCTATTTTCGATTGGCACAAAGCTTAGTAATGAAATCGGATTGGGTAACAGCCCTTAATATTCTTCAAATAGCCAAGCAAAAATTT
The DNA here is from genome assembly GCA_027317105.1 of Cytophagales bacterium. GTDB lineage: Bacteria > Bacteroidota > Bacteroidia > Cytophagales > Cyclobacteriaceae > ELB16-189. The sequence goes on from DAHVFH010000177.1 coordinate 5,300, forward strand.
CCAAATGAACCATTGGTGTACATGGGTTTGGGGCAAATATTTTTGGTTTTACAATACCCTTCTCTTGCATTAGCAAATTATAAAAAACTTATTGAGGTGCTACCCAAAAGCCCGGAGGGCTACCTCGGTTGCAGTATGTCACTTTTTGAATTAAACCGCGATGAAGAGGCTCTAAAATTTCTTCAGCAAAAGAAAAAAAAGCACGAATCCAAATTGGACTTACCTTGATTTGTTTGAGGGAATTCTTTACTATCATCTTTACCAAACCGAAAAGTCACTTGCCATCCTTAAGGCCATAGAATTAGTGCCAGCAAATCCACCTTATTCTTGGGCTTATTTTACGGGATATTCTCCAAAAGAAGGGTTTCCTGAGTTAAATGGTATAAGAGATTATTATCTAGGGCTGTGTTATATCGCAAAAGGAGAAACATTTTATAGCAGGGCGTTTCACTTAATTTCCAAGGCAGAAAAGGAAGGCATTATCATCGAGCAAAAGGTTTCTGAACAACTCGAATTCATGACCCCCGCATTTAATTTGAAAAATCAATCGTTATGGCATTACTATTTAAAGTATCCAACAACCAAAAGAAATTCAGCCAACACTTTGGAAGCAGATGCATTATTCGAGAACAGAAAAACTGAAATGGCGCTTGGTTTATATTCGAAAATCATTAATCAAGATTCGTCAAATGTCTACGCTTATGTGAGACTCTCAGAATGCCTTCAGTTAATGAAGCAGCAAAATAAAGCGCTCGAGATTTATGAAGTGGCTTATCGGAAATTCCCTAAAAATAATCAATCATGAGGCTTTTAGCCCGGCAATTTATCCGGTTAGATCGCATAGGTTCTGCTTTGCATCTATATCAAGAAATGATCCAAAAGGATTCCTTGGATGAAATAGCCTACTATCAGGCAGGGATACTGTTAAAACTCTTGAAAAAAGGTAAAGAGGCAGTACTTTTATTAAGAAGAAGTGAGCATCATTTTGGCACCTATGTTCCATGGCGGATTGTTTCCCTAGAAGGCGAACTTTATTATTTAGAGGAGAATTTAGCACTGGCGAACTCCTATTTAAAGAATTCAATTATTCCAGGAAGGAATGATCCTTACACTAATTATTATTATGGGTTATGCCTTGGGGAATATGGAATACAATCGGATAGCGAAGCTAAAAAATATCTTTACAAGACTATTGAGTTAGGCGGTGTAATAGATTCAACAACAGAAAAAAAATACGCGTTGATAAAAAGATGACTTTTTTTGATTATTCTCCATAAGGAGTTACATACTTCGATGACGCTCACTCCCGCCAGGGTGAAGCAAGCTAATGTTATTGCTTGTGCTTCTTTAAGTCGTCAAAGCTGCAACGTCAATTTTAGGTGCCCGCCAAGACCTTGTTGAATGATTTTCATAAGAGTAGAAAGTTTAATGTCGGACGAGTTGTTCTCAATTCTTGAGATATAAGATTTGTTAGTCCCGCATTTCTCGGCAAGTTCTTCCTGAGTCATTCCAAGTTTTGTTCTTGCTTCCTCTAACAATACACCAATTCGGAAAGCCTCAAATTGCTGTTCCCACTGTTCTCTTTTGGGTTGCCCCTTCTTGCCATATTTCTTGTCAAGAATTTGATCAAGTGTTGTGATGTTGCTTTTAGTTTTCATTTTGGTATTCCCTCATTATTTTAATTGCTTTTTCCAGTTCTTGTTGTGGCGTCTTTTGAGTTTTTTTTGAAAAGCGTTCCCGAGGACCACTATATTTCCTTTGTCAAAAAATGAGAAGATGCGATAGATGTTGCTTCCAACTCCAACCCTGATCTCATAGAGTCCTTTTGTACCTTCCAAATGCTTAAAATATTTTTCTGGAACTTGGCGGGTAACACGAATCAGTTCAGTGTCCATTCAATCTTTGCCTGAGCAGTATCCGATTGTTCCTGATAAAAATCTATGAAATGTTTCTTATAGGCGATTATTTGTCTCTCAAGCACCACAATGCAAAGTTAACTCTTCAGACAACTATTTACAAATCCATTTTTTGTCGAGGCAAGCTGTGGTTGGTCAAGCATCCGCTATGATGTCCGAATCTACTTCCTTCAATAAAAAATAGTCCCATTAAAAACTTAATTTTTATAATATTGCGGTCTTATCAGAATATGAATTATGGCATTTAACTCCACTTCAGAGCAGCAAGAGGCGCACAAGCAAAAAATCAAACAGGTATTTGCCGAAGTCGGCAAGGTCGTGGTTGGGCAAGAGTATATGGTAAACCGACTGTTAGTAGGTCTTTTTACCAATGGCCACGTTTTGTTGGAGGGCGTTCCCGGGCTCGCAAAGACCCTGACCATCAGCACCCTCGCCCGGGTTTTGCATTTGGACTTTCAGCGTATCCAATTCACCCCTGACTTGCTTCCGGCTGATTTAGTAGGCACCATGATCTACAATCAGAAAGAGGGAAATTTTGAAGTAAAAAAAGGGCCTATCTTCGCCAACATCATCCTGGCCGATGAGATCAACCGCTCTCCGGCAAAAGTGCAGTCTGCTTTATTGGAAGCGATGCAGGAAAAAACCGTGACCATTGGTGAAACCACATTCACGTTAGATAAACCTTTTCTGGTGCTGGCCACTCAAAATCCGGTCGATCAGGAAGGAACCTATCCACTTCCAGAAGCGCAAGTAGATCGTTTCATGATGAAAGTCTTTGTGAACTATCCCACCAAAGAAGAAGAGTTGGAAATCATGCGGAGGATATCCAATATGCAGTTTACCTACGATGTCAATACGGTGCTGACCAAGGAAGATATTTTTGCCATCCGCAATGAAGTAAACCAGGTAAAAATTTCAGAGTCGTTAGAGAAATACATTATCGAGTTGGTGACCGCCACCCGCAAACCAAAAGAATATAAACTTGACCACGAAGCCCAATATATCCAGTTTGGTGCTTCGCCACGCGCCAGCATTAACCTCAATCTTTCAGCAAAGGCAATAGCCTATATGGATGGCCGTGATTATGTGCTTCCCGAAGACATAAAAGAAGTTGCCCTTGATGTGATGAACCACCGCATCTTGTTAAACTACGAAGCGGAAGCCGACAATGTTAAAACTTCTGATATCGTAAAAGCGCTACTTAACAAAGTACCCATCAATAAATAATTCCGCGATGGATCGGGATGCAACGACACCTTGGGGCAAGGAACTAAATTGTTAGAAGATTCCCTTCCTCAACACACGGTGTCTTCAATATTTTCCAATCCGATTGTCGTGCTCGATTCCTGTCTATTTGAGGGTAAGTATAATTTCATCCAGGGCTTGTTTTTCCTCCATTTAGCTCAATTAAAATGAGTTAACATTTGGTTATCATTTTGGTAACATTGATTCTTGAGTTATAAGCTAATTAAGTAAAATAGAAAGCCTCGGCATTAAATCAGGCCGTTCATACTTTACAATTTGTTAATACTTCGCACTAATTTGGATAAAGCTGCAGATATACCTTGCGGCAAATATCCTAAATCACTATGCGGAAAATCTTTACGATCATGGCGCTACTCGGTATTACCGTGTGCGCGCAAGCTCAAATCACTGGAAAAATCAGCGATGAAAATGGTGCCATTCCAGGGGCCAACATCCTCTTAAAAGGAACGGGAACGGGAACTATTTCTGATGCCGAGGGTCGGTTCACACTTCAGGCCAAGCAGGGTGACATTCTACAAGTGAGCTTTATTGGCTACGAAGTTCAAGAAATTGCAATTGCCGATCAAACAGAAATCGCGGTTGTGCTAAAACAGGACACAAAATCGCTGAGCGAAGTAGTTGTCACGGCTTTAGGTATTTCAAAATCAGCTAAATCTATTGGCTATGTCACGCAGTCGGTAAGTGCGCAACAACTAACGACCTCGCAGGATGCCAACCTGATTAATAACATGCAAGGCAAAGTAGCCGGAGTTACCATCACCAATGGAGGTGCCGGGGTAGGATCTACCTCCCGAATCACCATCCGTGGGGTGAATACCTTTAGCGGTAGTGGCCAACCTTTATTTGTGGTGGATGGCGTGCCGATCAATAACGAAACCATCTTCAACAATTCAATCAATAACAATAACACGACTGGCACCTGGGCAGAAGTAGATTACGGTAATGGAGCTGCTGAATTAAATGCCTACGATGCCGAAAAAATTACCGTGCTGAAAAGTGCTGCTGCCGCAGCCCTTTATGGCACTCGTGCTGCAAGCGGAGCGATCATTATTACCACAAAGAAAGCGGATGGTGAAAAAGGGAAATGGCACGCGAATTTTACAACCCAGAATACGGTGATGACACCCCTTGTTATGCCAAGAATTCAGAATCAATACGGAGCGGGAACAGGCACTACTCCATTTGCTTATGTGAACGGTGCCGGTGGCTCAGAAAGTAATATACCCAATTTTGGAGCTGCCTTTTCACCTTCTGTCAATGTCAACCAATTTGATAGTCCAGTGCAAGATGCTTCCGGAAATATTATTCCAGGTGTGCAGGCGGGAGACCTGGTAGCACGAAATGCCTTTCCAGGAAATTCGATCGTGGCATCTCCATGGGTTGGTCATGCCAATAACTATAAGAATTTTCTTCAGACCGGTAATAATTCCATGAACAACCTTTCGCTCAGTACAGTCGGGGAAAATGGATCATTCAGAATTTCATTTGGAAATCTTTCTAACAAAGGTCTTTTACCTAACACCGACCTCACGCGCTACCAGCTTTCGATAAGAGCGGAAACAAAATTTTCTGATAAACTGACCGGCAATATCTATATGGGTTACATCAATAGTAGCAGTAACAATCGCCCCAATATCGGTTATGGCTCTGAGAGTGTGATGTACACTTTTTTTGGTGTGTATGGTATGCCCACCAATATAGATTTGAATTCATTAAAAAATAAATGGTGGCAAACCGGACAAGAAAACTACCAACAATTCAGGTATTGGGCCGGTCATGACAATCCGTATGTAACCATGTTCGTGAATACCAATAGCTTCAAGAAGAACAGGATCATTGGAAACACTTCGTTAAAGTATGACATCTCGCCAGAACTTAATCTAACGGTGCGAACAGGATTGGATTTCTATACGGATAATCGCGAGAGTCACCGTGCTTTTAGTACGGTGCGATTCCCAAATGGCGGTTATAGGACGGATGATGTCACCTACATCGAAAATAATACCGACTTTTTGCTGAACTATACCAAAAAGCCATCTTCAACCTGGAACTTTAATGCCTCAATTGGTGGAAATCGGTTTGTTCAATCATCACTTTACCTTTCCAACGTAGCGAACTCGTTGATTGTTCCGAACTTATGGAACTACACCAATGCAGCAACAGTACTAAATCCCTACGAACAAAAGATTCAAAAAATAATTTATAGCGGCTATGCGTTTGGAGAAGTAAGCTATCAAAATTGGCTGTACTTAAACCTGACGGCAAGAAATGATGTATCAAGCACGTTGCCTAAAGGAAAAAATTCGTTTTTATATCCCTCGGCTTCGTTAAGTGCAGTGTTGTCTGATAAAATACAGTTGCCAAAGTTTATTTCCTTTTTGAAGTTGCGCGCTTCTGATGCTCAGGTAGGTCGTGATGCCAACCCTTATTCGCTTAAAAGTACTTTTCTTGCGAATACACCATTTAATGGTACTCCGCTCACCAACGGTAATCCAACCTTGGCCAATGGTAATCTTAAACCCTCAACAACGACCATGCAAGAGTACGGTGTGGATGTACGCTTTCTTGAAGGCAGACTTGGGATAGATTTCGCTACCTTCAATTCGGACACCAAGAATGAGGTTGTGAACTTAGCTGTTCCTGGTTCATCCGGCTATACTGGATCATTCGTGAATGGTGGCTCTATCAACACGAAGGGTTTCGAATTTATTGTTTCCTACAACCCTATAAAGTCAACGAATAATGGTTTGAACTGGGACATGAATTTCAACTTCACGCACTATGTAAATACCGTGACCGCGCTTCCACAGGGTGTTGATAACTACCAGTACTTCTCGGTTACTCAATATAACCGATCCGCAAGACAAATTAACTACTATGCCGAAGTGGGTCAACGCTTAGGAAATATGTATGGCAATAAATTCATTCGCGATACCCAAGGGGATATTATTTATAAGAACGGACTTCCCACCTTCACTCAAACCAATGACCAAAAGTTAGGAAATTATAACCCTGATTTTATTCTGGCTTGGAATAACACGATGAGCTACAAGAATTTCAAGTTCAATATGTTATGGGATTGGCATAAAGGGGGTGTTTTATATTCCTATACGCGCCTTGGCTTGTTGGCAAATGGTCAGTCTCCTGAAACCCTTTATCGGCCTGCCACAGGTATTGTTGGAAAAGGTGTGTTAAGCGATGGCTCTCCAAATACCACCGCTGTTTCCTATGCAAGCTATTATGGTTCAAATGGCTACTATAGCCCCATTAACCACGAACCATTTTTAATGGATGCCTCCTACGTTAAGCTGCGCCAATTGTCTATTGGGTATGTCTTTCGTAATGTGATTAAGAATAATCCATCGGCTACAATTGAATTGAGTATGATTGGCAGAAACTTGTTGCTCTTCACACCGGCTAAAGATATTGATCCTGAATCATTGGCGTTGCGCGGGAATCAAATCCTTCCCGGTATAGAATACAACAGTATTCCAAGTGCGCGCCAGTTTGGATTTTCGCTTAACTTAAAATACTAATACCATTATGAAAAATATATATAAATCATTTTTTGTACTGATCGCATTGCTTGGCGCATGTCAAAAGGAACTAACAAACATTAATGTTAACCCGAACAACATTCAAAGTGCTGATGTCAATACACTGACATCAAGTACTATCGTCAATATATTCTGGTACAATACCGATCAGGCATGGACAACCGGTAATGGACTTAGCCAAATGATGGTGATTACCCAAAGTTATTATCAGAACCAGTTTGGGACCCAATCCTTACCTTTTAATAATGCATCGTATTGGACGGCCTGTTATTCAAATGCTCGAGATGCTGCTACTATAGCAGCACAAGCAAAAGCCAAGTTTAATCCTGGCAATCAAGCCATAGGTTTAACGCTTGAAGCCTACGCTTTCTCGCAGCTAACAGATGGTTGGGGTGATATTCCTTTCAAACAGGCCCTCCAAGGCGCATCAGGAAACTACTTAGCTTCTTATGACGGTCAGCAAATTGTATATACCGATCCAACAGTTGGCATTTTAGCTAAATTGAATACAGCCGATTCTTTATTATCTCATAATAGTAATGCGGTTATTGGAGGAGACTTATTGTTTGGAGGAAATGCAACAAAGTGGAGGAAGTTTATCAACGCATTGAGACTGCGTTACCTTTTGCGGATTTCAAGTAAGCAAGACCCTACTTCTGCGATACAGGCTATTTTAGCCGAAAACGTCTTATTTGCAGACGCCTCTGAAAGCGCAACTTTAAAATTACCTACTGCATTACCTTGGCTTTTTCCATCCTACTTAGACAGAACGAGTGATTTTGCTTTTAAATCGATGGATTCCCTACTCTATGATTTTTACACCAGCACTGGGGACATTGATCGATTAAAACTGTTTTGGGCACCGACCCCAAATGCAGTTAAGACTAAAGGCGATCCAAATGCATTTACTACCTATGGAGCACTGAATCAAATCAAAAATAACATCGCTTCAGCATCTATTAATCAACTTAACTCCTCTTCCTTGTTTTCCACTACGCTCGCGCCAACGGCTCAATATGTGTCGCAGCCACTTAATTATTCAAGGATTATTACGTATGCTGAGGTGCAGTTTATTCTGGCCGAGGCTGCGTTGAAGGGATATATCTCAGGAGGCGTAGCCCAGGCAGCAACTTACTATAATAATGGAATCTTAGGTTCTTATGCCGAATTGGGGTTACCGTCAGTTGATGCAACTACTTATGCGGCAGCAAATGCACTAAATAGCGATCCAACCATAGCACTCAATCAGATCATCATGCAGAAATGGGCATTAAATTTGAATAACGGTTGGGAAGGCTGGTTAGAACAGCGGAGAACAGGAATACCCAGTTTTTCTACTCAGTATAACTCAAACCCGAGCGGAAAAATTGTTGCCCGTTTTTTGTATCCGACTGATGAAGAGTTTATCAACTCGAAAAATTATAATACCCAACTGGAAAAAATGGGCGGTAAGAACAGTGTCGATTATCGCGCATGGTGGTAAAAAATATAATTCTTTAGGTTTAGGTTTAGATAAAAAGTCCGGTTCAGACCGGACTTTTTATTTAGAAGAATTAATTCAGACTGGCCAGCAAGTTGGCTTGCTTAAGCCTGTTAAATTTCTCAATTATTAGAAGCGCAGATTTCATTTCATAAATCGCGAGTTTTTCTTTGTGCACAAAAGCCTCAAGCTGCTCGGGGTATTGTTCCAATAATTTAGGAAATACTTTTCGTTTAAATTGGTGAATCGGTTCTAAACTATTGCTTGCGAAAGTAAAATAATTGTACGAATCAATTTCATCCGGATTTGCCCTATTGGCAAAGGGTTTAAAATCGCGCACTACAGAAACTTCTCCGCCAACAACGACCTCATAAAATCGGTTGCCCTGGCTTCTTTTAATAGAAACAAACTTACGATTGATGTTGGCGGCTGAATCATAATATCGGAAACCTTGTACCATAGACGCATTAAGAGCAATTTGTCCTTCCCCTGTTTTATAAATGATCAAATCAAAACCTTTGGGATGATAGATATCTCCCACCATCACACTTTGATCAGATAAAACCACGGATCCCGCATTCCAATCAATGACGGGTTGTCCCCAGGCCATTGTTATTTGGAGTGCCAAGAAAAGGACGGAAATTAAAGTTGCCTTCATTCAATGTTACGTCATGTTAACATAAAGTTAACATTAAATTAACATTGGATCAAAGCCATTTTTCATATTTTTTCACCTTGCAGCTAATAAAAAGCCCGGAAGCCAATGATTTTGGACGCCAAACAGATCATCGTAGGGCAGAATTGGGTAGTAGGTCCTATGCCTTTTTATTCCGTTCAATCTTAATTTTTGGGAATTCACTTTCTTACCCGTTGTAGGATGTTTCCGTAGCGCGGTGGTGAAATATTCTCGGGGAAGCTATCGATAAGAAAAATCAACAGATTACACTGAAGGCAATTGAAGATGCTTTGAAGGGAAACCTTATCTGTCGGATGACTGCGCAATAGCTGAATAGAAACAATTTTTTGAACCCATTAATATCCGATCCTGTGACCTTATCCAGCCCTAATTCAATGCCCGCTCTGAATTTTTTATTATTCCCTGCCTAAGGACGGAAATGAAAACCAGAAAAAAAATTACATAATTGGAATTTTCAATGCAGTAATAGGTTCTACAGTGTAATCACGCTTTTATCTTTTGGCAACTCATAACGCAGATTTTTGGTAACTTTGTAGTCCGGCTAACGAGTAGCTGAGACAAAGCGTAAATTATAACAACACAATTATGTCAGGAGTAAATAAAGTGATTTTAGTAGGTCGCCTGGGCAAAGATCCTGAGGCAAGAACATTGGAAACAGGAGTTATGGTAGTTAATTTTACAATGGCCACCTCCGAAGTTTATAAAGATAAAGTTACGGGTGAGCGCAAGGAGATAACCGATTGGCACAACGTGGTGCTTTGGCGTGGCTTAGCCGAAACGGCATCGAAATATTTGCATAAGGGCGATCAGGTTTATATTGAAGGCAAGATGCGTACCCGCAGCTGGGAAAAGGAAAATGTAACACGCTATACTACTGAAGTAATTGGAGACAGCATGACCTTGCTTGGCAACAAGCCGGGTGGGGGTGGCAATTATGAACGGCCTGCACAACAGACCTCGGAGTCAAATGAACCCTCCACGGACACGGCCACGGATGATTTGCCCTTTTAAAAATTTGTGCTACGAACACCAAATGAGTGGAACCCATTATTTTGATCGAAGAACCTCCCAGTCAATTTTTATCTGACCTCCTGGCCACCGGGCCAAACTGGTTTTATATTTTCGGCTTTTCGACTATTGTTGGTTTGCTTATCATTTCAGCTATTATTTCCGCATCAGAAGTCTCTTTTTTCTCATTAAAGCCTGAAGATTTGGACGGATGCCGCACCTCGAATAAAGCATCGGATCGAAACCTGATGGAGTTGCTCAAGAAACCTCGCCTTTTGCTGGCCACCATACTAATTAGTCATGACTTTGTCAATGTAGCGGTAGTAACGATTTCTACTTTCTTAATGTGGGAAATGGCGCACACCCGAAAGCCCGCGGAAACCATTGTAGGCGTGGTCACCTTCTTCGTCACGTTTGCACTAACATTCTTCAGCGAAATTGTTCCTAAAGTTTACGCCACCCAGCACAATCTAACCATTGCGCGAAAGGTAGGCACCACCTGGAAGGGATTGGCCAGTATTTGCCAACCACTTTCCTGGTTGCTGATGGGTATGAGCCGACTTGTAGAGCGCAGAATTGAAAAGAAAGGGTACAGCACAACGGTGGAAGAATTGAACCAGGCCTTAGAGCTAACCACGAAAAACAATGAAACAACCGATGAGGAAAAAGACATCCTTAAAGGAATAGTAAACTTCGGAACCCTTACGGTAAGGCAAGTGATGAAATCGAGGGTGGATGTTTCTGCCATTGATACGGAAATGAATTTCACCCAAATGATGGAAACGATAACCCAATCGGGTTTTTCCAGGATACCGGTTTATAATGAAACGATTGATACCATTGAAGGTATTCTTTATGCCAAGGACCTGCTTCCGTACCTGGATGAAACGGAAGATTTTAAGTGGCAAAAATTGTTAAGGCCTGGTTATTTTGTGCCGGAGACAAAAAAATTGGACTCCTTATTGAAAGATTTTCAAAGCAAGCACGTGCACATGGCGATAGTGGTTGACGAATATGGTGGCACGGCAGGCTTGATCACCCTTGAAGATTTAATTGAAGAAATTATTGGTGATATCAATGATGAGTTTGATGAAGTGATCGCTGGCTTTCAGAAAATCGATGATCACACGTATATCTTTGAAGGAAAAACTTCCATCCATGATTTCTGTAAGGCACTTGAAATTGAATATTCAATTTTCGATGAAGTAAAGGGAGAAAGTGAATCACTTGGAGGTTTGATTTTAGAATTGCATCAAGCTATGCCCAAACCTGGCGATCATGTCGCTTTTGATTGTTTCACTTTTACGGTAATGAATATCGAGCAAAAACGAATTTCCCGCGTACGCGTGGCCATTCAACAAGAGACGTTCAAGAATGAAAATTAAATTTTGTAGGCGGCCTTCGCAAATTGTCAACAGCTCCTTGCCTTCTATCCTCTGCCTACTGCTCACGGTCTTCTGCCTATTACTCGCATCCTGCTCACCCGATTACCAACCAAAACCCAAAGGTTATAACCGGTTGATTCTCCCCAAGGCAGACTATCAACTTTTGCCAGACACCCTGCCCTATCAATTTGAATATTCAAAATCGGCTAAACTTTTAAAAGATACTTCCTGGATCAGTGAGCGCCATTGGGTGGAGATTTACTATCCTGAATTAAAAGCCAATATCCACATCACCTACAAGCTATTGCATGGAAAGGAATCGCTTTTGAAAGAGTTGCTTAACGATGCTTACAACCTTACTTCTAAACAGCAAATAAAGGCCAATGCCATCGATGAAATGATCACCAAAACCCCTTCGGGTAAAACGGCCGTGATCGAAGAAATTGCCGGAGAAGTACCCAGCCAGTTTCAATTTACAATGACGGACTCCACGAAAAATTTTTTACGAGGTGCGCTCTATTTCAACATCCGGGTGCAAAACGATTCACTCGCCCCGGCAATTGACTTCATGAAAAAGGAAACGTTGCATCTGATCAATACGGTTCAGTGGAAAAACAATTAATGATTTAATTTGAATTAGAAGTAGGTTGAAACAGGCGAAAAGACATCATTCTAAAGGGTTTTAGTTTTTTTATTATTTTTGATTATGCTAACCAAAGAAAAACTAATTGAAACGATCAAAGAACTACCCGATCCGTTTTCCGTTGAAGATCTTTTTGACCGAATCATCTTTTTACAAAAGGTTGAAATTGGTTTAGAGCAATCAGGAAATGGCCAAGTTCACACAACCGCTGAGGCAAAGGAAAGGCTTAAAAAATGGTTGTTGAAATAAAATGGACATCTGAAGTACTTGATGATATTGAAAACATTGCTCAATTCATCGCAAAGGATTCGGAGCATTATACGATTCTGCAGACTGAACGGTTTTTCGAAAGAACAATAATTTTGGTATCTCATCCTCTTGCTGGCAGCCTTGTGCCGGAATTAAAATCAAAGAATATCAGGCAATTAATGGAAGGAAACTACCGGATCATATACGCGGTTGTTTCACCGTATCGGATAGACATTTTGACCGTGCACCACAGGAAGCGATTACTTTCGAGTAATCCTCAATTTGAATAATAATAAATTTAGCAAGAGAATCACAAGCATTATTAAATTGACTAATTGGCCTTGGCAAACTTCTTCGACACTGCTATCGAATTTCTTAAAGGAGTCGGCCCTCAACGTGCGGTGCTCCTTCAAAAAGAATTGAAAATTTTTTCATTTGGCGATCTCATCCAGCATTATCCCTTTCGCTATGAAGACCGCACCAAATTTTATTCGATTGCGGAAGTAGATGACGCAATGCCCTACGTTCAGGTTAAAGGAAAGTTTACCGATTTTGAAATCATCGGAGCACGAAACAAAAGAAGGTTGATCGGCTACTTTTCTGATGGTAAAAGTGACATGGAGATGGTATGGTTTCAGCGCATCGATTGGGTTATTCATAAAATAAAACCCGGTATTGAATACGTGGCGTTTGGAAAACCAACGCGTTTCGGCAAGAAGATCAATATTGCCCATCCCGAAATCGAACCGGTTACTGAAAATAATCTTAAGGGAAATACTTTCCAGCCCGTTTATCCCATCAGCGAAAAACTTCGCGCCCGCTATATCGATAGCAAACAAATTGCTAAACTACAAGTTGAGCTTTTTCGAGTGGCAGAGGCTCACATTCGTGAAACATTGCCTGACAATTTATTGAAGCAACAACACCTGATCAACAAAAAGGAGGCACTAAAAAATATTCATTTTCCAAAAACACAAGAGCTGTTGTTGGCAGCACAGCAACGGCTGAAGTTTGAAGAATTGTTTTATATCCAGTTGCGCCTGATCAAAATGAAATTGGTGCGACAGGATAAGTTTAAAGGACAAGTATTTAACGATACCAACATTCTCACCAAATTTTACAAAGAACACTTGCCCTTTGACCTCACAGAAGCACAAAAGCGCGTGATCCGTGAAATCTACATTGACATGAAATCCGGAAAGCAAATGAGCCGGCTATTGCAAGGCGATGTGGGCAGTGGCAAAACGATCGTGGCTTTTATTTGTCTGTTGCTGGTGATTGGAGGAGAGGCGCAAGGCGCGTTGATGGCACCTACTGAAATCCTTGCCCAGCAACATTATGCTAATTTGAAAAAGTATGCCGACCTCATGGGGATCACCATTGCATTGCTAACCGGATCCGTGAAGAAATCAAAACGACAGCCGATTCATGAGCAATTGCAAAAGGGTGAATTGAAAATATTGATTGGAACGCATGCCCTGATTGAAGAGGAAGTGAAATTCAAAAAACTCGGCCTTGCCATTATTGATGAACAACATCGCTTTGGTGTGGCACAGCGAAGTAAGCTCTGGCAAAAGAATGCAGAGGTGTATCCGCATGTGTTGGTGATGACGGCCACACCCATCCCACGCACCTTGGCAATGACCTTATATGGTGACTTGGAGATTTCTACCATTGATGAATTGCCCAAAGGAAGGAAGCCAATTCAAACGACACATCAATTTGATTCCAGTCGGTTGAAAGTAAATGGATTTATCCGAAGCCAGATTGAGTTGGGAAGGCAAGTGTATGTCGTTTATCCCTTGATTGATGAATCGGAAAAGCTGGATTTAAAACATTTGATGGACGGCTACGAGAGTATGTCTCGTGCTTTTCCCGATGTGCCCATTAGTATCGTCCACGGGCAGATGAAGCCACAAGCCAAAGATTTTGAGATGGCGCGTTTTGTGAAAGGCGAAACAAAAATCATGGTAGCGACCACCGTGATCGAAGTAGGTGTGGATGTACCGAATGCGTCCGTAATGATCATTGAAAATGCCGAACGCTTTGGGTTGTCACAACTGCATCAACTGCGCGGACGTGTAGGCCGAGGTGCCGAGCAATCGTATTGTATTTTGATGACGAGTTACAAGCTAGGCGCAGATTCCAAAACACGTTTGGAAACCATGGTGAAAACCAACAATGGTTTTGAAATTGCCGAGACCGACCTAAAGCTTCGCGGCCCGGGCGATTTAATGGGAACACAGCAAAGTGGTGCTCTTGATCTGTTAATTGCCGACTTGAGCAAGGACGGAAAATTGTTGCAACGAGCCCGTGAAGCTGCGAATGAAATTCTGATCAACGATCCTGAACTTAAGAAAATGGAGAACGCGCTGATCCGAACGCAAATAGAATCTGTAAAGAAGACAGCGGTAAATTGGAGTAGAATAAGCTGATTGTATTTTACGCTATATCCGTATCTTTTATACTGCATATTGCGGTAGTTTGGTGATCACTAATGAGTTTTCGACCGTTTGGTATAAATCAGTTACAATTATCATTTTGAAAGCATAAGTACAGTTACTAAAAAAAGATTCATTGGATTAAATGCCTCTGTGACTTGGTGGCTCAAAATTTTAAACTAAATTTATTAGTTGATTAAACCTTTGCTATGAAAAGACCTTTACTTATTGCGTTTGCAAACCTTTTTTTCACGGTGGTTTCTGCGCAAACCGTTACAATCGACAAAGTTGAATTGGCAGGTGACAAAATTATTGTCCATTATAATCTGGAGAATTCGAATTCCTCCTCTAATTTTTTGCTGAACCTATACGGCTCCAATGATAATTTTTCATCTCCATTGGCAAAAGTAACCGGAGATATTGGTAGCGAAGTGAAGCCGGGGCCCAACAAAAGAATTGAATGGAATATCCGGCAAGAGTATGGAAACTACAAAGGCAAATTGACCTTGGAGATTCGAGGTAAAGTTTATGTTCCGTTTGTGAAACTTCAGAATTTTACCACAGCTGCTTCTTACAAGCGCGGAAAAGTGCATGAAGTGTTATGGAAGCCAGGAAACAATGATCCGATAAACGTGGAATTATACAAGGGCGATCAGCGTATCCAGGGCAGCATGAGTCAACCCAATAATGGAGCCTTTGGGTTAAACATACCGACCAACACCAAAACCGGAAGTGATTATCGGCTAAAGATTTCAAGCGCTAAAAACAATGATGAAATTATTTATAGTTCCAACTTTAAGATAAAGGCAAAAATTCCTTTACTCCTGAAAGTCCTTCCCATTTTGGCCATTGGAGGTGTGGTGGCAGTTTTGGGCGGTAGAAGCAGCAAAAAGGACGCAGGGACCTTAACTAATGTCAGCCAAGATTTACCGTTGCCGGGATTCCCTAAATAGAATACAACCGAAAAATTCTGTATGAAAATACTTTTACTGTCAAGTTTATTCTTTATCCCATTGCTGAGCACATCTCAGACTAATTGGGCATGGAATTCAAAAAATGGACCTTATGGCGCAACCGTAAATAGTATAGCCATTACTTCCGGAGGGACTTATTTTGTTGCAACAAACAGTGGTGTTTTTAGCTCTTTGGATGGGTCAATTACCTGGGCGAAAGCTAATGTGACATCAAATACGGCAGGCTTTTCTGGAATAGCGGTTGCCTCAAATGGAACGATATACGCTTTGCAAAATTATGTTTATCCGGGAAATTATGGCCTATACAGTTCTACTGATGGCGGTTTGTCTTGGTCACTTTTATCTTCAACCGGGCTGCCTTCTAATAACTCTAAAATAAAGGTAGCACCCAAGGGTTACATCTATGTTTCTTACAATTACTCTAATCAGGTTTATCGTTCTACGGACAATGGTGCAACGTTTAGTGCTCTCCCGGTGACTTTTTCCAGTAACATTTCTGATATGGCAGTGGATGGAAATAATAAGTTTATCGTAGCAACCCAATCGAATGGTGTTCAAGTTTCTACAACTGACGGAATTACATTCTCGCCTATAGGAAGTGGCATGAGTGGTTCTGCTAATATTTATTCTTTAGCGATTGATGGTTCAAACAATCTTTATGCTTTGGCTTCTGATGCTCCGTATCGATCAACAACAAGTGGAGCAAGTTGGTTATCTATCAAAGGAGCTATTGTGGATGCTTCATTTAATGGCCTGCTAAATACCGATACTTCTGGAAATTTGTATGTAATAAATTTTTCTTCTACCAAGCTGTATAGTTCCTCCAACGCAGCATCAGCCTCTCCCCCCACGTGGACCACGGGCGTGAATTACAATGCAGCCAATACTAACTACATTAACTGCGCGTTTTTCAAGAATTCCACAGCTGCGCTACTTGGTCGATCGGGCACAGGAGTAGACCTATCTTCTGACGGAGGAAATACTTGGGGCGTTTCATCATCTGGCATGAAAGGCCTCAGCAACCCAGCTATTGCAAGGACTTCCAGTGGTCGTCTATTCTGCGCAGCGGGAATGAATGGATACTTCTTGTCTATCGATGACGGAAATACATGGAATTTAATTATTTCAGGAAACGCCAATACGAATATCAATGGGTTTAGAACGCTTAATGACGGTTCAATTTTAGCTTATGGAAGCAATGGAGCAATTAGAACAGTAAATGAAGGTACCTCTTGGACAATTCAGAATTCAACGACAAATCTTTATAACGTAAGCACCTCCGATGGAATCAACCTATATTATCCCAATGGTACTGATGTTTCTGTAAGTGCTAATCAAGGGGTTGCCTGGACGGCAAAAGGCCTTACCGGTATCGGCACAAACTATATTCAAACGATTACCCCCGACAATGGAGGAAATCTTTATCTGAAGGTTCAAAATAGTTCTTCTGGCCAATTGGAAATATGGAAAGTAAATAACGGAGGAACTGTAGCATCAAAATTGTCTACTTTTTCAGGCGGGTACGTTTATGACATCAAGACGATAGGCGCTACCGTTTATGTGGTTGCTGGCGCAACCATTAGCAAGTCCGTTGATGGCGGGAGTACATGGAGCAGCATCAACCCCCCGTCCGGTATCTCTTATATTTTGAAAATATTTTTGTATGATGATTCGAACATTGTTATTCAAACTAATACGGGTGTTTTCAGCACAACTAACTCCGGTTCTTCCTGGCAATCCAAGCCCCTGAATGATGTGCCATCAGCAACGATTTCTGATCTATTCTTTGCACCTGACCAATCAGTTTACGCAGCAACAAATAACTCTGTAATTCAAAAAAGCTCAACACCGGTGATCTTGCCAGCAGCACCAACCGGGCTCGCTCTCACCGCAAAATATGTTGAAACGGTTGATTTAATTTTTACTGACAATGCAGCAAATGAAACCGCCTATCTATTGGAGGCTTCAATTGGTAATAATACTTCTTACCAGCAAGTGGGTAGCTATGCTGGACCATTCAATGGACCTCAGGGAATAGTGGCTCTAAACGATATTAATTCCGCTGTTACAGCCGATTCTGTAATCCTCTATTACTTTCGCGTACGAGCGTTGAATGCTGCTGGTTATTCAGCTTATTCCAATGAGGTATCGGGCACGAGTTTTAAAAATTGCACTTCTACAGTACCTGACAACAGGAGTTGGACCGCTGTTGCGACAGCAGATCCGGGCAGCTCAGCTTCAGGAGCTGGCCCATTTACAAATGCTACAGTTATAATTCAAAAAATTGCTAATTCAAAAAATAATTTCACCGTTTCCCAATACTCAATGGGAGTAACGCCTACGTCAGTCCATAGTGCTACTTCAACGGCCATATTTATTGAAACGTGCGGCCAAACCTATTTCACCTACGACAACACGACCTACCAAGACGCTGCTAACGGAAACGGTACCTGGGATGGAAGTACACTTACGCTGAAGTGGCAGGCCGATCCCAATCAGTTTTCTCTTTTTCAAGGAACAACCACATTGACTTTAAATGCTACAGATCCAGTACCCGCTTCACCCACCCTTAGTTCGTATGTGTTCTCATCTTCGAGCCTCTTACTAATTTGGAATTCGGTACCTTTTGCTACACAATACATAATTGAGCGCTCAACTACCAGCGGAACATTTTCTGGCGGACCCTTGGCTATGGTCAGTTACCCCGCTATACAGTTTTATGATAATGGTTTAACACCAGGCATCACTTACTACTATCGGATTACAGCTAAAAACGCATTTGGATCCTCAGCTCCTTCTGCCCAAACTTCTATTGCTGTTCCTTCTAGTACATTATTCGCTCCGGTTCAAAACAACATGGCGCTTAACACGGACAGTCAACAGGGTGTATCCTGGGCTGACTTGGACGGGGACGGTGATGAGGATTATATTTCCCCATCGTTCACGAATTCTGCCGGTCAAAATTCGGTTCCAGTATTTTATGAAAATGTCGGTGGTGGACAATTTAACCGCAGAACCATTTCCGCGCTGCAAGGAGAAAACGTGGCGGTGTATCGAGGCGCAAACGTTGTTGATCTTAATAATGACGGCAAATTAGATATTTACTTTCCGAGGTCACCAGGCCCTGATATTGCATTGGTCAATAACGGAGCATGGTCGTTTTCCAAGTTAGCTGTTACCCAAACGGCTAGAGGCAGCACCTTCCGGGCTGCTTCTTTCGCTGACTATGATCAAGACGGATTAGCTGATTTTTTTGTTGGCGATTCTGATCCGACCACTTCATACACAAACCCGGTCACTCCTTTTCTTTTAAAAAATACTACCACCAGCGGTGCGATTTCCTTCAATCAAATTACTTCAGGGGCAATAGTCACCAACACAGCGGAATCCAGAGATGTTTCCTGGGCAGATTTTAATAATGACGGACTACAGGATTTATTAGTTCTTTCTTATAATGTTAACTCAACGAATCCAACGCCAAATATCCCTAACCGTTTATATAAAAATAACGGAGACGGAACCTTTACCCAAGTCACGGGGACAGTCTTTGACAGCGATATATTTTTTGGGGCGCGTACTTCAAGCTGGGCTGACATCGATAATGATGGCGACCTCGATTTATATATTGGTTCACAAAGTGTTTCTCAACCGGATCGTTTATACCAAAACAACGGAAATGGAACATTCACCAGTCTGACGACAAGCCCTGTTGCTGAAACAGGAACAGCCACCTATGGAAGTTCCTTCGGTGATATTGATAACGATGGCGATTTGGATTTAATTGCCATTAATTATGGGCAAAGCAACTCAGTTTTTATCAATGGGGGCACGGGTAACTTTACGAAATCATCTACCAATGAACTGCTTACCTACATCAGCCTTTCAAATATTGGCGGAGCTTTTGTAGACTACGATCAAAACGGTTTTTTGGATATCAGTACGGGCAGAAATGCCAGTGCTATACCTCCCTATCTTTTTCAAAATCAATTGGCAACCTCCTCGAGCCGAAACTGGATTGAAGTAAAACTTAAGGGGACTGTTTCAAACATGGCAGCGATCGGTGCTCGTATAAAAGTAACCACAACTTCCCCTGCTAGAACGCAGATCAGGGAGGTTTCGGCTCGCACAGGATATGGTAGTCAAAACAGCTTGATTCAACATTTTGGTTTGGGGGCCGCCTCTTCAATTAGCCAAATACAAATAAAATGGCCTAATGGCGGTACGCAAACATTATCTAACCCTTTGATTAATCAGGTCATCGCAATTACTGAGGATTTTGTAGGACCCACATTCGCTAGTCTTATTCCGGCTAGTGGCACTACAAATGCGAACGATAATACTACTCTTACATTTACACTTAATGAGATAGGATCACCTGTTGCTGGCAAGAATATCAACATTTTTCTATCATCAAATACTTCAACTCCGCTATTCTCAATTCCGGTAACCGCAGGCTCAGTTTCTGGCAACACTTATACATTTAACCTATCGCAGAGCTTAAGCTCGGGAACTAATTATTCTGTTTCAATTGATGCAGGGGCATTCACTGATATATACGGAAATCCCTCCCTCGCTAATTCTACAAGCAATTGGCAATTTAGTACTTCACAAGGCCCAACTTTTAGTAATCTTATCCCAGCAAATGGTGCAACAGGGGTGAGCGCAACTACCACCTTTTCATTTACCCTGAATGGAACGGCAATGGCCATAACAGGAAAGAATATTAATGTTTTTCTAACTTCAAATACCTCCACACCATTCTTTTCAATTCCGGTGACAAGTGGCTCAGTATCCAGCAACACCTATACTTACAACATTCCAAGCAGTCAAGGTTTGGGCTCACTGCTTTCTTATTCCGTTTCCCTTGATGCAGGCGCATTTACCGATTCAAATGGAAATCCCTCCTTGGCATTTCCTTTTAGCAACTGGCAATTCACGACTTCTGACACTCAACCACCCGTGATCACATTTACGCCAGTCACCACCTTTTCGAAAGCAAACCTGGCAGGTTCAAAATTCACTGTTACAGCGACTGATAATGTTTCAGTCGCATCAGTGGTGATGAGCTATCGCAAAATTACGTTTACACAATTTCAAACTTTGGCGGGCGCTGCGGGAAGCGCACCAAATACCTATGACTTTCCTCTTCAGGCTTCTTTTTTTGATGATATGGGGATTGAGTACTTTTTCACCGCCAAAGACCCTTCCGGAAACAGTGTGCAAAGCCCAATTTCAGGGACTTATACAACCCAACTTACTTTCGATGGAGCGGCTGCTGCCAGCGTTGGAGTATCAGCGGGCTCGCAAGTAGCTGACTATGTAATTATATCTGTTCCCTTAGATTTAACCTCCACAAATGTTTCTAATATTTTTAGTGGTTTTGGTGGACCTGACATTACAAGCTGGCGATTGTTGACCTATCAAGATAATCCACAAACATGGTTGCAGTATCCCAGCGATTTTACTGCCGTAACACGGGGTCAAGGATACTTTGTAATCAGCCGCACCGGCAGGAATTTAACTTTTCAAGGAGCGACCTCTCCTAACTTTAACCAGTCGAACCTGTTTCAATTAAACCTAAAGGCAGGATACAACCTCATTGGAAATCCTTACACCGTTCCTATTAACTGGGATGATTCAAAGGTAACAGGTGTAAATTCCATAAAGGTATTTCAAAGTGGCAATTACGCTGACGGAAATACAATCATACCTTATGGTGGGGGATTTGTATTTGCTCAGAATGCAGTAACGGTTCCTGTGAAAATGCAAATCAATCCGGGATCGGCTAAGAAAAAGGATCCAACGAACACGAGTGCACGCGATGCCGCCAAATGGATCGTTCCGATTCACATGGTTCAAGGAGACCGTCAGTTTAATTTTGGTGGTGTAGGCATGGCGGCTAGCGCGAGTTATTCGTATGATGAGTTTGATGACTTTGCTCCCCCCTCACCTTTTGGATTATTTGAAACGGACTTTCCCCATCCCGAACATTTTATGAAGAATTTCTCAAAGGATGTTGTCCCAATTTCGGCTGGTTATAATTGGAAATTCGATGTGAATTCTGAACTGGAAGGAGAGGTTAGTCTTACTTGGGATAATTCTTCTGTTGATGCGGATCTCTATCTTTTTGATGTCGGCCTGCAACACCCGATTAACATGAGAACACAAAGTTCCTACGTAATAAACCCAAAGGCTTCGAGAAATTTCATCATCTATTATGGAACAGATGTTCAAGATAAATTGAAGCCACAAATGATTTTCTTAGGCCAGGCTTATCCAAATCCATTTTCTGGTGCTATTACCATTCCCTTTAATTTGCCTGAAGGCATTGCTGCCTTTCATGTTAAAATTGATGTGTACGACATCATGGGAAACCTCATTTCGACAATCGTAAACAAACAATTACTGTCTGGATTTTATACTGGAATATGGGACGCAACGATCTCTAATGCAAGCAATGGCTTGTATATCTACCGAGTGCAAGTTGAAGGTAATGGTATGCAACAGACATTGAGCGGAAAATTGATTTTAAATAAATGACATTATGAAAAATAAATTCAACAAACTTTTGGTTTTGTTAATCATGCCACTTTGTTTATTGGGACAAAACGTATCAACACGCACCAACGAATTTCAGGTTGACCTCAGCGACCCTAAAAAGGTTGTCAATACGGTCATACCGGTGATCAACTGGATCAGCCCGACTGCAGAGAGTAATTACGCAGGAGAGACGAGGTACAAAATCAAATTTGAAATTGAATCTTCCACGCCTTTGAAGAAAATTACTATTACGATAAAGGAAAATGCCGAATCTACTTCGCGTGGTATGCTCACTATTGAGCCGACCACAGAAGAGGAAAGGCACAAAAATGTAATCGAAAAGAATTTAACACTCATGGACGGTAATAATCTTATCGAGATTGTTGCCGAGAATGAGGACGGAGTAAAAACAGTAAGCCAACGGACAGTGCGTGTTGGCACCACCGCCATGGCGGATGCCAGTAAATTAGATCGCACTGATTATGCTGTGATTTTTACAACCAACGATTATGACTTTTGGCCTGATCTGATCAATCCGGTAAACGATGGGCGGATGATTGCAGAGGAATTGAAAAAAAATTATGGATATAAAGTCGAAGTAGTGGAGGGAGGGTCTCAATCGGATATACTGAAAAAACTTCGCGAGTATGCTGAAAAGAAATATAAACCCTTGGATCAATTGTTCATTTTTTTTGCCGGCCATGGTCAGTTTGATGAGACCTTCGGAGAAGGCTTTGTCGTGACCAAAGAATCGCAACTTCATGATGAAGCGAAGACCACCTACCTCTCCCACAATCGACTTCGTTCGATCATCAACAACATTCCTAGCGAGCACATTTTACTGGCCATGGACGTTTGCTTCGGAGGCACGTTTGATCAGGCTATTGCCCACAGAGGTTTGGATGAGGAAGTTTACAAGGAGGCTTCGCAAGCGGAGATGGTAACCAGAAAACTTTCTTATAAAACAAGGCGATACATCACTTCTGGGGGTAAAGAATATGTGCCCGATGGCCGAGCTGGCATGAACTCACCTTTCGCTCGGAAGATCCTTGAGGCGTTGAGAAGTAGGGGAGGAAAAGATGGAATACTTTCCTTAGGAGAAATCAATACGTATGTAGAATCCCTAAAACCTCAACCGAGGGCAGGTGAATTTGGTGACAATGCACCGGGTAGTGATTTTATTTTTGTTATAAAATGAAATAGGAATCATATCATGCCTTACAGGTCATTGAGCTGCTTAATACATTAAGCGGCTTTTTTTTCAAAATTGACGACCTTAACACATTTTGCATTTCCTTTATTTGCACCTTTTTAACTCTTACTTTTGATGGATTATTTCTTATTCATGAATAAGTTTCTGAATGTTATTTTATTTTCGTTGTCATCAGTCATCGCTTACGCTCAACAAGGCGATTATTTCCTTTCTCAATATGCGCCTTCGGAAGAACGCATTGACTATTTCAACTTTGGAATGGCCCAAGACCCAAAGGGCATCATTTACTTCGCGAGTAAGGGTGGAGTGATTGAATTTGACGGGCGTAATTGGGATTTAATCGCTACACCCGGCCCTGCATTTTCAATTACCAGCCTTGGCGATGAAGTTTTTGTTGGGTGCCATCACGGATTTGGTAAACTTATTATAGGACAAGAGAATTCAAGGATATACCAGTCGCTATCACAGAATCAAACTGATGCAGAGGAGATATTTTCTTGCCTTTCTTCCAAGGATAAAATTTTATTTGCCAATGCCCATTCGGTTTTTGTGCTAGCTCCTGGTTCAGGAAAGGTTGATAAAATCAATGCAAAAGGAGAGGTAACATTTACGGGCTTGCTAGCGATTACCGGCAATACGTATGTAAAATCAAATTCGGGATTATTAAAAATAGAAAATGGTAAACTTGTAGCCGCCACTTTTCCTTGGGCCGACAACCTCGATGTAGAATTTTCAGCTTCGTTAACTTCTCCCAACCTTACCTTTATCGGTTGCGCGGGAGGTCGATTTTTTTTGGCATCCACTTCCGGACTTCGCGAGATCAATGTAGCGGATCACGACATAATCCTTCACAACGGCCCTATTTCTGCGGCTTGGGTTAGCGAGGATTTAGTAGCTATTGGAACTTTACGCGGTGGAGTTATTTTTATTAATCCTCAAACCGGAGTCACACAGGAAATCACCAACTTTTATAAAGGCTTGCCCGACAATGAAGTCTTCTCCTTGTTGGTAGATCGCAACAGCGGGTTATGGGTAGCCCATGACTATGGCTTTACCCGGATTGCACCTTTTTTGCCTTTTAAATCATTCAGTCACTATTCAGGTTTGGAAGGAAATCTTTTGTGTGCCAAAACTTTCAATGAGAAAATTTATGTAGGCACTACCATCGGATTGTTTAGCTTAGAAAGACGAGAAATAACTGAAAATGTACCTTCTTTTCAAGAAACACTTTCAGAAAAGGGTGAAGAGAAGACCAAGAAAGGAGTATTTTCATTTTTGAAAAGAGATAAAAAGGAACCTGCCAATTCTACCAATAGATCCATAAAGCGGTTATTTAAATTTGTTGACTATGAATATAAAAGAGTGGAGGGGATTGAAGGCAAGGTTACCCAGCTACTTGAATCAGATGAGGAACTTCTTGCTGCTGGAATATTCGGATTGTATTCGGTTAAAGATGGAAAAGCTATCGAGATTATGCAGACCCCAGTGCGATCTGTGTTTCAATCCAAAGCCTTAGGTCAACTTTTAGCGAGTACGATGGAAGATGAGATAAAATCGTATGCCAAAGGATTAAAAGGATGGCAAGAGTCGCATCTCTTGGATACACTGAATGAATACGTAAGCTATATTTTTGAAGATAAGCTAGAGAATATCTGGCTTTGTGGAAGAACAAATATTATTAAAGTAGAGACGGTTGATGGAAAAATTTCAGCGGTTGAAAATGTGCCTTATGTTAATCCCTCCCTTGATGAAAGCGTTGGCCTTGCGTACGGAAGCGAAGTGTACATTGCCACAGGAGGGAATTTCAACCGTTATTCGATCCGCGATAGCATCTTCAAAAAATATGACTCCTTGCCTGGCCCAAAAAAATACTTTGCCTCAGCAGGCTACTTTTGGTTTCATGATGGTCACCACTGGCGCACCGTAGATCCACGTATTCAGGCTACGCTTAAACTTGAATGGTTGAGTTTATTTCCAAATATCCGTTTCGTTGCCCCGGCTGGAAATGAAAGCCTATGGATTATTACTGCCAGCAATGAACTTTATAAATTCTCCGGCGGCAAAGCGCCAACGAATCAAAATAGTTACCCTCTTTTTTTACGCACGGTTCGCAGTCAGCAAAATAGATTTTCCACCACGCGATCAATTAAGGTTAGTCAATCGGAAAACACATTGTCTTTCGAATTTATTCAACCAGATTACCTTGGTATGCGTGCTGTGGAATACCGTTACCGCGTAAAAGGTTTAAGCGATGACTGGACTATTTGGGCTTCTGCCAATAATATTGTTAATTTTTCATACCTCCCAACGGGCAATTACAAAGTAGATGTACAGACGCGCGATTTGGCCGGAAAAGTTACCAATGCAGACCAAGTTAAATTCGAAGTGGAGCCGCCTTACTGGCAGCAGTCGTGGTTTTATTTACTTGAGGTTATCTTCTTTGGTTCCATGGTGTATTTGTCGATGAGCCTTAGTTCTGGGAACAAAAAATACCGTATACTGAGTCAACTCCTTTCTTTGCTTACCGTGATCATGCTGATCCAACTGGCTCAAACCATTGTGGCGTCTCAGCTATCCATAAAGGCTTCGCCAGTGACTGAGTTTTTTATTCAAGTTGGCATTGCCTTGCTTGTGTTGCCAATGGAGAATTATTTGAGAAAGTTTATGTTTAGGAAGGGACAACCCAGTAATCCTACAAAATAGATAAGATAGACTTATCTTTCCTAAACATCACAAATTGTTACGCCTTGTTTTAAGGAAGCAAGATGATCTCTCCGTGATGGAATAAATTCCTGTGCCACGTAACCTTTGAAACCAGCTCTTACAATGGCCTGCATGATGGCAGGGTAATACAATTCCTGAGTTTCGTCAATTTCATGACGCCCGGGAACTCCACCGGTATGGAAATGAGAAAGGTAGTTGATGTGTTTGTTGATGGTAGCAATTACATCACCCTCCATAATCTGCATGTGATAAATATCGTAAAGGAGTTTGAAGTTGGGTGAACCGAGTTTTTCACAAAGTTTTACGCCCCATTCGGTATGATCGCACTGATAATCTTTGTGATCAACTTTACTGTTGAGCAGTTCCATACTAACCGTGATGTTATATTTTGCAGCCACTTTCAAAACAGGGTCTAGCCCTTTAGCGCAATTTTCAAGTCCTTGTTCTGAAGAAAGCCCTTTAGCATTTCCACTAAAGCAAATCACGTTTTTTAGCCCTGCATCGGCAGCCTTCGGTATGTTGGTGGTGTAATCATGAATCAATTTTTCGTGAAGCGATAAATCATTGAATCCTTTCGTCAACCCTAAATCACTGGCGTACGCCATTGCACAGGTTAGTCCGTATTTGGTGGCGGTCGCCCACTGTGCGGGATTCAATAAATCAATCGACTTGATCCCCATTTCTTTTGAGGCTTCACAAAGTTTTTCTAACGGCATATCACCATAACACCATTGACAGACGCTATGGTTGATATCTCCTTTAAGGGCGGAAGGTAGTGCGTTCATTGACTTTGCTAACTGAGGCAACCCAACTGATCCTAGTGCGGTGGTAGCCATTGCTTTAAGGGCTTGCTTTCTATTCATAACGGTAAAGTACGAAAAGTGAGTTACGAATTATAATTTTCAACCTTAAAAATCCAAGGACGACAAATTAAATATTTGAATTGGACGATTCTTTTGCTCATTTCTCCCTTCGATAAACCACACCGTCTTTCATCACAAACCTCGTCTTTTTTAGATCCGATATATTTTTCGATGGATCGCCTGACACGATTACCAAATCAGCCACGTATCCATCTTTAATATTGCCTAATTGATTATCCAAGTGAAAGGCTTTCGCATTCACACTGGTTGCCGCTTTTAACGCATCCATTAAAGGCAAACCGTATTCTACCATCAGTTCAAGTTCCAATACATTTTCTCCATGTGGAAATACCCCCACATCTCCCCCCATGCCAATGGTAACACCTGAAGCGATGGCCTCTTTAAAACTCTTCTTCTTATTGGCGATAGCCGCAGGTTCGGGAAAAGTACCCTTTTTCCATCCTTTGTATTGATTGATTTGATTCACGGCTGCAATAGTGGGTATGTAGGTGACATTATGTTCTTTCATTAAATGACCGATCTCCAAATCGATAAAATCTCCGTGTTCAATGGTTTCTGCTCCTGCAAGCACCGCACGTCTAATGGCTTCTTTGCTTTTGGCATGACAAACCATGGCTCGTCCGCTGCTT
>DAHVFH010000179.1 GCA_027317105.1 Cytophagales bacterium
AGGCTGCAACGCACAAGCGAATCTTGGATTGCCACCATCATTTTGGTACTCAACCTGGTCAAGTTGGCTGGGACGGTACCCCCATTCCTTTTGGGTAAATGGTTGACTTGTTCAGCGCTCCCCGATGACCTCATTCATTAATGAGAGTATACACCGAGTCCGGCACAAACCGGAATTTTCATTTTTCCATTCTTATTCAGCAGGCCCTATTTAGACAAAGTTTATTCAACGATTACACTCATTCTTAAAATTCAAATTGTTTTCGTTACATGTGCTAAATGGGAGGCAATAACTTTGCTATCGAGGTGAGTACAAGCAGAGGCTTACGCTAGAATTCTATGGCCAAGGGTATCAGGCTGACATTCATCTTGTTGTTTTGGGTAAATCCGCTTTATAAGTTTTTCCCTTTTAAAATAAATTGTAATTTCAAGCACTGCTAAACCAAATTTTTCATTGTCCATTATATTTTTTGCCGAATGAGCGCTGAAAAAAAATGCCTGGAGTGCGGAAGTAAAATAACCGGACGCATCGACAAAAAATTTTGTAGTGATCAATGCCGCATCTCCTACAACAACCGCCTCAACAGCGACAACACCAACCTCGTGCGCAACATCAACAATGCCTTGCGCAAAAACAGGCGCATCCTGCTGGCGTTGAACAAAACCGGCAAAACGAAAGTAACGCGCGAGAAGTTATTGGAAAATGGATTTGATTTTCAATACTTCACCGGCATTTATACCACCAAGGAAGGAGCCGTCTATCATTATTGTTATGAACAAGGGTATTTGCAAACCGATAAAGATTGGTATCTGCTAGTCGTTCGTCAGGAAAAAAAATAACCTGGATATAATCAAGTGGCTTCTTGAATCCGGATATATTTTTTCATCGTGATACAATCTAACTTGCACGAACGCACTTAAAGAACAACCTCACAGGTAGCTCCTACGGAGCTGATCGGAACTCTTCAAACGAATTTCTATAAACAGGTAGCCCCTCTGGGGCAAATACGATCCCATATTGTTCCCGCACCTAAAATAAAATATCGACTCGTCAAAAAAATCGCTCCGAAGGAGCGCCCTGTTTATAGGAAGAAGCAAAGAGAACCAATTCGACTCCCTAGGAGCCTCCTAAATGACTCAACAGGCCTATAAACAGAAGCCCTTCTTGTCAAATACAACGCCATGTTGTTTCCGCACTCTAAAATAAAATATCGACCCATCAAAAAAATCGCTCCATAGGAAAGTCCTGGCTATTGGAAGCAAGGGCCAATAAGGACTAATTCGGCTCCATTGGGGACTCCTAAAAAAACTCAACACGGTCTAACCTTCTAATAGAATAAAAATAATAGCCTTATAAAATTTTGCTTCAGAAGAGCGCCCTGTTATAGAATTTGGTAAATTGAACCGCACTGGTTCTGTAAAGAGCCTTCTAAAAACAACAATGGCTAACACATTCTCCCAAATTTATTTGCAATTTGTTTTTGCAGTGAAAAATCGAAAAATGCTTAATTGCGAAAAATTACAAAGAAGAATTGCACAAATACATGACTGCCTTAGTGCAAAACCGAAACACCAAATTGTTGGCCATTCATTGTATGCCCGATCATGCTCATTTATTTGTGGGGATAAAACCAACTGTTTTAATCTCCGATCTTGTCAAAGAGGTAAAAGTTGAAAGCAATGAATTCATCAATTCCAAAAAATGGATCAAAGGCAAATTCAATTGGCAGGAAGGATACGGAGTGTTTTCGTACTCCCGTTCACAGATTGACACCATGGTGAACTATGTACTAAACCAGGAACAACATCATCAAAAAAAAACGTTCAAGCAAGAATACCTTGAATTGTTAAAGAAGTTTGAAATCGCTTTCGAAGAAAAATATGTATTCGACTTTTTTGAATGATGGGCTACTTCAAAACCGTATCAAGAAATCAATCATTCATACATCAATCCAACCCTTATTGACCAAAGACAAAATAAAATAACCTTAATCTATGTGGAATCTACAAAATAAAAAGACTCTTATAACAGGCGGCACCAAGGGCATTGGCCTTGCCATCACCAAAGAATTTCTGGAATTGGGTGCAGAGGTCTTAGTGGTCGCCCGCGATACGAAAGGCATCCGTGGCCGACTTAAAAATTCGGCCAATCTCTTTACGGCCGATGGCGATGTTACCGATCCTGTCTTTCGTCAAAGTCTTATTAAAAAGGTATCTGAGAATTGGGGAAAGTTGGATGTGCTCGTGAATAACGTTGGAACAAACATTCGCAAAAAATTTGTTGACTATACCGAAGAAGAATACCGCAAGCTTTTCGAAACGAATTTGTTCAGCATGGTTGAACTTACCCGGCTAGCGTTTCCCTTTCTCAAAAATTCTGGAAACGCCAGTGTCGTCAACATTGCTTCTGTAGCCGGAAGTTTTGACGTGCAAACCGGCCCCCCTTACGGGATGACGAAAGCCGCCATCATCCAACTTTCAAAGCACCTCGCTGCCGAATGGGCATCGTTTAATATCCGTGTGAATACGGTTTCTCCCTGGTATATTGAAACACCGCTAACGGAATCCGTACTTTCAAACCCCGAACGCCTAGGGATGATCCTGGCACGAACGCCCATGAATCGAGTTGGCCAACCGGAGGAAGTATCAAGCATGGCTGCCTTCTTGGCTATGGACAGGGCCAGCTACATTACCGGTCAAAACATTATGGTCGATGGTGGGATGAGCGTGAAGGGACTCTAGGCTACTTCTGATTTAATATTTAACTAATACTGGCATCCGCCTAATTTAAAAAACTGTTTAAAAAATGGTTTCATCTTAAAATTACGGGGATTTTTCGGGACTTTCAAAAACACCCCCCTTTGTAGCGGCAAACATATCCATCTGAATTTTAGTGAGGTCACGTTGC
>DAHVFH010000186.1 GCA_027317105.1 Cytophagales bacterium
GTATATACATATCCATTGTCCGCTTTTTTATAATCTTTCCACGATTTCCCTAAGTCGTGTTCGATATGGGCTGCGGCATAAGTATCCACCATCTTGGGAAATTTTGCTTCTAATTTCTTGGGATCAGCACCTGGTTTTAACTTGATATAAGTATGCGCATCAAACGAGGTGTAATTTTCCTGGTTAATAAATCTTGCAAACTGAGTACCCGCTAAAGAACCTAAAAAATCAAATTTTAAATGAGAATTGTCTAGAAGGTCTTTGAATACTCCCGCTACCTTAAGTTCGCCATTGTCGCCACCCAGCACTTTGCCGATAGGATCATCCGGACCAAAATATTTTTTGGCTGCTTTCTCTGAAATAATGACTTGATTTGGAAGGGAGAGCACCGTATTCTTATCGCCCTTGACTAAGTCTAAATCAAAAAATTTAAAGAACGAGGAATCCGCTTGAAGGAAATAGTCCTCCTCAAACGTTTTGATTTCAGTGGGGCTGACTTTGTAGGTCACCACTGAATTTTTGTTTGGGCCAAAGAGATGTAGCGTGCTCTCCACCTCTGGAAAATCCAGCTGCACCGCTTTCGCAAATGAATGCGGGATTACTGAATAATGGGTGGTGTGATTAGGGTATTTCCGCTCCAACACCATTTTGTATATGCGGTCGCCTCCGGGGAAAAATTTGTCGTAGGAAAACTCGTGCTTTACATACAAGACAATGAGCATGCAAGCTGCAATGCTCACGGCAAGCCCTACCACATTAATTCCTGTATAAATCCTTTGCTTTAAAAGGCTTCGAAAGGCGGTTTTGATATAATTTTTTAGCATATCCTTTAGACGTTAAATTCGTTGTGAAAGTTGACTAAATGATAAGGCACATTTTAATGCCAAAAAATGTTAATGGTGAAAATCTTAATACCTTTGCTTAATTGTTGAAAATAGTATGTTAAAGTTAATTATTATTCTTGCCCTTGTGATCTATATCCTGTCGAAAGTGGGTGGATTTTTCTTTCGGATGGGCGCTTCATCACAAAATAGAAATTCGCAACCGCGCAGAACGGATGGCAACGTGAATTTTGATGGCCAAAAAAAAGACAAAAAGGGTAAGATCAAAGGAGGCGATTACGTGGATTATGAAGAAGTGAAATAACTCGCCTCTGGATTCTTGATTCTCGTTACTGGCAAACCAGTGAGAGTCCGGTGACCAGACCCAACAAACCAGAATCCAACCAAATGACGATCCCCTTCCAAAAATATCAGGCTACTGGAAACGACTTTGTGATCGTAGATAATCGCGAAGAGAACTATTCATTCACCGTAGATGAAATTAAAAAAATCTGCGACCGAAAATTTGGTGTTGGTGCAGACGGGATCATGCTGCTGGAAAAACACCCAACCTTGGATTTTAATTTAATCTACTACAATGCTGATGGCTCGCCAAGTCTATGTGGAAATGGAAGCCGCGCTGCCACGAAAATGGCCGCTGCGCTAGGTTTGGTCAACGGCACAGCACAGTTCAATGCCTATGATGGTGCCCATGAGGCAACACTGCTACCAAACGGAAATGTGCGCCTCAAAATGAATGATGTAAAAAGTGTTAATAAGCTGGAAGATGGTATTTTTATAAATACAGGTTCTCCTCATTTCATTCAATGGGTTCATGTGATAAATGAATATCCTGTCTTTGAAGAAGGCCGGAAAATAAGATATAGTAATTCATTCAGCCCTGACGGAACAAATGTAAATTTTGTTGAGCAAGTGGCCGATAATTCAATCTTCGTTCGCACGTATGAGCGAGGCGTAGAAAACGAAACGTTATCTTGTGGCACAGGGGTGACGGCAGCGGCATTGGCTGCGTCTTTTCGTAAAAATACCTCGCCAATATCCGTCAAAACATTGGGCGGTGAGCTTTCAGTAGAATTCAAGATAGGCCATGATGGCTCTTTTACAGATATTTTCCTAATTGGCCCTGCCAAAATGGTATTCAAGGGCATTTTGGAATTATAATTGCATCCCTAAAAAAGTTAATTTTACCGTTTATAACGTTAATTGTTAACAGTTAATAGGGCATACGCCAAGCAATTAACGATTAACCAATAATATCTAACTCTCTCCCATGCTAAAACTGATCGCTAAAATTTTCGGTTCAAAATCTGAAAAAGACATTAAGCGCATGACTCCCCTGGTGGAGTTGACCAAAAAAGAAGGTGAAAAACTGATTTCCATTTCGCACGATGAATTGAGAAATAAGACCATTGAAATTCAGAATTTTATTAACGCTAAATTAAAGGGTATTGACGATCAATTGGCTGGCTTACATCAGCAAATTGCCGATCATCCTGATTTGGACATCAACGAAAAAGAATCCATTTTTTTGCAGATTGATACTATTGAACTGGAAAGAAATAAAGAACTGGAGAAGGTTTTGATCGAAGTACTTCCCCAAGGTTTTGCCATCATTCGTGAAACGGCAAAACGGTTTAAAGAAAATGAATACCTCGAAGTAACCGCCACTGATTTTGATCGGCAACTTGCGGCAACTCATGATAACGTAAAAATAATAGGTGATAAGGCACGTTGGCTTAACCAATGGATGGCAGCGGGCAACCTTATCACTTGGGACATGGTGCACTACGATGTGCAAATTATAGGTGGCATCGTATTGCACGAAGGTAAGGTGGCGGAGATGGCAACCGGAGAAGGGAAAACTTTGGTGGCTACCTTTCCTGCGTTTCTCAATGCCCTTGCCAGACGAGGCGTCCATATCGTTACGGTAAACGACTACCTCGCCAGGCGCGATAGCGAGTGGATGGCACCCATCTTTCAATTTCACGGATTGAGTGTTGATTGCATCGACAAACACGAACCAAATTCCATCGAACGGAAAAGTGCTTACAGGGCCGATATCTGCTACGGCACCAACAACGAATTTGGCTTTGACTATTTGCGCGACAACATGGCACGCGATCCGGAAGAACTCGTGCAACGCGGCCATCATTACGCCATGGTCGATGAAGTGGATAGTGTTTTAATCGATGAAGCCCGGACTCCCTTAATTATTTCTGGCCCGATCCCGCGCGGAGACGAGCATGAATTTTATGACCTTAAGCCGCGTATCAACAAGGTGGTGGAAGCTCAGAAAAAAATTGTGAATCAATACTTGAATGATGCAAAAAAATTATTGAGTGAGGGTAATGAAAAAGAAGGCGGCCTCCCTCTTTTTCGTGCTTATCGGGCTATGCCTAAGTATAAGCCGCTGATCAAAATGCTCAGCGAAATGGGGAACAAATCGGTTTTACAAAAGACGGAGAATTTTTATTTGCAAGACAATAAAAAGGAAATGCCCAATGCGGACGCCCCGTTGTTTTTTGTAATCGATGAAAAAGATAACAGCGTTGAGCTAACCGAAAAAGGCATTGACCTGATCACAGGCGAAGGGGAAGATCACTCCTTTTTTATCATGCCCGAAATTGGTGTTGAATTAAACAAAATTGAAAAGGATGCCGCCTTTGGTGCGGAAGAAAAACTTCTCAGAAAAGAAGAGTTAATCCGCGATTACAATACCAAATCGCAACGAATCCATAGCATAAACCAACTTCTCAAAGCCTACACCTTATTTGAAAAAGATACCGAGTATATTATTGTAGATGGAAAAGTAAAAATAGTTGACGAACAGACCGGACGGGTAATGGATGGCCGCAGGTATTCAGATGGATTGCATCAAGCCATTGAAGCAAAGGAAAATGTTAAGGTGGAAGATGCTACGCAGACTTACGCCACTATTACCTTGCAAAATTATTTTCGGATGTACCATAAGCTGGCAGGGATGACCGGTACAGCAGAAACGGAAGCCGGTGAGTTATGGGACATCTACAAATTAGATGTGGTCGTCATTCCTACAAACAGACCGATTACCCGAAACGATCAGGACGACATGGTGTACAAGACCGTGCGCGAAAAATTCACTGCGGTGATTGAGGAAATTGTTACGCTGACGAAAGCAGGAAGACCCGTATTGGTCGGTACAACTTCTGTAGAAATTTCGGAGTTGGTGAGCCGAATGCTACAGATGAAAAAAATCAAGCACAACGTCTTAAATGCCAAACAGCACCAGCGCGAGGCAGAGATTGTAGCTGAGGCGGGTAAGCCCGGAACAGTGACCATCGCTACCAACATGGCGGGTAGAGGAACAGATATCAAGCTTACCCCTGAATCCAGGGCAGCAGGAGGCCTTGCCATCATTGGTACTGAGCGACATGAATCACGAAGAGTTGACCGCCAGCTACGTGGACGAAGTGGGCGCCAGGGAGATCCCGGAACATCCAGTTTTTACGTGTCCTTGGAAGATAACTTGATGCGGTTGTTCATGCCGGAGCGGATTGCCCGCATCATGGATCGCCTGGGATTAAAAGAGGGCGAAGTTATTCAGCACTCGATGGTGACCAACTCCATAGAACGCGCACAGAAAAAAGTGGAAGAAAACAACTTTGGCATTCGTAAGCGCTTGCTTGAATATGATAACGTGATGAACTCACAGCGCGAGGTAATTTACAAACGAAGGAGAAATGCCTTGTTTGGTGAGCGTCTCCAACTTGACATTCTCACCATGCTTTTCGATACCTGCGATGACATTGTTGCCAATGCCAAAACAGGTGAAGATTTTGAAAGTTTCAAATTAAATGTGCTTAGCACCTTAGGAATAGATTTTTCAATTACGCAGGAAGATTTTACTAAAACCGATACAGCCACGCTGAGCGAACGGCTGTATGAAGAAACCTTAGAGCATTATCAACATAAAAATAAACTTATCGCCCAAAAAGCGATGCCAATCATTTCCGACATTTATAAGACAAGGGGTGCTACCATCCACGAGATACTTGTGCCCTTCACAGACGGATCAAAACAGATCGGAGTAGCTGCCGATTTAAAAAAATGTGTTTCCTCTGGAAATAATGAATTAATTCAAGCGATGGAGAAGATGATCACCTTGAGCATCATCGACCAAAATTGGAAAGAGCATCTGCGTGATATGGACGATTTAAAGCAATCCGTACAAAACGCAGTGTATGAACAAAAGGATCCGCTTTTGATTTACAAGTTTGAGGGCTTTGAGGCTTTCAAGCGATTTATCACTAAAGTTAATGAAGAGACCGTCTCTTTTTTGGTGAAGGCCGAAATTCCTGTGCAAGAACCTGATCAGGTGCATGAAGCACACACTCAGAAACGCCAGAAATTACGCGAACAAAAGGATGAAACAAGATCTTTATTGCAAGGAGGGGGACAGCCCGCTCAAGGGCAACAAGAGCGAACAGAAGAAAAAGTAATGCCGGTTAAATCAGACAAGATCGCGAACCGAAATGATAAAGTAAATGTGCAATACCCTGATGGCCGCGTATTGAAAGACGTAAAATACAAGAAAGTGGAAGATGATATTAAGAATGGAAGGTGCATTGTAATTGAAGGATGAAAAAGAATTTAGAATTTAGAATTCAGAATTTAGAAGGAACAACTTATCCCTTTCTTAAATTCTATATGCTAAATTCCATCTGCTTATTGATTACCTTCAACTCTTTCGCTCAAAAAAATAAACCTTACCACGAAGATCTCTCCTCGCTTAGGCCAAAGGTTGAACTTCAGGCTAAAACAAAAATTGAAAAAGACAGCCTCATCGAAAAGCCAGCGGTTTTAGTTGTTCCCAAAAGAATGGTTAACGCTAAAGTAGATGCCGTTTTAGATAGTATCGATATGTTTAATTTGATGCGCAATTACATCGATGGGTATACCATTCAAATTTATTCCGGGCAGAAACGGGAAGATGCCATGAACACAAAGAAGAAAATGCAGGAGGAGGTTCCTTCCCTTATCGCTAACCTCCAATATCAACAACCAAAATTTCGGGTAACGGTTGGTAAATATTTTTCGCGGCTCGAAGCGCAGCCCGACTTGCTGACACTGAAAAAGCAGTTTTCAACTGCGATCTTAGTCCCAGAGAAAATTCTTATCAAGTAAAGACCTACTTCGCAGATACCGTTTGGTTCCAGTCATACACCTTCTCTGCAATTTCGGTGAGGAGTTCTGGCGATTTTTCAAGAGCATTTCCCACCACAATTAAATCCGCACCGGCATCCAATGCGTGGATAGCTTTTTCAGGGGTATTTATTCCTCCACCTACGATCAAAGGCACCGCTACCGATTTGCGCACTGCGTGAATCATTTTTCGATTCACGCAGTGCTCAGCACCACTACCTGCATCCAGGTAAATTAACTTTAATCCTAGCATCTCACCGGCCATGGCGGTACAAGCCGCCAAAGAATATTTATCTTCCGGAATGGGTGTCGTGTTGCTGATGTACGCTACAGACGTTGTCTTTCCGGAATTGATTAAAATATAGCCTGTTGGCAATACTTCCAATCTGTTACTTTTCAAAATTGGAGCAGCGACTACATGCTGCCCTATCAAAAGATCTGGATTGCGACCTGAAATTAACGATAAAAACAAAATAGCGTCTGCGGTTGGGTCAATCTGCAGTGCACTACCAGGAAACAAAATTATGGGGATTGAAGAGTTATGTTTTATGGTCTTTACGACAGCCGAAAGATTGGTGGTTGTGACAAGACTGCCGCCAACAAAAAAATAATCTACACAATTTTCTGCTGCCAGGCGAAGGAGTGGCTCTAATTGCTCGGCATCGCCAATTTTATCAGGATCAATTAAAACCGCGATTGATTTTTTTCCCTGCTCAGAACGCGCTTTGAGCGCCTCAAGGATTTTCATTTTTAGATTTTCTGTGTTGCAAATATTCGGAAAGTTTCTCTTTAGCTATCTCAAGTAAAAATAAAGATGCCATGGTCATGGCTTTATCTCCTATTTTCGATAGCATTGAAGGACTTTCATCAACGGATTGATCCTCATCCGGATATTCCTCTTGGTTTCTCTTCTTTACTTTTTTGGAGGTTTTGGATGACGACAATTGATTAACAATAACAAAAGCTAGCATTAAAGCACCCCCGATTATTATAGCGTTTTTTAAAACCTTTTCACTCTTTTCTGAGATTTTGCCGAGTTCACGCTTCATCTCGTGGTGATGACGATCAGAAGCCTCAATTAATTTTCTTTTGTGCGGATTTTGAGATTCAAGTAACTCCATATTATTTCGCTTTGCGATTGGCTTGTTTCAATAAAACACGTTCAAAAAATTGACCAATTTTAGTTCGAAACAAAAAAAGAATGAGCCCAGACAGACCGTAAAAACATGAAACGATCCAAAATCCTGCTGAAGTACTGTTTAAATAACTACTCATAAAATGAGAAACACCCATACTGAAGAATAGAAGGAAAAGAAAGAATGACAAAAAAAGTAAGACTAACTTAAGTCCTTGAGAAATCACCTTAACAATCTCTTCACGTACCTCAATCTTTACTAATTCAATACGCGCTTCTAAATAGCCAGATAAATTTTCTACGAGATTGTCAACCCGAAGGAATTTAAAAATAGTGTCTTTAATTTTTTCTATCATAATAGCTCGGCAATATAGTGAAAGAGTAACAAAAAAAGTAGGTAGAAGCAACTAACGTTTAACCTATGACTATTGTAAGAACAGGAGTTAGGAGTAGAACTTTTGACGCCATGGCGATCCCCTATCTATTTCCCTACAACCTACCTGCTAAAATAAATCAAGGAAAAGGAAATCAGGAAGAAGGCTACGAGCAAATACAAAAACCCAACCAATCGGTTCCGCAAAGTAAGTTTCCCCAGGCCAGTGGCCAGAAGGAATGGAATATCCCTGAGATAGGGGGTTCGAAAGAAAACCAAGACACCTATTAAGTTGAAAAGAAAATGAGTAAGCGCTATGCTCATGGCCGCATTTGAATTAAAAGTACTGGCTATAAATGCCGTAATGGTAGTGCCGATGTTGGCACCCAAAATAAATGACCCAGCCTGCCTTAGCCGTATTATCTTCTTGGCCACCAAGGGAACGACCAACGAAGTGGTCACTGTGCTTGATCGAATAGCAGCGGTAGTAAGTAAACCCCAAGCAAATGATTTGTAAGGGTTTTTGAAAAAAAGTTTTTGAAATTTTTGTTGCGACCCTAATCCCATGATGTGAGTAATCACTTGGCGAAAAAAAAGTATGGAACCAAACAATAGTATTACAGACAGAGTAGCAAGGATATAACCATTACTAATTCTATGGGTAATAAAATCTATGGGCCAGCTTAAGCTAGGTCCAAGCATTTTGAAATTTCCGTGTAAGTCAATCGGCTGATGAAAAAATTTGACGGCAATAAATTGAGCCACACCCGAAAGAAAATGGAATTTATATTCTAACGGAAAAAGAATCAGCGCGGTAAGGATATTAAAGAAATCGTGATAAGTCCCTGCCGCCACGGCTCTTCTGAATTCCTTTTTATGATTGATAAAGCTAAGGGATACAATCGTGCTCGTAATTGTGGTGCCAATGTTTGCCCCCATGATAATAGGAACAGCCCCTTGCAGTGAAAGTGATCCTGAGGCAACCAAAGCAACCGTAAGGGAAGTAGTGGTGGTACTGCTTTGCAAGATTGCTGTTACCAATAACCCAATAAACAACCCCGTAAACGGATTTGACGTTGCTAATAAAATCGTATCATTAACTGCTGTCCCCAACTGATGAAGCGATGAAATCATTAGGTCAAGAGAAAACAAAAAAACAGCAAGGCCGATTAGAAAATAGAGTGCGCCTCGAAAAAAATATTTCCGATTAAAATTCGGCTTCAGGTGATTTGATGAGATGTCCGATTTTCCTTCCATTGGCTTGCGTAAAGATACACGCAAGGAGGAAATTCAGGTAAAAATATTATGTCCGGCAAGTTACCCTTTCATCAATTCGTTAACCGCCAACCAGGCCATTAGCCCTGGGCCAACGTTAAGTGCCTCTTCATCAATATCAAAGGTGGGCGTGTGAACATAAGATGTAATTCCCTTGGCGCTATTGCCTGTACCCAATCGATAAAACGAGGCAGGAATTTCGTGCGAATAATAGGCAAAGTCTTCTGAACCCATGGTTAAGTCAAGATCTACCACATTTTCTTTGCCAAGATATTCCTCAGCCGCTTGACGCAACCCTTGAGTGAGGGCAGGGTTATTTTCCAGGTAGGGGTAGCCAGGTGAAATTTCTACCTCACATTTTCCCCCCATGCTTTCTGCTATTCCTTCCGCCATTTTTTTTATTTTCTTCAACCCCTCCTCACGCCATTGCTCATTGAGTGCGCGAAAGGTTCCGGCAATTTTTACCTCGTTCGGAATAATATTCGTGGCACCATCTCCGGTAATTTTTCCAAAGGTTAAAACAGTAGGCTGTTTAGGGCTTGCATTGCGACTAATAACCTGCTGCAAGGCTATGATGATGTGGGAAGCAATTAAGATCGGATCGATTGTCAATTCCGGGGTAGCGCCATGTCCGCCCTTTCCAATTACTTTTAAATAAATTTCATCACTGCTGGCCATGTACATCCCTTCGCGAAACCCGACTTTTCCGGCTGCCACTAGCGGCATTACATGCTGACCAATAATTGCCTGCGGCTTAGGATTTTCCAAGACACCTTCCTTTATCATTAAGGAGGCACCCCCTGGGGTTTTTTCTTCACCGGGTTGAAAAATTAATTTCACAGAACCTTCAAACTCAGTTCTGATTTCGTTTAATATTTTCGCAGTACCCAAAAGAGAAGCGGTATGGACATCATGCCCACAAGCATGCATTATACCAGGGTTTTGAGATTTATAAGAAACCGGATTTAACTCCTGAATGGGCAACGCGTCCATGTCCGCCCTTAATGCGACAGTTTTTGTTTCTGGATTCTTTCCTTCAATCAATACGACCACTCCTGTCCCCGCCACGCCCTCAATGGGCTTCAGACCCAATTCGGTCAACTTGCTTATCACAAATTTTGCAGTATTGTATTCCTGGTACGACAATTCAGGGTGCATGTGCAAATGTCTTCGTGCAGCGATATTATCCTGGGCATAGCTAATCGATAATTTTTTGATTGAATCCAGCAACATTACTTCAGTTTTTTAGCTGTGTCATTAACTTGTCGATAAGCTGGTCAACCGATTCACCCTCTGCTTCGGCTTTGAAATTGCGCACAATACGATGACGCAATACGGGTTTGGCCACCGCCCGCACATCTTCAATATCCGGGGAATATTTTCCGTTTAGCAAAGCATTACATTTAGCTCCAAGCACTAAGTATTGCGAAGCCCTTGGGCCTGCTCCCCATTCCATAAAATCATTGGCAAGCGATGAGGTGTATCCCGGTCTTGTTGACCCCGTTAACTTCACTGCATATTCAACTACGTTATCCGCAATTGGTACCCTTCTGACCAAATGTTGATAATTGATTATCTCACCAGCCGTAAGAGTCTTATGCACTTCAACAACTTCGTCTGCGGTAGTTCCTTTTACAATTTTCAATTCTTGCTCATAGGTAGGGTAATCCAGAAAAATATTAAACATGAAGCGGTCGAGTTGCGCTTCGGGCAATGGATAGGTTCCTTCTTGCTCAATGGGATTTTGCGTGGCCATAACAAAAAATGGCCGCGGCAAAGTGTAACGATTTCCAGCTATCGTTACCGCATTTTCCTGCATGGCTTCAAGTAAAGCGGCTTGCGTTTTAGGTGGCGTTCTATTAATTTCATCTGCTAGAATAATGTTGCCAAAAATAGGGCCTTTTACAAATTGAAAATTTCTCTCTTTGTCCAACGTTTCTGCACCTACAATATCCGATGGCATGAGATCGGGTGTGAATTGAATGCGTTTGAATTGCAGGTCCAATGCCTGAGAGAGTGTTTGAACCAGTAAAGTTTTTGCGAGACCAGGAACACCAATCAGTAACGCATGGCCATGACAAAAGATGGCAGTGAGTGCAAGGCTGACAACTTCGTCTTGCCCAACAATTACCTTGGCGATTTCATTTTTCAAATCATTAAAGGATTGCGCCAGCGCATTGGCCGCCTCTACATCATTGGCAAAAATTTTAGGCATGCTTAAAACTATTAAGGGTGAAAAATACTTTTCCTAAGCCGCATCAACACCAAACTATTCAGGGAAAAGGTTATTCGGCTAATTTACATGAATTATAGGCCGGATCGATGTTAATAAAGACATCCCCCCGAGCTTTAACAAACCACTTATTAATGGCTTTGTCTTTTTTCTCAGCCAATGCGGCTGATTGAATACGATGCCAGTCGTCTTTAAGGTTAGCTTGGTGGGGGGCAACTTTTGCTTTGAAGTAAATAATCCTCATCGCTTCCTTCTGCTTATCCGTGCGATAGGGAAGTGGCCGGGAAATGTGGCCAAC
The DNA here is from genome assembly GCA_027317105.1 of Cytophagales bacterium. Lineage (GTDB taxonomy): Bacteria > Bacteroidota > Bacteroidia > Cytophagales > Cyclobacteriaceae > ELB16-189. The sequence goes on from DAHVFH010000186.1 coordinate 11,338, forward strand.
TTTCATCGTATCGATCGTGAGGTAAACGGCCGGGTCTACCTGCTTTAAAGATACATGAATACCTCCATCGGGGTCGGTCATGAAACCGGAATGGCCTTTTGTTTCAGAGTCATCCGAGAACAATCTAGCCGCATGTTCAAATTTTAGGCTGTCGCTCATTATTTTTCCACGGATACTGTCAAGAAAAATACCTGCGCGCGCAACGTCTTCTTTGCTGGGTACGGCCGAAATCAAAATATGACGGGAATTATATTCATTGCCTCTACGGTCGATCAACTGCATGATGTGAAAGCCGTATGGAGACTCAAACGGATGTGAAATTTCTCCTTTCCTTAATTTAAACGCCATCGCTTCATATTCGGGTACCATGGCACCGCGACCGAAATAACCCATTTCTCCACCATTGGATTGTGCACTTGGATCCTCTGAATATTTTTTAGCCAGCTCATTAAAATTTTCTCCATTAATAAGCCTGTCGCGCAACGCCTCAAGTCGAACCTTTGTTTTTTCTTTTTGTTCATTGTCAACTTTTGCTACTTTGACGATTTGCCCAATTTCCGCATCCGCATCATAATAAGGTAAGCTATCTACAGGTATTTTGTTAAAAAATCTTTTCACTTCAGAAGGCGTGATCTCTATATTTTTTGTTATTCGCTGAGTCATTTCGCGCGCCAATAGCTGCTCACGGATCTGGTCTCGCAATTCAATTTTTATCTGCTCCATTGTCTTGCCGTATTGCCGTTCCAATTCTTCTGCCGAGTTGCCATAATTGTTCAAAATGACACTCATCCGTTGAGAGGTGTTTTGATCTACCTCAGCATCGGTCACTACCACTGAGTCAATCTCGGCTTTAGCCACCATCAATTTGCTCATCACCATGCGGTTTAGTAGCGAACATTTGGCCTCGTCAGAACCGACATTTCCTTCTGTAAGGTAATTTTGGTAAGCGGCATCTAATTCGGATTTTAAAACAATGTAATTGTCAACCTTGGCAATGATCTTATCAAGCACAAATCCGGTTTCTTCCTTTGCCTCTTTCGCTTCTTGCCCATAGACGGATAGCGAAAGGAATAGAAGAAAGAAGATATTATTTTTCAAAAACCTCAAAATCCTTTTGTTTTGCTGCGTTTTCATAAACTTGATCTTCCAATTTTTTTGCAAGTTCTACTTTTCTTTTGTTTAAAATAATGTTTTTTATGTCCTGTTTTACAAACTCTAACGGTGATACGTTGTCTGTAATTTTATACGCATCAACTTTTAGGAAATACAAATAAGAGGGATCATTGGTTTCATAATAGTTATATGCTCTTAAAAACTGGATTTTGTTGGGGATTTCAGCCAATGGGGAATTTACTGTCAGTCTATCGAATTCGATCCATGAAGAATCAGCCAAATGGTAAGCGGCAGAAAAACTAAGGCAGTACGATTTAAGCTCTGTTAAATCCTTCTCCTTTGTTGAAAACATCAACTCTTTAATTCGCTTAGTGCGAGGCGCGTCTTTTGGCACCTTTATGTAGGTACCGCGAATAATATTTTGTTTTAGAATAAAATTATCAAGGTGCTTTTTATAGTACGTTGCAATGGTGGAATCGTTAACGCTATCGTTCAAGTGTTGCTGGATATAATAATTTAAGAATTCATAGCTTATCAAGCTGTATCGATAATCCATCACTTTTCGTTCTACTTCTGCCTCATCGATGCTGATGGTTTTTAAAGCCTCTTGAATCAGCAGCTGTTTACGTACCCAACTGTTAACATAAGCATTGATGCGCGTGGCGCTATCTTGCTTTGTGGTTTTCTCTGGAACAATGCCCTTCAGTTCATCGGCATATAAATACGCGTCATGGACACGGGCAATGAGGCTTCGGGTTCCATCCTGGTCGCCTTTTCCACGCTTCATTCGAATTAGATCGCATGACCCGAGACCAAACACAAGTAATCCAATAACAAAAAAGATTTTAATAGGACGATATTTTAAGTTAGACCTGTTCATTTTTTCATCAACTCATTCATAACGGACTTTCTGGCCTTAGTATTTATTTTCACCGGATATTTATTTCTCAATGAAGCAACCCAGTTCTTTTCCAAAAAATCTTGATAATCGGATATCACATGAGCACGTGCTTCGGCAAATGATTTCGTGCCTGGCAGCACTAGCTGTTTAATCTCTACTAAAAAGAATGTTCCCTCGATATCCGTTTCCTGCAGCCCCGGTACCCAGTTTACCTTATCGATTACTTTGCTTTCCCCTTTTTCATAATTGCGAAAATTTTGCACGGATTTAAATTTCTTCATGTCAGCAGCTGTTAGCGTGTCGCCTTTGGTCACTTTCCTTTTCACTTCTTGTAAAAAAGTTTTATCCGTAGTAGAAAATATACGAGCCTCCACACGATCCCCGGCTGTATACTTAGCAAGGTGATCTTGGTAAAATTTCCTTTGGTCCACAGAATCCTCGGAAGCTTTGTTCCAAACCTCTTTTTCCATGATGTCAAACAATAAAATCCCTTCCTTGTATTCGGTCAATAAATACTGAAAATCAGGATTGTTTATTTTGATTTTCTCTTCTTCTGCTTTATCCACGTTATCATTTACATACGTTTCATACAATTGGTCAAAGTAGGATTCGGGATTCAGCTTGCTTGAAGTCTGATGGCGTTCAACCCATTGAAAAAAATCTACAGCCTTATACACTTGATGACCTATTGAAAACAGGATAACATTTTTGGTCTCCGTATTTCCGGTAAACTTCCATTTGCCTTTCAATAAAGTTGAGTCAGCCAAAGCCAATACTTTTGGTTTGTTCTCTTTGTTTTCATTAAACCCTAGTTCCTTTCTTCTTGCAATCGCCATCGCCTGTTCTGAGATTTTCAATCGCTCATCGCGGGCCACCCGTTTTTTCAAGCTAGCTTCCACTTCGGCATAGGGTGGCACGGGGATTTTCTTTTCTAATCGGATGATGTGCCAGCCAATGTTCGATTGAAATGGGTCAGAAATATCACCCGGTTTCTCCAAGGCAAAAGCTGTGGCTTCGAACTCAGGCACGGCTGCTAATGCCCTGGCTCCAAAGGGCCTTAACTTTCCGCCCGTATTTTTAGTGTTGGAGTCTTCCGAATACTCCTTACAAAGCTCGTCCCAACTACGACCCGACTTTAGCTGATCATAGATTTCAAAAATCAAATTTTTAACTTTAGGATCGTTGTCCATCTCGGTAGTATTTTTAAGTCGCGAAGTTTGTCCTCCATTTGTTGTGCGAAGAAGTATGTGAGCTACCTCCACCTCACCTTGTGAAGTCCTTTTGTCCACCACTTTTATGAGATGGTACCCAAAGCGCGTTCGGATTATAGATGAAGCTTCGCCTACTTTAGTTTTATAAGCTGCCTCTTCAAAGGGATAAACCATTTGTAGGGCTGTGAAATAACCCAGGTTACCTCCATTGTATTTGGCTGAAGGATCTTCACTTAACTCACGCGCTAATTTTTCAAAATCCTCTCCAGCAACAATCCGTTTTTGAATTTCTGAAATTTTTGTAAACGCTTTCAGCGTGTCGGCAGGAGCAGCATCGGGTTTTACCTGAATCAAAATGTGTGAGGCTTTGACTTCCTCCGTCAGGTGGTCATAGGCTTCTTTCGTTAGTTTGTCGAGTGCGTCCTTGTCTGCGCGATAGGGTTTCTTAAGCTCTTCCTCATAAGTTTTTAATTCTTTGTTAAACTTTACCGTGGTATCAAGGCCCCGTTGGTAGCCTTCCTTAACTTTTAATTTAAAATTGACAAACAGGTTAAGGTATTCTTCAATCTTTTCAGGGGTAAAATCCTGTGATTTATTTCTATGATTTTTCTTATACAGATACATGAATTCCTCGGTGTACGTTGGCGTTCCCCCGACCGTGAAGAGGGCAATAGGCCTGACTTTTTTGACTGCCTGACCCATTCCGCTGGTGAATTGCCATAACGCTAGAAAGGCTAAAACAAAATTTTTCATGAATAAATTATGATTTCAATTTGCAAAGATAGTTTTTTGGAGGAAAGTGGGCGGGCGTGTTAAAGCTCTTTCGTTAGCCTACAAATGTTTCTTCCTCCTTCAGAGGTGTATTCAATTTTGTCCATAATGGATTTCACCAAGCGGATACCGAGCCCTCCCTTTTTCTTTTCTTGAACAAGACGTTCCATTCCGGGTTCAATGAATTCATTAATATTAAACAAGTTGCCTTCGTCAATGATTTCAAAAATATACGAGTGTTGTTCCTGATTAATATGAAGCTCAAGAATATGGTCGGGGTTGCAATGATGGGCATGAATCATGAGGTTGGAGCACATCTCATCCAAGGCCAGCACGACCGAGCTGATCTGCAATTCAGGCACCTGGTTTTCATTCAGTGTATTTCGAATGAAATCACGGATCCCCTTGAGGTTAGAAAGGCTACACCCTATTTTATACTGATAATTCATCGGCCAACTTCATCGCTTCGTTCTTGTTTTCACGGATATGTAATAGGTCTGCCAATCCAAGGATTTCGAAAGTATTGATCACTTTGCCTTTGAGCCCAAACAATACCATCTGGATTTTTTTGTCCCGGCATTCTTCAATGTACGACATAAATACACCCAATCCAGCCGAAGAAATATATTCTAATCCATGGCAATCGACCAGAATTTTTTTGAATCCCTCCCCCACACTTTTAGCGATGGATAGATCCAATTCTATGGAAGAGCTCGCATCGATTTCACCGACCACTGCGATGATATCGGCTCCGTTTTCCTGTATTCTTTTAATGTGAACCATAATTGTTAACGGTTTTAAGCAAGTTTAGTTATCCTTGAATCTTATTGTCATGGATGTGTAATCGTCATTGATGTTCTTCGATCCGGAAAACTCATAGAGCTTTTTAATAATGTGATCTTCTATTTCCTGGGCGCCCACGCTCGCCACTTCATTCAATGATAAGGCCAATCGGTCATACCCAAATTCCTCACTTTTCGCATTTTTTGCTTCGGTGATACCATCGGTGTAGAGCAGCATAGTATCGCCCGGGGCGTAAATGAATTCATTTGTCTCGATATGATTACTATAATCGGTGCTTCGGACCATACCCAAGGCTGCGCCCTTGTCAGTTAGGTAAAAGGATTTGCTAGTTCCGGCATGCAAGTAAAGCACTGGGCAATGACCCGCCCTAGAATAGCGTACTTTTTTGTCGTTGGTATCAATAACAAAGTAAGAAGCAGAAATGAACGAAGCCCGTTCTAAACAGTAAATTAAGGCCTGGTTTGCCCGTGTCATGAATTCCTTAGGATCAAGGTGCTGTTGTGCCAAGCTATGAAAAATTCCTTTCATCTGACTCATGTGAAAGGCTGCTATGGTTCCTTTACCTGAAACATCCGCAATAATCAAGGCCACTAAATGATCATTAATTCGAAGGGTATCATAATAATCTCCTCCCACTTCATCGGGTGAAGCAGAGAACGCCACAATCTCAAAGTCTTTATCTTGTTCTAATTTCGTAGGCAATAAACTCTGCTGAACCGTCTTTGCAATCTTCAGTTCTTCTTTGTAGCGCGCATTTTGAAATGCCTCTTCCATTAGCCGGAAGTTTTCGATCGATATCCCTGCCTGATTAGCAAAAGTGGAAACGATGCGCGTCATCTCTTTATTGAATCCGTCCGGCAGCTCTTTAAGAAGTGCCAACGTGCCAATATTTACCTCTTTAACGACAATCGGAAAAGCGAGAATTGAGCGAAAGCGTGACCCCTTCATGGAGGCCATGTGCCTGGAAATATTTGTTGTTTTCTCTGTTCCCGAATCGAGGATCCCTTTGACATTCTTTTTTTCAAGATGTTCGCGAATATTTTTGGACTCCTGTTCCGTCATCCGGTAGGTAAACATTTTGCGGTCGTTGCTTGCTCCTGTGATTTCGAGCCAAGCGGCATCGGCAAAAACTGAGCTTACCGAACTTTCGAGCAATATGTTGTAAACACTCTCCTCATCTTGCTCAGTCTGGATAGATTGGCTAATCCGCTGAAAATTCACTACTTCCTCTAGCTTTTGTTCAAAAACGGATGAAGTTGGAAGGTTGAACAAAATCACTAAAAAGGAAAAAACGCCATAAATAACGATGAACGCAGCCAGGATGAAAATGAAAAGGAGATTCCGATAATCGAGAAAAGCCATAGATTGCTCACCGATTTTTACGGTTAAATCCTGAACGGTATAAAAAAAGTACGCGAAGTAAAAAAAAACGAGAATCAACAACAGCAGGCTCGTCCACTTTTGTTTGTAGTTGAGGTACGCCACCCAACGCATATTGGCCGATAGCGCAAGCACCAAACCGCCAATGATCAAATACATGGAAGTGTTCACGGCTTGAGAAAACCGAATGCCTGCGCTGTCATAAAGCAAAACCGCAAACAAGATAAATTCAAACACGAGCCA
>DAHVFH010000190.1 GCA_027317105.1 Cytophagales bacterium
AAAAGGTAAGAAAATTGAATTACTTCCAATTTTGGGACGAAAATTTATCCCGCCAAAGTCGGGATAAAATCCGGGATTTTCACAAAAAAATCATTTTTTAAACTCGGGATAAAAAACCCGAAATCTTTGGAAATTAGCGCGCTGTCTGAAATCAGTAGGCATATTTTAATTTTTTATTTTGACAGAAATATAGGAGAAATGAACATTTCTAATTGTCCTCGATTTTGTCGAATAAAATTGCTCATGTGATGAAGTGCTCTGGTTGAAGTACATTATTAATTGACCCAACCACGAGCGCACCGCAGACGGCAGTTTCCGTTACGGCCACCTTTGAGTCTGCAGTTCAGACCACCGAGGCTACAAAGTTTTTAAACTATCCTACTGGTTCCCACATCAAAGGAGTGGCGACTCTTAATTTTTCCTTGGCCGTAAATTGAAAAATAATCAACAAATAGTTAACACTATCCTCCATCAGCTAATCACTCACTTCTCAGTGAATCCACTGGTTTGGCAAGCGCAGCTTTGAAGGCTTGAAAGGCTACCGTGAGCCAGGCAATTAATAGAGCCCCTATCGAACTGACCGCAAAAACCATCACCGTTATCTCCACGCGGTAGGCAAATTGTTTCAACCAATAGTCCAATAAAAAGTAAGCGGGCACGATGGCTAAGGCGATGGAAACAATCACTAACGCGGTAAACTCTTTTGAAAGTAAAGTCGTAATTCCTGAAACGCTGGCACCCATGGCCTTACGGATTCCAATTTCTTTTGTGCGTTGCTCAGTCGTGAAGGCGGCTAACGCAAACAAACCGAGGCTGGCTATTACAATAGCCAACACACTAAAAACCGTAAACAAAGAGCCTAGCCGTTGCTCCTCACGAAAAAGTTGATCAAAATTCTGATCGAGGAAAGCATACTCAAATGGATCGCCTGAAGCATATTCTTTCCAAAGCTCCGTAGTTTCTTTTACTGCATTTTCGGGATTACCCGAATACCGCACCAACAAGTTATTCGATTTATCGGTGAGGCGCAGCACCATCGGTCGCACTTTCATTTTATAAGACTCAAAATTGAAATCTTTCACCACACCGATTACCCTCATGAAAACCTCCTTTGAGTTTCCATTATCACCATCGAAGACAATCAATTTTTCCTGAATCGGTTTTTCCCAGCCCAATTCACGCACAGCGGCCTCATTCAAAACAACCGATGATGAATCGGAAGGAAAATCGCGGGAAAAATAACGGCCTTGCACCAGCTCAAATTTCATGATGTCTGCATGGTCGTAATCAGCAAAGTAGGTTCCCATCACATGGTCTTTACGATTGACGGAATTACGAAAAACTGTTGTGTTGTTAACGCCCGGAAAAACATTGTTAGTAAAGCTGGCCTTCTCAATACCTTTCTTCGTTAAGAGGGTATTCTTAAAAGCCATTTGATTGGTGGCCATACGGCTGGTATTGCTGATGATTAACACATTGTGTTTATCCAAGCCCATGTTTCGCTCTTGCAAAAACTTAATCTGTTGGTAAACGGTGCTGGTGCAAATAATAAGAATAATGGATAAGGCAAATTGAAACACCACCAACCCGCTGCGAATCCCTTTACTTTTTATTCCGGCCCTGACTTTTCCTTTCAACACCTCCACCGCACTAAAGCTGGTTAAATAAAAAGCCGGATAACTGCCTGCCAATAAACCGATCACCGCAACCAAGCCGATCGCTCCAGCTAAGACCGGAATACTCACCAGCGAATTAAAGGATAGTTGTTTTCCGGAAAGGATATTAAATTGGGGAAGGAGAAGACCGGCAATCAACATGGCCAGCACCACCGCGATGCACGCATACACAACCGACTCTGCCAGGAATTGCCAAATCATTTGACTGTGAACCGAACCCAAAATTTTTCGCAGCCCAACTTCTTTCGCACGGCCTGCCGACCGGGCCGTAGATAAATTCATAAAGTTGATACAGGCGATAAGCAAAATAAAAACACCAACAGCACCGAAAACATAGATGTATGTAATATTTCCAGCGGGTTCAATATCATCGCGCCAGGTTGAGTGAAGGCGAGTGTCAAGCATGGGAAAGGGAACATACGCATATTCATTGCCAGCTTGATGAAATTTGTCGATCGATACCCCCATGAACTTGATGATCTCGGGTGAGATGTGATTATCCGTAATTTCATTCAGTCGTTTGGCAACATCATCGATGTGGGTTTGAGGGCTTTTTCTAAAATAGGTGTATAAGCCATTATTCAACCATTGTACGGAGCTGTACCATCCTTTTTCTGAGCTTGTGGAAATAATGGCCGCAAATGAAAAGTGGGAATTGTGAGGAGGGGCTTCTGCTATTCCTGTTACCTTGAAAGATTTGTTTTCATTCCCGATGGTGAGGAGTTTGCCAAACGCTGGCCCTTTAAAATACTTTGCTGCCAAATCAGGTGTGAGGACGATGCTATTGGGTTCTTTTAGCGCTGTGTTTGGATCTCCTTCTAATAATTTAAAAGAGAAGAACTGGAAAAAATTGGAGTCAGCAAAGAGTATTTTTTTTTCGGTAAATGACAGATCGCCATTTTTAAACACTATGTTGTTGCGTCTATCGATTCGAATTGCTGCCTCCACGCCAGGAATATCAGCAACCATAGTGGCCGCTAACGGTGGACAGGTAGTAGTCGTGTTAATATCCTGTCCCGCAATTCTTCCGTGTAAACCAACCCGATAAATGTTCTCCGCATTTTTATGAAAACGATCATAGCTGAATTCATCAGCGATGTAAAGAATAATGAACAGGCACGCGGCCACTCCGGTGGCTAAGCCAAAAATATTAACAGTCGAATAGAAGGAATGCTTGCGAATATTACGCAGGGCAACAATAAAATAGTTTTTCAGCATAATGATTCTTCTAATTAAATTATTTACTCAAAGACGAAATCAATTTCAGTTAGTTACCATTTTCAAAACAGTTTAACCTCAAGTAGTGACACCACTTCGAGTGGTGGCACGCCTCACGCGCCAAAAATATTAACAGTTGAAAAAAAGGAATGCTTGCGAATATTACGCAGGGCAACAGTGAAATAGTTTTTCAGCATAATGGATTTATTTTTATTTTATTATTCGTCCCTTAACGTCTTTGTGGGATTCAACGAAGCGGTATAAAAAGTTTTGTGCCCCACTGCCGCAATGGCAATAACAACCATAGCAATGGTTGAAAAGGTTAAACTGGTGTAGTTCAATTTCAGGTAATAGGTCCAAATAGCATGCATCAAGAAATCGGAAGCGAAATAACCTAAAGCCCCTCCAATAATTGTCGCAATGCCAAGGTTCACAACGAATTCAAAATTGATGACCCCTGCGATGTTTCCGATAGATGCTCCCAGTACTTTGCGCACACCAATTTCCTTCATTTTCTTTTCGATGTTTAAGGAAACCAGCGTAAACAATCCAATGCCAGTCATCAAAGCGGCAAAGAAGCCCAGAAAACCAAACATCACCGTAACGTTGTGATTAATTTCGTTGGTCTCACTGAGTTGCTGATCAATCATTCTGCCTCCGTATAAGGTGTTCGGAAAAACCTCCTTCCATTTCCTTTCCATGAACTCGTTCACCACTTTCATTTTTTTCGGTTCGGTTTTCACCACCAATTGCTGATATTTTACTGGGGCGACATAGCGGATCATTAAGGGTTCTATGGGTTGCCAAAGTGCGCGGGCGAAAACGTTCTTGGCTACGCCAATCACATACAATTGCACGGTGTCCATCCATACTAACCGTTTGCCTATTGGGTTATCCTTCCATCCAAATTGCTTGACTAATTCTTCCGTTACAATCACCGATTCTTTTCGGTCAGTTTCCGAATCTTTATGGAACTTTCGTCCGGAGAGGAGTGACATGTCCATCGCTTCAAAATAATTATCACCTACTTCCATAATGTCAACTTCTTTTTCCAGTGCTCCGTATTTTATCGGGTCATTGTAAAAATTAAAGGGCACATGATGTTTCGATCCTGCAATCACTTCGATGTCCTTATTGGAAACAAGGGCATCCCGATAGGTATTGAAAGCACCTTCATTATTCACCCATGCAGAGATTACACCGTGGGTGGCAAAGCCTAAATCGTAATCCTTTTGGTAATTCCCATTTTGATAAAAAGCAACCCCCATGATTATGGACAATAAAGAAATCACGAACTGACCTCCTAATAAAAACCGGGTGAACCAATTCGTTCCTCCAAATTTTGCTTTTCCTTTTAATATACTGACTGGCTCAAAGGAAGTGATATAGAAGGAAGGATAAGCGCCCGCTATAATAGCGGTGGCAAACAGCAACAGCACTAAGAACAATAAGAAGCCGGCATTTTCCGTGTAGCTCAAATTCAATTCCAGCCAAGGCCATAATGAATCGTAGGCAGGCACTAACCACTCGGCCATGAGCAATCCCGTCAACAAACCGAGAAAACATAGCGCCAAATTCTCACCCATAAATTGAGCGATCAACTGACTCCGCATACCGCCCATTACTTTTCGAATACCAATCTCCTTTAATCGTTTGCTTGAAATAGCAATGGACGTATTGGTAAAATTGAAGCAGGCCAATAGCAAAAGCATAGCCGCCATAATAGCCGGCACCGTGACTGCCTCATCTGGAATCCCCCCACCCAGGTAATCACTGTCGAGCCGAGGGTTGGCTCGATTGCGTTTCATCATCCCATCAAAACATTCTAAATAATATTCACTGATCTTAAAATCCTCACGGACTTTATTCTGTGGCTCTACATATTGCTGGAGTTGCTTCGTGACCAGTGCCACATTCGTGGGATTCTCAATCTTTAGAAAAAGAACATGAGACCATCTTTTCCAATTGGTTTCGGAAACTTCTTTGTCGAGGTTGACATCCCAGAAATTACTGAACAAGGTGATGACATCAAATCCAAAACTTGAATTCTCAGGTTGCTTCTTAAAGACTCCACCGATAATAAATTCTTTCGGTCGTCTTACGCCATCGCTACCTAGCACAATCTGAGTAAGCGGCTGACCAACGACATCCTCTTTATTAAAATACTTTTTTGCTATTTTATCACTGATAAAAACCTTCCCTTTATCATAAAAATTAGAAAAAACCCCGTGCTTCAATTGAAAAGTAAATAAATCAAAGAAGGCGGAGTCAGCATACGCAATCTGATCTCCAAATACCTCCTCACCTATTCGCATATCACAATACGATGACATGAAGCGAACCGTCTTATCGACTTCTTTAAAATTCTGTTTGATGTAGCCGCCCAGCGGCATGGGAGCCATCCCGTAACGATCTCGCTTCCCCTGAAATTCACGCCAAAACTGAACGCGATAAACCCTATCGGCATTGACATGACCTTTATCCCAGTTGTGGCTGAACTCCCAATTCAGGTAGGCTGTAATGCAGCAGGCAATCGCGAGCCCCATACCAAACACATTGATAAGGATAAACAACTTGTTCTTCATCAAAGAACGAAAGGTGATGAGCAGGTAATTTTTGATCATGATGGCAAAGGTTTTGAGTAAGACGCTAAGGGTTGATCAAGAGTTGCTTCCTTAAGCCAATAAATGTGCCAATGACAAAATTCCAACCGAATGGCCAAAAATGGAGATCAACGATCGGTCACTGTACGAACATGAACAAAGGGTGTGCGGTTTACAGCTAACTAATCCGTCACTTCCGCTGGGTTACATTCGGAAAAGCGTACAAAAAAATAAAGTCCCACCCCTGGGACTTTATCATAACCTAACCTAACCTATGAAAAATGAATCAGGATAAATCCTGATACTTAATGCTTATACGTGAAATTGTTCCTTAATGTTTTCCGTTACAATTTTTCCGTCAAATAAATTAACGATACGATGAGCATAGTTGGCATCGTAGGGTGAGTGCGTTACCATCAATATGGTTGTTCCCTCTTCATTCAATTGCGATAACAACTTCATTACTTCTTCTCCATTGGCGGAATCCAAATTACCCGTAGGCTCATCGGCAAGAATCACCTTTGGCTTAGCCACAATAGCGCGTGAAATAGCAACGCGTTGTTGCTGACCACCCGAAAGTTGCTGCGGAAAATGGTTTCTACGATGCATGATGTTCATGCGTTCCAACACCTCTTCTACTCTTTTTTTGCGTTCGTCCGAAGGCACTTTCATGTAAAGCAAGGGAAGCTCTACATTTTCGAATACAGTCAACTCATCAATCAAGTTAAAGCTCTGGAACACAAAACCAATCGATCCTTTTCGTAACTGGGCACGTTGCCGCTCAGAATATTTGGCCACTTCGTGGTCGCCAAAAAAATATTCACCACCTGATGGATTGTCGAGCAAACCAAGGATATTAAGCAACGTTGATTTACCACAACCGGAAGGCCCCATGATGGCCACAAATTCACCATCTTGGATTTCCATGTTAATGTTATTGAGCGCAGTCGTTTCCACTTCTTCGGTGGTGTAAACTTTTTCGAGGTTTTTTAATTTGATCATAGCGTGTTCGGTTAATCGTGGGATGAGATTAGTTGGGATTTAGTTTTAAGTGTACTTAATTTTATTTCTTTGGTTACAAGGTAAGACGCGTTTCGTATAAAAAAGTTGCATTCCTCGTGTTAATTCAAGATCAATACTTCATTGTTCCCAAAATTTTCATACGAGGAAGTGATCACATGATCGCCCGGTTTTAATCCTTCCAGCACTTCAAAGTATTCGGAGCCCATCTTGCGCCCAAGTTTAACTTCCCGCTTCACAGCCCGGTTTGTTCCAGCTTCAACAAGAAATACCCAGTTGCCACCCGTGTCTTTATAGAAGCCACCCATTGGCAGTAAGAGTTCTTGCGAAGGCTGACCTAATTCAATCCGCAAACGAAGGGACAATCCTCTGCGCAAGCCTTTTGGAGTTTCTCCAACAAAATTCATATCTACTTCAAAACGGCCATTAGTAATACTTGGGTAGATATACATGATTTCAAGATTGTATGTTTTGCCATCAAAATCAGTTGAAGCAGGCAGGCCAGCAGAAATCTTAGGTAGGTACAATTCATCAATAGGTACGCGGACTTTATATTCACCGACTACATCCACCTGACCAACACGTTGCGCAGTGGTAACGGCCTGCCCAACTTCCCAATGTATAGGTGTGGCGAGCTGACCGTCTATTGGCGCTTTGATGTTTAAATTGTCTAGAATTGTTCTAACGGATGCCAAATTTTGTTTCAAACGCTCGTCAGACAAATCCAGATCTCTTAATGAAAGAGCCCTACTTACTGAATCTATCTTATACGCTTCATAGGTAAATTTCCTGCGTTCAAGGTTATATAAATAGTGCGCCTTGGTTTGCTCAAAATCCTGCTGGGCAATGAGTTTTTTCTCAATCAAAATTTTTTGCCTTTCGTATTGAGGACGGTAAATGGCTAGTTGATTCTCGATCAAAGCCAAATTTCCTCGTTGAGTAAGATCTTGGTTTCCAATGTTGATACGCGTATCCCGCGAGCGATTAATGCTTTGCATCAAATCAGATTCTTGCTGAAGAACTGCTATTTCCCTGTTAAGGTTGGATATCTCAATGATCAAGTCACCTTTTTTTACCATGGCACCACTTTCGCGAACAACCCTTTTTATTGTGCCTCCTTCTATGGCATCAAGGTAAACTGTTCGTGCTGGCTCAACTGAACCTGTCTGAGGAATGTATTCTTTAAACTCACCCATTTTCACATCCGAAATAGTGACCTTATCTTTTTCGGTTTTAAAAGTGGATCGTCTGTCAGCAAAAATGAATTGATAGGCCACAAAGACAACCAATGCAACTATGCCAAAGTAAGTTGATACCTTCTTTACGGTAAACCTTTTCTTCTTTATTTTCTTGTCCATTAACTCCTGCATAGTGATTTTATTCTTTCCCCCTCTAAGCCAACTAATGTGCCAACCTAATAAGGCGCATTGCAGCGCAATTTTCGGGTATTAGCGAGTACCGTTCAGTTCAAATATGAACGAATGTGTCCGTAAACGGACGAAAAAAATGTAGATTTGAGAACAAAAGCCCTGAATAATCTTAAAAAATAGGCTTTTGCTTTGCGGTACAAAGGTTGCGGATGGAAGGGTACATGTTACAAGTTTCAAGTAAGATCGCCATGAAATGTTACAGGGATTTAGAAATCTACATCGAGTCAAATAAGTTAGCTATCAAGGTTCAGAAAATCGCCTTGTCCCTTCTCAAGTTTGAATTATACGAGGAAGGTAGTCAAATCAGAAGGTCGTCAAAGGCGGTAACCTCATTAGTCGTTGAAGGATACGGGCGGAAGCGTTGCATGGCTGATTTCATCAAGTACTTAGTCTATTCCCATGCAGCGTGTGACGAAACAATGGTTCACCTTGAGTTCTTGTATGAAACCGAAAAATTTGATGGTTAATCAGTGAGTACAGCATCCTAAGCAAAAAGATAAACAAATTTATCCAGTGGGTAGAAGATCATTGGAACGCAACCCGAAACGTGTAACCCGAATACCTAAAACTTGAAACTGAATTATTATGACCGAAACAAGGCAAGGAAAAATTCTAATCGTAGATGACAACGAGGACTTGTTAAAAGCAGCGAAGATGCACCTCAAGCGGCATTTCGCTCAAGTGGATATTGAGAAAAATCCGGAGAGCATCCCTACGCTCATGGCTAATGAAGACTACGATGTGATCTTGCTCGACATGAACTTCACCAAAGATGTAAGTAGTGGTAGCGAAGGATATTACTGGCTTCAAAAAATATTAGATATTGATCCCTCATCGGTCGTGGTTTTAATTACCGCCTATGGTGACGTGCAAATGGCCGTGAAGGCGATCAAAGCAGGAGCTACCGATTTCGTATTGAAACCCTGGGAAAATGAAAAACTGCTAGCCACCCTTTTCTCCTCCATGCGCCTGCGTGAGTCGCGCGACCAGGTGGAAACGCTGAAAATAAAAAACCAGGAGATTAATCATGTTATCAATGAGAAATTCAGTGACATCATCGGCCAAAGCCAGGCGATGCAAAAGATTTTTCAAACCATAGAAAGGGTAGCCCAAACCGATGCCAATGTGTTGATACTCGGAGAAAATGGTACGGGCAAAGAAATGATTGCCCGCGCCATCCATCGCAATTCTGCTAGAAAAAGTGAATCCTTTGTGGCGGTGGATTTGGGATCAGTTACGGAAACCCTTTTTGAGACTGAATTATTTGGTCACAAAAAAGGGGCTTTCACCGATGCTAAAGAAGACCGCGTTGGGCGCTTTGAATTGGCCAATGGTGGCACCTTATTTTTAGATGAAATTGGCAACCTCTCCATGCCCTTGCAAGCCAAACTTCTCACCGTTTTGCAAAACCGAAAAGTAAGCCGTGTTGGGGCCAATAAAGAATTGCCCATCGACATCCGGTTGATCTGCGCCACCAACATGCCTTTGTATGACATGGTGAAAGAGAACAAATTCCGACAAGATCTTCTTTACCGGGTCAACACCATAGAAATCGAGATCCCTCCCTTGCGCGAAAGACCTGAAGATATTCCACCGCTTGCCCACTTTTTCCTAAAAAGCTATGCATCGAAGTACGAAAAAAATATTTCTAAAATTAGTGATGCCGCTATTGCCAGAATGAACAAGCATTCCTGGCCGGGGAATATCCGCGAACTGCAACATGCCATTGAACGTGCTGTGATTATGAGTTCTTCGCATGTGCTGCAACCAGAGGATTTTAATCTGAACGTTTCCAATGTAAAAGAAAATGAACCTGGGCTAAATCTGGATGCCTATAACCTGGAGGAAGTAGAGAAATTGCTTATCCGAAAAGTGCTGAAAAAATATAACGGCAACATCACTCAGGCGGCAACCGAACTCGGACTTACCCGTTCATCGCTGTACAGAAGGTTGGAGAAACATGGACTTTAAGAGATTCAAAATTTGAAATTCAAGATTCCAAATTGGGGAAAAGAAGTTTTGAATTTTGAATCTGAAATTTCGAATTAAAATATGAAAGACTTTCGCATACGGATTTTAATTAGGGTACTTTTTTTGACGTTCACGGTAGCGTCCGCTGAATTTATGTTTGGTCGGCCCAATATGATCTTTGCGGCAGGGCTTACCTCCGTCATCATTCTATTTCAAGTATGGGAAATTTATCGGTTCGCCTCTCAGACCAACCGCAAGCTCACGCGATTTTTAGAATCGGTGCGCTATTCTGATTTTATTTCTGGCTTTGCCGCGGATAACAAACTTGGCAAAAGTTATAAAGAACTAAACCACGCATTCAATGAAGTGCTGGAGGCATTTCGAAACACCCGTTCTGAAAAAGAAGAAAGCTGGCAATACCTCAACACCGTGGTGCAACAAGTCCGCACGGGCATTCTCTCTTTTGATCATGAAGGCAACATTCAACTGATGAATGCCAATGCCAAACGGTTTGTCAATGAGGCCAACTTGAAAAACATCAACGAACTGGCAGAAAAAAATGAAAAACTTTTCAAAGCGTTAAAAGAAGTTCAGTCGGGAAAAGGAACACTTTATAAAACCAACGAGTTTCTACTTACGATCCAGGCCACGGAAATGCGGATACGGGGAAACACTGTAAAATTAGTAACGCTCCAAAACATTCAGACGGAATTACAAAAACAAGAAATCGAATCTTGGCAAAATTTGACGCGCGTGCTGCGCCATGAGATCATGAATTCCATTACCCCTATTTCTTCCCTTACCTCAACCCTTCGTGAAATTTTAGACACAGAAATGATCGTTAACGGAAATGATTACAAACTGAAAAGTGAAGCTGCAGACGATTTGCGCGAAGGCCTTGCCACCATCGAAAACCGAAGCAAAGGATTGATAAAATTTATTGACGCCTATAGGGAGTATACTTCATTGCCGCAGCCAAAAATCAAGACAGTTCTTTTAAAAGGGCTCATCGAAAAGACCGCCCAGTTCATGCGGCAGGAACTAAAGAAAACCAATATCGTGTTCACGCATTCCTGCAGTTCAGAATACCTCGCGATTCAGGCGGATGCCGAAATGATTGAGCAAGTGCTGATTAATTTAGTGAAGAATTCCATGGAGTCGCTTGCGCATACTGATTCCGGAGTAATCGAGTTGAATGGAAAATATATCGATCAATCCATTATAATCGAAGTGATCGACAACGGTCCTGGAATAATTCCCGAAGCCATAAATAGGATTTTTGTTCCTTTTTTTACAACCAAGAAATCAGGCTCAGGCATTGGCCTTGCCTTATCTAGGCAAATCATGCAAATGCACAACGGATCGCTCACGGTAGAGTCAAAGCCAGATATTCGAACCATGTTTACATTGCATTTTTGACACATTTGGTTCACTTTTTAAAATAATTTAAAAATATCCGTACAGTACTTGGCCATACATAGTACTTTTGCGTATAACATCATAAGATCGACTTAAAAAACGGATTATGAACCTTGAAAACACGCAAATTCAGATGAGAAAGGGGATTTTAGAATATTGCATTTTGCAAATCATTGCGCGAGGAGAAACGTATGCCTCGGACATGCTAAACGAATTGACGCTGGTCAAAATGATTGTCGTTGAAGGCACCCTGTATCCTTTACTTACCCGGCTAAAAAATGCTGGACTTCTTGAATACAAATGGGTCGAGTCCAAGTCCGGACCACCTCGTAAATATTACAAGCTTACCGAAGATGGCGAAAAATTTATGAAAGGCCTTTCGGAAACTTGGCAAGATCTAGTGCACTCAACCGAAATGATCAGAAGCAACTCCACCACTACCGTTTAATCAACACCTCTATTCACACTGTTATGAAAAAAACACTCAGCATCAACGTAAGCGGCATCATCTTTCACATTGAAGAAGACGGTTATGAAACGCTGCGCAAATACCTCGATTCCATCAATCGCTACTTCAGCTCCTTTGACGACAGCAGCGAAATCATTGCAGACATCGAAAACCGCATAGCCGAGATTTTCCTGTCAAAGCTCAACGAAGGCAAACAGGTGATCACAGCCGAAGACGTGGCACAATTGATGGTGGTTATGGGCAACGTAAACGACTTCAAGGCTGCCGATGATACCGATAGCCATCGCGATGAATTTTCCGCTGAGCCGAAAAAGAAAGGGGCTCGCTCTCAATCAACACAATCCACGGAGCACAGAAAATTAGTGCGCAATAAATCGAACAAAGTGTTAGGCGGTGTTTGCTCGGGGTTTGGCCATTATTTCGATATCGACCCAGTATGGCCGCGCTTGATCTTCGCCTTGCTCACCCTCGGCTATGGAGGCGGGCTGGTGATCTACATCATCCTCTGGATTGTTTTACCTGTGGCGGAAATCGAAGAAGAATCCACTGCGAAGAAAATGTATCGCGACCCCGAAAGCAAAGTCTTAGGCGGAGTAGCTGGTGGCATTGCCGCTTTCTTCGGATGGGATGTGGTGCTTGTCCGTGTGTTGTTTGTGATTATGTCTTTCTTCGGTGGTTTCGGTATTGTCCTTTACATCATCCTTTGGATTTCTATACCCGAAGCAAAAACAATTACGGAGCGAATGGAAATGCAAGGTGAGCCAGTAACGCTCTCCAACATCGAATCAAGTATAAAAAAAAACCTAAACGAAAAAGATGATGATGAAAGTGCCTTTGCAAAAATAATTTTGCTTCCATTCCGCGCCATCGCAGCAATTCTTTCCTTCCTTGCCAAAATCTTAGGTCCAGCGCTAAAAGGACTGGTTGATATATTGCGGGTGACGATAGGCATTTGCATCTCACTGGTAGGTTTGCTACTGGTACTTTCAATACTACTCGCTTTTGGTTTGCTATTCGGAGTTGTGTCTTCCTCTTCGTTGCCCAGTTGGTGGGATGGCCTTAGTCTACCCATTGACGCAATAAAATCTACATTTTCAGTTTGGGTATTTGTCGCGGCATTTCTTGTGGCCTTGATTCCGGCAATATTTATTCAATTGTTGGGGAGCTCTATCATTTCAAAACGAGTTGTATTCCGTCCGATGGTAGGCTGGGCATTGTTTGTTCTTTTCTTCGTGAGTGTTTTAGTGCTTGCCGTCACGGTACCCCAGATCATCTTTTCCTTTCGAGAAGAAGGTGATTACAAAGTTGAAAAGACCTTTGACCTTGACAGGAAAACGGCCGTATTGAAAATCAAGGAGACCGGCCTTGACGATTACCGAGTGACCGACCTTACCATAAAGGGCTATGACGGCAAACAAGTGAAATTGATCGAACGTTTTATTTCGCAAGGCACTTCGCACAAAAATGCTATCGAAAATGCTAAGATGATAACCTACAATGTGCAGCAGGCCGACAGCGTGTTCACGTTCGACTCGAACATAACCTTTAGCAAAGATGCCAAATTCAGGGCGCAACGCCTTGAAATGGATCTTTACATTCCCTACAATACTTTATTCGTGATCAACGAAGAAATGTGGCGTCTGATTGACAACAATTACCGTGATTATGACGGCTATCGCGATTCTAATTTTGATAAAACCTGGAAAATGACCGAACATGGATTTGAATGCGTGAACTGCACACAACCTACAGAAGAAAAAGCGCTGGCTTTAAACGATCAATATGGGCTGAAAGATTTTGACGAGCTAGATATCACCGGGATTTTTGATTTGGTCATTCGCCAAAGCGATGTGTATTCGGTGGAATTGAAAGGATCTGAAAGTGAGAAGAAAAGGTTTCGGGTAGATCAATCGGGTGACCGGCTGGAGATTGATTATCGCTCGCGGAACAAAACCTTTTGGCTCAACGACCATGACGATGAAACGGTAAAAATTCTAATTTCCATGCCAAACTTACAAAAACTAAAAGTGAAAGGCGCTGGCAAAATAAGGATAGAAGGATTCCATGAAGAAAGCATGGATATTTCGCTGCTTGGTGCCATGACCTGCGATGCTAATTTGTATGCAAGAAATCTTCAGCTCGATCTTTCCGGCCCAATGGTTTTTGAATTGGATGGCGATGGTGATTTTCTTGAAGCAGACGTAAACAAGGTAGCCCAGCTGAAAGCGAGTGGCTACGAAGTGCGCCATGCAATTGTGAATGCTCGTGAATTGGGCCGCGCCCGAGTGAATGCAAGAGAGACAGTCGAGATAGAGACTGACTTTACAGGCTCGGTAAAATACCAGGGACATCCGGAGGTGATTAAGAAGGATTGATGCTGGTCGCTGGATTCTTGTGGAATATCAACAAGAGCGATATCAGCGATCTTCCAAGGTTATTTAAGCTCAATCGATAAGGGTTTCTTTTGATATTACCCTTAAAGAATGGTACATCGAGCCGTCTCTGCCAAATTAATAAGTCTGTCACGAAAATTTCCGGTGGTGGGTCTTCTTGGCCCAAGGCAATCGGGTAAAACTACACTTGCTAAAGCACTGTTTCCAAAAAAACCTTACGTTAGTTTTGAAAACCAAGACACAATACAATTAGCATCTCAAGATCCTCGGCACTTTTTATCTACCTATAAAAACGGGGCAGTCTTTGATGAAATTCAGCGCGTGCCACATTTGCTTTCCTGTCTTCAGGTTGACACGAGAATTAATCTATAAGGTTTAATGACGGCTTTTTAAAACCCCATTTTAATGGGTAAAAAGGATAGTTATAAACTATTTGTGTAAATATTCACATTAATAGTTGCTTAATATATCATTATTATATTATAATTGTGCAATAATACACAATAATATGAATACAGCTGAATTCAAAAAATCTGAAATAGCGCTACTGGATTTCACCAAAAGAAATTTTGAAAAGCCAAGTGATTGTCGAAATGTCGACCAGATTAGGTTCTATGTGAGGGAGTTATGCTTAAAAATTGAGGACTACGAAAAGAAATTTAATTACGTTCCGTCCTGGGCGTATTCGCTAATTACCCAATACAATACGGTGTACAATAAATTAGTTTATGTGGAGTTTGAGAAAGCGTATGGACAATGAAATACATCCCCTCCCCTATTCTGGTCAAATTTGATTACCTGTACAGCGCCACTGCAAACAAATCAGGTCGCATGCAATACCATCGCGTGAAACCTGGCTACAGTAAAGTAAGGATTAGTCGTAGTGAATATATCCTTGCATTTAACAATTCATCTATAATTGCCTTGAATCCAATCCAGATAAAAGGGAATGAAAGTGTGTTCCAACTTGAATTTTACGTATGATCGCCAATAATTTTTTGTAAGTCAGCTGGCGAGTAATTTATTGATTTTATGGTTTTTTGATCGGCCTTTCGGTAAACCAGCCAACGACCTCCTTCTTCGTAGTAGTAACACTCTGTGCCATCCTTGGCTTTATAAAAGGCAACCGTATCGATGGCCTCTTTTTCAGAATTACAGGCCTTACTCATGTTAGAACGCTGCACTTCTTCGAACAAAGCATTGAATTTTTCTCCAAGGCCAAATTCAAGTATTGCACCTGAAAGAACATATTGAATATCACAGAGCGCATCTGCTATTTCAACAAGATCCTTATTTTTCACAGCGTCCTCAAGCTCTTTTAATTCCTCAGAAATTAAAGAAATACGCAGTTTACATCGATCTTCGGAAGGAATTTGAGGTAGGCTCAAGATGGGATGTTTAAATGTTCGATGAAATTCGGCTACCAAGTTAAGTGAATCAGGCTGTTGCATTAGTTATTTTAATTAGGATTGACGGTGCAAATAG
>DAHVFH010000191.1 GCA_027317105.1 Cytophagales bacterium
GTGCGCGTGTATACCACAGATAAAAAGCCGACCAATAAAACAGGCCCACTGTATGTAATCGATGGAAAAATAACAAAAGACCCTTATTATTTTATGTCCTTGAAGCCCCAAGACGTATTATCCATTAAAATAGTTAGAAATAGCCGTAAACTTTTCCCACTTGGCAAACTCGGTGCCAACGGAGTGATCTTGGTAAAAACAAAACTAAAAGGGTCAATGATGCAAGAGAAGCATTTTATAACCTTTTCAGGATTTTTAAAAGAGGAACAATCGGTGGCTGCGACATCGAAAAAGAGCAATGCACAGACGCCTGTTTTTAGGTCTTGTTTATTTTGGTCTCCAAGATTGCTGTTGGGCGATACGTTGAGATTCCATACGTCCGATGATCTCGGTAATTTCAAAATTCAAATTTTTGGCTTGCCCGATGAGGGCACCTCGCGCTATGGGGAGTTCTCATTTAGAGTAAAGCATTAAATGGAATTAAATCGGTGAATAGGCACCCAACGAATATAAATAAAAAATGGGCTGGCGTCTTCCGATAAGTTAGCCGCGAAAGGTTAAAAAATACCCGTTTCCTCATGCAATTGTTGAGGATTTGTAATAGCATTGAAATTTTTGTCTGATTCTATCAGGCTCATAATTCACCATTAATCTATTAAATATATTTGTTTTTTAACAAAAAAAGATATTTTATAACCTTAAAAAAGAAATAAATTGATGATTTTAAACGATTGCGGCTCAATTTTATCCTGCTTATCAATTTTTATTGGGTTTATTGATTTTGTTTGGATGTAAATTCCATTTACATTTCGGTTCTTAATTTAATAACCTTAACCTTAACCTAAACCTATGAAGAAGTTTTTACTAATGTGCTTCTCATTCTGTTTTGCGATCAGTGTCTGGGCGCAAGACCGGGTGGTGTCGGGCAAGTTGACCTCCAAAGAAGATGGTACAGCTTTGCCCGGTGTGAATGTTCTCTTAAAGGGAACTACAAATGGAACTGTGTCTGATGCAGATGGACACTTTAGTTTCTCAGTTCCCAGCTCTGGGGGAACACTCGTGTTTTCTTTTATTGGACTGGAATCTCAAGAAGTTGAGATTGGAGACCGCAGCGTTGTTGATGTACAGATGGGATCGGACATAAAACAACTTACAGAGGTTGTTGTAACCGCTCAAGGTATTCAATCGGAAAAGCGTGCGCTGGGTTATGCGATTACTACGGTGGCTGGAACCGCTGTTGAAAACAGACCCGAGCAAGACATCGGTCGTTTGTTGGATGGAAAAGTCCCTGGAGTTGTAGTTCAGAATTCCACAGGTGTGGCGGGTTCTGCTACCAACATTATTATTCGCGGTTATACTACCGTTACGGGTTCTAAGCAGCCTCTTTTCGTAGTGGACGGTGCTGTTTTCAATTCCGACACGAACACGCCTGGTGGACAAAGTGATGCCTTCAACGGAAGCAGTGCCACTACCAGCCGTTTTGCAGACTTGGATCAAAATAATATTGAGAGCATCCAGGTACTAAAAGGGTTGGCTGCAGCGGTACTTTATGGTGCCAACGGACGGAATGGGGTTATCCTTATTACCACCAAAAATGGTAAAACGTCTAAAGGAGAGCATTTTGATGTAAGCGTAAACCAAAGTGTGTTTGTGAGCAAGATAGCTTCTTTGCCAGATTATCAGCCAGCCTATGGTAATGGTTTTCAACAAAATTGGGGAAACTTTTTCTCTAACTGGGGACCTTCGTACAAACAGCGGGACTCTATTCCTGACCCTTACGGAAATTTTTCCGATGCTACGCTTCAATCCCAATTTCCAACACATGTGGGAAAGAATATCGCCTACAGGCCTTATCCCAACAGCGTAAAGAATTTCTTTCAAACCGGTGTATCAACCAACACTTCGGTTAATTTGAACGGCTCAAAAAATGGCATTAACTACAATTTTTCTGTGGGCAATACCAAAGAAAATGGTTTTGTGCCTAACAACGTATTTTCAAAGACCAACGTTGGATTGGGTGTTAATGGACAAGTGAGCGAAAGGTTGACTATTGGGGTGAGCATGAACTATGTGCAAACCGACATGGCTACTCCTCCTATTAGTGCGGCCGGTGGTAGCGGAATAACTGGAGGTGGTGAGTCCGTATTTGCCGATGTGCTTTACACCCCGGTTAATATCGATTTGATGCACCTCCCTTTTGAGGCCCCGGTTGACCACCGGAGTGTCTATTACAGAGGCGGTAACGATATCCAAAACCCACGGTGGACAGCCAAATACACCAGGCAAACGGATGGGGTAAGACGCTTTTATGGTAGTGCTAACTTAAAGTTCAAAATAGCGAAAGACTTGACAGCAACCTATACGCCCGGTATTGATACGTATAATGAAACCCAGGAATATAAGGTAAATAAAGGAGGCCCTCAAAACATCAATGGTTTCTACCGTACTCAAAACATTCAAAATACCATCATGAACCACAACTTTGTGGTGCAATATTCGCACCGGTTCGGGGATTGGAATTTGTCTGTATTAGGTGGCGGTCAAAGCCGGTACGATTACAGGAACGCCTACGGGATGTATAGCAGCAACCAGGTTATCTTTGGCCAAATGAATCATAATAATTTTATTTCTCACTCCAACAACGATGGTTTGACCGGAGCTAACCTGAATAATTCTTATCAGATCAAGCAGCAAGGTGTTTACGGTTCCGTTACGTTGGACTATAAGGACTACCTCTATTTTACAGCACAAGCAAGAAAAGATTGGTACTCAACACTTGAGAAAGCCAATAATTCCATTGTTTATCCTAGTGCAAGCGTTTCGTTTGTACCTACTACGGCCTTTGGCATTGAATCAGAAACCCTGAATAGCTTAAAGCTAAGGGCTTCATATGGTTCATCGGCTGGTTTTCCTCCCCCTTACACTACCCGCAATTATGTCACCGGCAACTCACGACCCTTTCTTAACGCAAGTGGAAATGCATTGACATCGCAGACAGTGAATGACCAGCTCGGAAATCCTAATTTAAAGGCCGAGTTGCAAAGCGAAATTGAATTTGGTGCTGAGGCGACTTTATTGAAAAAGCGGTTGGATTTTGATTTCTCTTATTTTAACAGAAACACCACCAACCTGATTATGCAAGCGCCAATCGATCCAGCCACGGGGTATACGGGCACATCAACCAACCTTGGAAAATTAACCAACCAAGGCGTGGAGTTGAATATCCATGGCGTGCCCATTATTGCCGGTGATTTCCGCTGGGATTTAAATCTTAATTTTTATCACTATACCTCTATTGTAAACAATCTTGGGAATTCAGGATTAACGCAGGTACAAATAGCCGGATATAGTGGTGGTCCTAGCAACTGGGCGATTGCCGGAAAGGCTTTTGACATGATTCAAGGCACTTATGTGCAACGGGATGCCAATGGCAATATGCTGGTGGGAGCAGATGGAAACTACATCTCCTCCCATGATATCAAACCCATTGGAAATCCGATCCCTCAATATACGTCCTACTTGACAAGTTCTTTTTCTTATAAAGGGATTACCTTGTCTGTACGGATCGATTACCGTAAAGGTGGTGCCATCTACTCCACTACAGCAGGTACTGAGCTTGCTCGTGGTATTACCCAGGACACTAACTTTAATAGGGACGCTACCTTTATTTTACCGGGTGTATTGCAAGATGGAAGTAAGAACAATATCCAGTTAACTTCCTCCGATGCCTTCTTCAATAACTACGGCTTTGGCCCGAATGAATTCCAGGTGTACGATGGAACGACCATCCGTTTAGGACAGGCATCTTTGGGTTATTCCATACCGAAAGTGTTGCTGAAGAAAACGGCCTTCAAGGCCGTGAACATTACCTTCAATGGCCAAAACCTTTGGTACAATGCGGTGAACTTTCCAAAACACTCACACTTCGATACTAACCAGTTGAGTACCGGTGTTGGAAACGCTTTGGGGCTTGACTTCCTTACCGGACCAAGCGCGCATAAGTATGGGGTGACTTTGGGATTGAAATTTTAATCTCTAAAACAGAAGAAACATGAAAAAGAAAATATTAATATTATTAATTGGGATTAATTTGCTTGGGTTCACCTCTTGCAACCTCGATGGTTTGCAAAGCAACCCCAATCTGTTAACTCCGGATCAATCGAACATTGCGTTTTTGGTGAATAGTGTGGAAGTGGAATTTGGAACGAATTTCTTCTACAATGCCTCCTATACCACCATGGATTTAACGCGGTTGAAAGCGTTGACCCGTGGGTATAACTACAACAACTGTTATACCCCCGCCGACTTTAATGGAGTTTGGTATTCGTTTTATTCCACCATGTTGCCCGATATTGCCAGTGCCATTAAGATAGGTTCGGCAAATGGTCAGACAATTTATACTGGCATCGCCAGGTCTTTGAAGGCCTATGCGTTGGTAACCATGGTCGATTTGTTTGGCGACATTCCTTATACGGAGGCGCAGAGTACATCTAATTTCAATCCGAAAGTGGATAAGGCTGGTCCTTTGTATGATACGGCTCTCGCCATTTTGGATCATGCCATTGCCGATTTAGCCATTGCTTCAAAAGGAGCAGATTATACAGATGATGTTTTTTATGGAGCAGCAAAAACGCCTATCCTTCACAGGCAATATTGGACAACCTTTGCCAAAACGCTTAAACTGCGGATCTACCATCAGCGCAGGTTGGTTGATAATGGTGCCCATGCGGCTATTGCGGCCATTGTAGCTTCTGGAGATTATATCGGGGGTACGACCGGTTGCCCTGATTTTGTTTTCCCTTATTATGGGAACAGCATTACCAATCCTGATACACGGTCACCTATGTTCTATAATAACTATTTGAATGGGGCTAGCGACTACATGTCGAATTCGTTGATGGTGGAAATGTATGATTACAACAACTTAGGCTTGGGCATTCCTGACCCCCGGTTACGTTACTATTTTTATCGGCAGCAAGATACGCCTGGCACGGATGTAAACGCCATTGCATGTGTTGGTCAGCCAATTCCAGCGCACTATCCAGCCGGCACAGCATGGTGTCAAGGCCCTAATGGGTATTGGGGTCGAGATCACGGTAACAATGACGGAACAGGACCAGATACCAAAGGAAGATCCGTTTGGGGCATCTACCCTGGAGGCGGTAAATTTGATGCCGACCAGGGTGTTCCCGTGACGGTGACGGACGGAAATGCCGGAAAGGGTGAATGGCCAATCCTAACATCATCATTTGTTAATTTTATGTTGGCAGAAGATGCCCTGGTAGCAGGGGATGCAGTAGGAGCAGGTGCTTATTTGAACTTGGGCGTAGCCCAGTCGATCACGGCGGTGATGGGCTTCTCCAGCGTAGGTGTTACCAAAGCGCCTAGCGCGGCAGCCATTTCGAATTACAAAAATCAGGTGGCGAATGATTTCACTGCAGCCACTGATAAAATGCAAGTGATTATGAAGGAATACTGGAAGGCCTTGTTCGGTAACGGTATTGATATGTACAATTCGTACCGGAGAACAGGCCATCCTACGGATATGCAGCCCATGAAAAACCCGGACCCAGGTGATTTTTATCGCGCACTTATCTATCCAGCTGTTACGATCAACTATAGTTCTAACGCAACGCAGCATGCAGATAATACGCAAGTGTTTTGGGATACCAATCCTGCAGATCCTTGGATATTTTAACCAATAATTAATTGCATAAAAATATGAGACATATAAAATTTATTTTAACGTTTGTTCTGGCAGTGGCAGTGATGTCTGCCTGCCGGGACAACAGCCTGTCGCCAGTACCTTTTAATACCGTGGTAACGACTAACGGTGGGTACATTATTACTAAATCCACACCATCGGCCAATTATGACGTGACTAACCTGGCTGCTGCTGTTTATACTGTGAACATTCAAGTCTATGATTCCAGGGACGGAAAGGCCTTCCAGGAAGTGGATATCATGGCTTCTTACAAGGATAATACCCCTGGCAATGGCACCTGGAATCCTACGGAAGCTAAGGTGCTGTCTATGCCTGCAGCCTCGTTTACCAATGATGCTACTTCGGGCTATCCTGCGGCAACACTTAATATAAAAGCAGAGGATGCGATCGCCGCCTTGGGGGGTACCGATGCCAATGTTTCGGGATCTGATGCCTTTATCTTCCGTCAGGTGCTGGTCATGAAAAATGGAGATACGTTCTCAGTAGGTAACACGGATCTTAACATTACAGCAGGTGCCTATTATAAAGCGCCATTTACTGCAACGTGTCCCTTGGTTTGCCCTTCTTCATTAGATGGTACCTATACCACCAGTGTTACAGGCACCGACCAGATCTACGGAGACTATACCTGGACTTTTGTTACTGGCCAAAGTGTAGGTGGTTTGAATGGTAGCCCGACAACTTTCCCTGGACACTCTACTACGATCAACTCGCATCCCACCACACTTGGCACGATAACGATTGCCGCTACTGCACCTGGTGCGGTGACGTATAACGTGAGTGACGTAAGCTCAGGAGTATTCGATGCGATCTATTATCAGCATGGATCATGGGGTGCACCTCAATTTGTACCTTATGTTATTTCCGATGCCTGTGGTAAAATAAATATACCAGCCGGTGCGGATGGTTGGGGTGATATTCTTTCAGGAAGTGCAACGGTTACGCAAGGAACCGATGGGGGTATTGTGTACGGAGGCACACCCGGTAAGCTTGTGATTACAGGCAAATGGGTAACTAACTATGGAGATAATTGGACCTTCACCTGGACTCAACAATAAGCGAAACGAATTATTTTTAATGAAAGGAAGGCTGCCAATTGGCGGCCTTCCCTTTTAGAATTAGGTGATGTCAGTGGATGGAAAAGTCTTCAATTCAAATTTTGAGTTTGATCAATCCTTTATGTCTTTTTTTATTTTATTGGCAATTTCTAGCCTCTTCGTGCAGATTGATTTTTGAAACCCAGATTATCATTTACACAATGAAATTTTTTGTCTTCGCCCTATTCTTTGGTTCAGCCGTCTGGTGTAGTGGCCAGACGATAGTAGACCAGGAACTAACGGTGCCCAGGGTCAAAAGCCTTTCTGAATTTATCACGTCTGTTGAAAAGAATTACCCGGTAAAGTTTTATTATCTGCCGCAATGGATCGAGTCTGTCCGGTTGGAAAATGAATTTCAAAGCAACACGATCGGGGCTGCCCTGAATGAGTTTGTTTT
>DAHVFH010000195.1 GCA_027317105.1 Cytophagales bacterium
ATATTCTATATATTACCATGCAGAAGCGAAAGTAATGCACTCGCATAATTACACAATCGCAGAAGAGTTTAAAAGATATTTTGATATTGGAGTTTTTTATAACAACGAATATTGGATTTTGAAGAATTTTTCCAAAGCTGAATCTGAGGGAATTCATTTTATCGTAAATGAATTTAAATTCCTCAGCACTAAAGGAAAATGGTATCTCATACCTGAGTGGATGATTCGAACGATGAGTAAATACCTTGGTTATCGCTTAGGGAAAATAGAAAGAAAACTTTCAAACAACTTTAAGAAAAGAATTAGTATGCATAAATATTATTGGATTTGAAAGTCTCTGAGAGAGTAAAAACGTAAGTATTAAAAATTTTAGAGTGAATTATGTTTAGTTGTATAATATTTGGTGGCGCTGGTTTTGTAGGAACCCACCTGGCAAAGTCTTTTTTAGAGAGCGGAACATTTACGCACGTGCATATTGCGGATATCAGGAAATCCTCTTTGGATGGAATGCAAGGAATAACCACGTCACTTACCGATGTTCGTGATCGTATTCATATAGAAACCATACAACAAACTCCGGATTGGATATTTAATTTTGCTGCCATTCATAGGGAGCCAGGGCACAAGCCTCATGAATATTTTGATACAAATATAAATGGGGCAAAAAATATTTCATCATATGCCGAAAGTTTGAAATGCAAAAATATTTTTTTTACAAGTAGTATTGCGGTCTATGGCCCAACCCATGACCCAACAGATGAGGCAAAACTACCCTCTCCGATAACACCATATGGTGGATCAAAGTATCCTGCAGAATTGATCCATCAAATATGGTTGGAAAAAGGTAATAATAGGAGACTTGTTATTACTAGACCTGGCGTGATCTATGGACCTGGAGATCCTGGTAATATTTTAAGAATGATTCATGCAATAAGGAAAGGATATTTTTTCTTTCCCGGTTCAAAGAAGATTCATAAATCGTATGCGTATATCTATGGTTTTATTGATAGCATTCATTTTATGATGGAACGTAGTGAAAGGTTGCTTATATATAATTATGTAGAAACGCCAACAGAAACAATTGAAGAGATAGCCGAAATAATAAAGAAACATATGCATAGCAGGGCGCCAATTATTTCTTTATCGCCTACTTTGCTTATGCCTATTGCCAATCTCCTTCAAAAATTAAAAAAGGGGAACAACCCAATACATCCTGTGCGGGTTAAGAAAGCTGGAACACCTACACATATTATTCCAAAGACTTTAATGGATTTGAATTTTAATTTTGAATACAGTTTTGAAAAATCGTTAATTCATTGGATGAGAATATCTAATGGAGATTTCAAATAAAGGCTGATTCGAATTTACGATTCTTTTGTAAAATTCTGGAGTAGGAAAGAATAGAAAAAAGAAAAGAAGATTATTCCTTTTTGTCTAAGAAGGATTGATTCAATTAAACAGAATAAAAGACATATCATTACAAAACTGAAGACAAGAAAATCCCCTTCCTTCATAGCTCTAATAAGGGGTAAAGCAAATATTAAAAGGAGGATACAAAAGCCAGGAATTCCAACATCAAGAAGAGTGGAGAAAAACTCATTATGAGGATTAAGTGAATCCCTTAGCCCCCAGACGAACTCATGTTTTGCATAAGTATTCTCCAATGCTTTTTGTCCGCCTGCTGTTCCGTAACCAAAGATTGGACTTTCTTTAATTGTTTCAATAGCAGATGACCAAATAGCAAGGCGGTATCCTGTACTAGTCCACAAGTGCCCATATTTTTGCTTATAATCAAAGTTGAAAGATATTGAGAAACGATCCTTTAAAAATGGGAATTTATAAATACTGATAGGGATAATGAGAACAATACATATCAACAATATGATTACTGAGAATTTATTCCTGGCTTGCCTGCTACATATCCATAAAATAGTAGTTAGTATAAGAGTAATAACTCCAATCTTGGACGATATCATTACTATAAAAAAGGCGATGTATAGCGGGACGGCAATTTTTATAAAAGGTTTATTAATCAATGGAGTGGTCAGCGATACTATGAATGCTAGATTACAAAACAGACTTAAATAAATAGGATCTATATCAACAGGATCAGTAAGGAAATTATAAGCAAAATAATAATATACCCGATCTGGAGTTTGAACTATGTAAGTTTTGTGAGTTATAATATTATAAATCGCTGTCCCAAAACAAACAAAGGAACATACTAAACAAAAACAAAGGAATAAAAACAGAAGGGCGTTAAATTCATTTTTTGATACTTGCCTTTTAAACAAGAAGGTTAGGGGTAATAAAAGAAGCGAAGATTTCCTAATGATTAATTCAAAAGCTATTTTCTTCTCGGTACTGTATGCAAAACCGATGATAAAAAGTAAAAGTAAAATTATTGGTAACAATAAAATGAATGTTCCGCTCCCCTTCTCTTTCTTTAAGAAGTAAATAAAAAAAGAATAAATAAAAAGAAGAATAACGGAAACACTTGTAAATCCAGCCGGCAAAAACAAACCTAAAATTACAAATGCACATAGGCCAGCAAAAACAGATCCAAATGTAGGTAAGGTTTTAAAAGTTCTCATTTAAAGCATCGACCGATCAAAGGAACAATAATATCTTTTCTTTTTACCAGTTTTTGCACAAAGGAATTCACACTCTTTTTTCCTGTATTAGAAACATTTTGATGGTGACGTCTATACAGCACGAGTGGATCATATACTATTTTTGTTCTAAAGTAAGCTTCTGACACCATAGCAATCCAATAGTCATGATTTTTGATTCTTTTAGGAAAAGGTAAAGATTTTTCTAGAACTTTTCTATTAAAGGCCATGCAGCACCCAATGTATGGGCTAGTCCTTAAAAAAAGATTGCGAA
This sequence comes from Cytophagales bacterium, assembly GCA_027317105.1. Classification (GTDB taxonomy): domain Bacteria; phylum Bacteroidota; class Bacteroidia; order Cytophagales; family Cyclobacteriaceae; genus ELB16-189. Next base: position 2,887 of record DAHVFH010000195.1, read on the forward strand.
TAAGCCCAGTTTTTCCATCAACATTTTTTAAATAAGACTCAGAGATAATGTTTAGTCTTTGGTCAACTATTTTACAATCACTAGAAACAAAATCATTAAGTTCTAAGTGTGATTTTAGAACAGCAACTTTATTTGGTAGCCACACATCATCTTGATCACACAAAAAAATAATTTCTCCCTTTGAAATTTTTAATGCATTCTCAAAATTCTGAACAGGATTTCTAAACTTGTTGTTTTCATGAATTTTTATCCTCGGGTCGCCAAATGATTTTGTCAAATTTACCGTTTCATCAGTAGATGAATCATCGGAGATGATCAATTCATCATTTGAATTCAATTGATTTAAAATCGATTGGATTTGTTGTTCAATATATTGCGATCCATTATAGGACGCTAAACATACCGATATCATAGAATTAAAATTTGTTTAAAACGGTGATTTTATAATTATTTTGATTATAAAATGAAATTTTAGACTTAATGGACATAGTATTTAAAATATTCAATCTTTAATGAAAACTTTGTCGCAGTTTGCAATTAACTCCAAATTTTGGACATTTTACATAAATTTACTAACCTTAAGATGCTTACCACGAGTTTCATCCAAATCTATGCGTTATTCTAAAATTTTTATAGGTTCAATTTTTATCTTAGCCTTCTTTCTACCAGTCTCTCAATTAATAAGCGTGCGATTACTTTTGGTTATCTCTATTCTTGCACTTTTTACTAGGCAGCCATTTAATTTAAGGAAGAAGCTCCTTAAGTCTTGGCATTTACTTTTTTATTTACTCGTACTAACTATAGGGTTATTTAATTCAACCGACATCAACCAAGGATTAAAAGTACTTGAAACAAATTTTTGTTTTTTAGCTATTCCCCTTATATTAGGCTTTATGAAGTCTCTTGACGAGAGATTTCTTTGTAATATCCTCTTTTCTCTTCTTCTTGGCATGTTTTCAGCCTCCTTGCTGTGTCTCATTTATGGAATTTACTCTTGGTCAATAAATGCTGATACTAGTGCATTCTTCTTTTATCAATTTACCAACATACTCGATTTTCAACCTACCTATTTCGCTTACTTTTTATGCTTTGGCATCAGTGTTCTTCTTTACTTCAATTATTATGGAATAGGCAAATTCCCCGTTTGGGCAAATACGATCACAATCGGATTTTTCTTTGTCATTCTTATGCTTACTGCTGGCAGGACTGCATACATTGCCATGTTGTTTGTTTTTGCGTTTTTTATTTTAAAATTTTTGTTCGAAGAGGAACGCCATTCTAATACAACATTAACCTTTGGAATTTCCTCCATCCTATTAATTAGTATGCTCCTGATCAATTATCTTGATATTAATTCAAGCCTCAATTTATCAGAAAACAATAATGATTACTGGGAGCGTCTGGCCTTATGGAAATCTGGTCTATTAGCTAATACTAATTTTCTGTTTGGAGTAGGTACTGGGGATTATAAGATTATTCTGAATGATTATTTTCTTCATCACGGACTCGCCCAATACGCTAAAGAAAATTTCAATACCCACAATCAGTTTATTCAATCATTCCTTTCAAATGGCTTAATTGGAGTCATTTCCCTTCTGATATTGATGGGGCGTCCCCTTTACCTCTCTGTTAAACGGCAGAATGTTTTGGGTATAATGACCTTTTTTTCCTTTTTTATTTACGGAATAACTGAAGTATTTCTTGGGCGTTATCAGGGAGTAGTCTTTTTTGCATTTTTAAATCAAGTTTTTGTAACTCATTATTTATCGGAGGAACAAACAAATGATTCTAAAAGAATAAAATAAATTAGTTTGATATTTGTTAATACATGTCAGGCCTTGTAAGAACTGTCTTTATAATTGGAGATTTAATCCTCCTAAATGTTTCAATACTTCTTTCTTATAAGTTTAAGAACGATACTTGGGCAATTACTACAAGCGATGCCATCTACCTCTTGGTCTTTAGTAACCTATCTTGGATCTATTTAAATCTGGTATCAAGTCCCTACCAAGTTAGCAAAGGATGGAGAATGTCGAGGTTAATCAAAAGTCAACTGGCCTTTCTATTCGTTCATCTTTTAGTGGTGGCCTCTTTGGTTTTCTTTTTCAAACGAAATTACACCTTTCTTCAGTTAGCGCTTATATACCTCTTTTTCGTGCCTTCTTTTTTTGCCTGGAAAATAATGATTTTCTATTTCCGTAATGTATTTACCCAACAAGTACCTATAAAAAATTACATACTGCTTGGTCGTAACCCAATTTCGAACGAAATAAGAAAGAACTATTTACTTCATCCGGAACTAGGCTATAGTTTTAAAGGGTACTTCGAATTTGAAGGAAATGATTTTGAAATTGATCGAATTGGTTTCTTCTGCGCAGAAAGGGAAGTGCATGAGATTCAAATTTGTGCACCAGAATTGAAGCAACAGACACTTCGATCACTAGTCAATTTTGGTCTGGATTCGCTCATAAAAGTGAAAATCATTGCTATTTCAAATGCCCGACCACAATCCATTCAATACGATAACCAAGATTTTGCGGAGGGAAGAAACATTTCGGCAATTCCGCTTGATGAACCGGTCAATCAATTCTTGAAAAGGATTTTTGACATACTCTTCGCATCTATTTTTCTATTATCAATAATGTCTTGGTTATTGCCTATCCTAGCAATAATTATTAAAATCGATTCAAGGGGTCCCGTATTTTTTCGTCAATTGAGAAGCGGTAAAAGAAATACACCATTCCATTGTCTTAAATTTAGGACGATGAAAGTCAATCAAGATGCGGATCAAAAACAGGCCACAAAGGATGATCCAAGAATAACCAAATTGGGCAACTTCTTGAGAAAAACCAGTCTAGACGAATTCCCTCAATTTATAAATGTTTTTATGGGATCAATGTCTGTAGTAGGGCCTAGACCGCACATGCTCAAGCATACCGAAGAATATGGAAAGTTAATTGATAAATTTATGGGAAGGCATTATGTAAAGCCTGGGATCACTGGCCTCGCGCAATGCTTAGGCTATCGTGGAGAAACTAAAACTTTAACTGACATGGAAAATAGGATAAGGATGGATCGATACTATATTGAAAACTGGTCTTTCTTTTTTGACATGAAAATTATTTTTCTCACCGTAGTAAGTTTACTACGGGGCAGTGATAAAGCTTATTAAAATCCCAGGCAAAAAATGACTCTTAAAAGCGATTTATACCCACTATTTTATTCTGCAACTTCCAAACGTAAGCCGGCCCAACGAACTGCTTATCCTAACCTTCTATCCAATTTTTGGCTTGGTGCTCAAAGCAAAGGCAAAATCTCCTCAAGAGCATCTATTACATAATCAGGATTGGCGCTCGTTAAGTGTTCTCTCGTTTGCGCCCCGGTGGTAATCCCAATAGTCAAAGCACACTTTGCATTTTTCCCTTCTTCAATGTCGATGGTTGAGTCACCAATTTTCACCACTTGGTCAGTGTGGGTCAACTTCAATTTCTCCTTGGCAAGGTCGATCATATCCGGATTCGGTCGGTTGTGTTTCACCTGACTTGCCGTCACCATCAAATCAAATTGGTTACCTTCTGTCCATCCTACTTTCTTTAAAATGGAGTTGGCGGTATCCGAATCATATCCGGTATTTAACACCACATAAATCCCTTTCTGTTTCAGTTGAATAAAGACTTGTTCAGCGCCAGGTTGTGGCTTGATCTCAATCGTGTCGTAGGCAACTTCCAGGAAGATTTTAAAATCGCTGAATATTCGTTTAATGATTTCTTGGTCATCAATTTTGAAATACCGAATCAATATGTCTTCAATCGCTTTCGATTTTTCTTTCCCCGCGCCTTCTAAAAGTACGTCCTCAAGGGAAAGATCGTAACCGTGTTTCTTTATTGCTTTTACAAGTGTTTTATACACTACATTGTTTTCATCAATGACGGTTCCCGCCATGTCAAACACTACCATCTTAATCATAGGGTGGCCTTAGCTTTTTGTTTCAATTCGGTCAAATCTATTATCGGTTTGTTTATCTCCTTGGCCATTTCATCCCAGTGGCGCAAACGGATACTTACTTGAAACAGAGAATCTTTTTCAAAATCTCTGGCTTCTTGTTTAGTCATCTTGCCACCCTGAAACTCCAGCGTTTTTTTACTGGCATCAGACAACTTGTTGTAATAATCTGGAGAGATGAAGGTAAGGTAGCGTTTGGCTTGCACATGATTCTCAACCAACTTCGCTATCCGTTCAGGAAAGCCTTTCTCTCGCAAAAAGTCTGCACCTATTTTTTCATGGCTTTTTACACCAAAGCCACCCATATTATTCTCCGCGTTGGCCATCACACAGATGTGGCCAATGTCGTGAAAGAAGGCGGCCAACACTACTTCATCATCGTACTTTTCATCAATGGCCAATTGGGCAGCCTGCGACATGTGTTCCAATTGCGAAACAGGTTCTCCGATATAGTCCGCACTTCCATATTTTTCGTATAGGGCAAATAACTCTTCTACAATTTCGTCTTTATTTTTCATCACTGCGGGAAGGTTGAGGTTTCAATTTATTGCAAAGAGCTAATCACATAGACACATATTGCACATAGAAATGCACACATAAATAAATGCAAGTGCCTATGTGAACGCTATGTGGTCTATTTCCTATGTGGTTCATTTATTTCTTAATGAATTGGCTTAACGTGGCGACATTGATCCCTCAACGATTAATTTTCTTTTATCGCTAATGCCGTTCTGAAGGCAATTCCTTTTCGATAAAAATAAAACATGGATCCAGCCATCAACAACGTTCCGGCCACAGAAATTAAATATCCCGTTGAGATGAAAAAATCCAACCAGCTGACTTTTGCTAATCCAAATTCTTTAATGAACAAAACGCCTACACTGCCGAGGTAGCCAAAGGAATCGGCTACATACATGATAAAACCGACTGTGCCCGTATAATGAAATGCCGCAATCATCCGATCGAAGAAGATGCTATTGAACGGAATGTAGCCGAGGTAAAGACCAAGGCCAATTAAAACCATCCACGTGGGTGCAGGAATACGATTTTCCGAAAACAAAAACGTGGCGACACCCAACAAGATCATTCCAAAAATGATAATAGCGTGATTGATCATGAGTGCCGTTTGATTGTTCTTGATAACAATTAAACTACCCATCACAATCAACACCATGAAAGAAATAGGGATTTCTGTGGTGGTAAAGATTTGGGGGGAATTTCCGTAGCCGAGCGATTTCCAGACTTCTGCCGAATAATTATCACGCAAGTCGCGGAAGACGGTCATCAACATGTAGGCGAGCACAAATAAGATGATGCCGGGCAAAAAGGTGGCGATAAATTGTTTGCGTTCTCCTTTGTTCATCGGCTTTCTTCGGGTCCGTAGTTCCTCGTCTTTTAAAGAAGGAGGCGGAACCTGATTCAGCAGGTATAAGAAAATGAACAACGGAATGATAAACAACATACTGGCTACAAAGGGCATCCACAATTCGCTCACACCCCAGTCGCGCATCAAAAATCCACCTACCGTTTTGCACAAGCCAGCGGAGAAAATAAAACTGACGGAAAGCCCTGCGCCCAGCACTTCTGTAAAACGTCTGCCTTCGAGATACCCAAAAACCATTCCCCAAATCATGCCGAGTGGAAGTCCGTTGGTAAATAAAAAGATGATATTATATGGTGGTGGCACAATAGCAAATAAAAGCCATGACCCAATGGCGATGCCTACCATGATTAAAATTCCGACTGATCGGGAAGACGCTTTTAGTTCTGAAATGATTTTGATGCCAATAAATTTGGACAGCGCATAACCGACCACCTGAAAGATCACCAGCCAACTTTTGTAGCTGACGTTCCAATATTCCATGCCTTGAAAGGTGGCAGCAGAAAATGTTTTTCGAAAAGAGTATACACACGTATAAAGGCAAAAAGCAGAACCGGCTGCATAAATTGAGAACCAAACCCCATTGGTTTGCTCAAGCCATCGGGTGATAGTAGATTTAGAGCCTGGAATTTGCATCTTGAAAATTGGTAATTGAATGTTTACTTACGATTAATGCGTTGTTACGTTTTTAGTTTTTATTTTGAACGGTAAACTTAGAAAAGAATGAACAAAGAAAATACGGCTGATCTTGCCATCGTAGGCGCGGGCATCGTAGGCCTTGCCCATGCCTATCATGCGCTGAAGAAGGGTCTGAAGGTAGTGTTGTTTGAGCGTGAACAATTTGCCGTGGGTGCATCGGTGAGAAATTTTGGCATGATCTGGCCGATTGGCCAGGTGCCAGGACAAGGCTTAGAGATTGCCCTGCGAAGTAGAGCACATTGGATGGATCTTGCGAAGGAGGCTGGCTTCTGGTTGAACCCAAGCGGATCGCTCCACGTAGTTTACCATCAGGACGAATGGGATGTATTGAATGAATTTGTAAATCTCTATTCAAACGCCCCTTACCAAGTACAATTACTCACAGCAGATGAAGTACTTAAGAAATCCCCGGTTGTAAATCCGAAGGGCTTGATTGGTGGACTGTGGAGCAGCACGGAATGTGTGGTCAACCCGCGTGAAGCCGTACGAAGAATTCCGCACTACTTACAGGAAAAATTTGGGCTTGAATTGCGGTTTGGCCAACAAGTAAAGGAGATTTCTTTACCCAAGGTCGTGACTTCTACAGAAACCTGGAATGTTGATAAAGTAATTGTTTGTAGTGGAGCGGATTTTCAAACCCTCTATCCTGAAGCTTTTGAGCTACATGGGGTAACCAAATGCAAGCTACAGATGATGAAGGCCATTTCGTTCAATAAAAATTTTACAATCGGCCCCTCGTTGTGCGCTGGCCTTACACTTCGGCATTATCAGGCGTTTGCTTCTTGTCCTTCTTTAAAGAAAGTGGATGAACGGTACGATCGTGAGCTGAAAGAATTTAAGATGCATGGCATACATGTCTTGCTATCTCAGAATAATGAAGGTGAGTTGATCATTGGAGACTCGCATCACTACGGCTCAACCCACGAACCGTTTGATAGCGAAGTGGTGAATAAAATCATTCTTAACTATCTGGAGACGTTCATAAACCTTGGAGATTATAAAATAACAGAGCGATGGCATGGCATCTATCCAAAGCTTTCCGGAAAGCTCAATTTGGTGGTTGAACCTGAACCGAACGTAACGGTGGTCAACGGACTGGGTGGCGCGGGCATGACTTTGTCATTTGGTTTGGCAGAAGAGGTCATTCAAAATTTGCATTGAGGGGTCGTGCCACCGCTTTGAACCGTAGCACGACTATCCTATTTGAAATAGTGAACTCGGTTTTTATCTCGCTTTGAGAAAGTAAAAAACAAGCATTACAGCTTTCCCTTTGCTTTTATTCACCGGCATATGAGGTTTTGATGCATCAAAATAAAGGGAGTCGCCTTCTTCTAAAAGAACAATTTCATCATCGATATGATATTCGCACCTTCCGTGGAGCATGTATTTAAATTCATGACCGTCAGTGATCGTTGCCTTGCTTTCAGATTTAGGCAGCACCGTGAGCAGGTAGGTTTGCATCCGGCACTCAGGCAGCATCTGCGAAAAAATAAATTCGTATTCAAAACCCGACCGATCTTCTTTTTTTACTGAACCGTAGTCGCTTTTCTTTAGGTGCAGAAAATTTTTCCCTCCGGGAAATGAACCGATTTCAAAAAAATCTT
>DAHVFH010000213.1 GCA_027317105.1 Cytophagales bacterium
CTATGAGGCCTACAAATCCGCTGTGCCTATTCATGATTACAATAAAATATATAAGGATTGGTGGCAGCTAACCTATAAAGGTGCTAAGAATATTTGTTGGCCGGGCCGGATTAAATATTTCGCCCTCAGCTCAGGCACATCCGAATCTGCCTCAAAGCACATTCCGGTAACCAAGGAGATGACCAAGGCGATCCAGCGCACAAGTATCCGCCAGATTTTGTCCTTGTCAAAATACGATTTGCCGTCTTCAATTTTTGAGACCGGCATTTTGATGATCGGAGGGAGTACGCACCTCAACAAAAGAGGAAGTTATTTTGAAGGCGATTTGAGCGGTATTCAAGCAGCTCGCTTGCCATTTTGGTTTCAACACTTTTACAAACCAGGAAAGAAAATTGCCAAAAGCAGAAATTGGGATGTTAAGTTGAATGAGATAGTACGCAAAGCAAGCGATTGGGACATTGGAATAATTGTAGGTGTGCCCGCATGGATTCAGATTTTAATTGAAAAAATAGTTGCCCATTATCATCTTAAAAACATTCATGAAATTTGGCCTAATCTGCGGGTGTATGTGCATGGGGGCGTTTCCATAGATCCCTACAAGAAAAGTTTTGAAAAACTATTGGGTCGGCCAATATATTATATCGAAACCTACCTGGCTTCTGAGGGATTTCTTGCCTATCAGGCCGTACCGAAGAGTAAGTCCATGAAGTTGGTGTTGAACAATGGTCTCTTCTATGAATTCGTCCCGTTTAATGATACTAATTTTCTTCCATCGGGGGAAATCAAACCTGATGCACAGGCCTTGTCGATAGACGAAGTGGAAGAAGGGAAGGATTATGCGCTCTTGCTCTCTACCTGTGCGGGCGCCTGGCGGTACTTAATTGGCGATGTCATCAAATTTACCTCCATTGAAGAATCAGAAATCCATATTTCGGGTCGCACAAAGCATTTTCTTAGTTTGTGCGGAGAACACTTGTCAGTGGAAAACATGAACAAGGCCATTGAGTTGGTTTCGGATGAACTCAATATTTCCATAAAAGAATTTACCGTTTCAGGGATTCCGCATGGTACTCTCTTTGCCCACCATTGGTATATCGGCACAGACGATAAGGCAGATCCTGAGATTTTAAAAGAAAAAATTGACCAGCGCTTGAAAGAGCTGAATGATGACTATGCCGTGGAGCGCAGTGCAGCTTTAAAAGAAGTTTTCGTGGAGGTTTTGCCCTTACAAATATTTTATGATTGGCTCAGTGTCAAAGGTAAAACGGGTGGTCAGAATAAATTTCCACGCGTTATGAAGGATGCACAGTTGGCGGACTGGGTGGATTTTATTTCTCGGTGATGTTCATTGCACTCAACGGAATACAATTCGGAATTTTGTTAGCCTTCTTGGTAGGCCCCGTTTTTTTTACCATTATTCAAACAAGCGTTGAGAAAGGTTTTTGGAATGGGGCATTGGTGGCCATTGGTGTTTCGATCAGTGATGTCCTCTATGTTACCATTTGTTATTTTGGGTTATTTCAATTTCTAAATGACCCTAAATCCAAAACCAATATGGCTTATATTGGAGGGGCCATCCTTATCGCCTTCGGACTTTATCATTTATTGGTGAAGGCACCTAGGTCTAAAATGGTTTCGTTCCATGCTGCCGCAGCGAGACAGCCTCTTAAATATATTTTGAAAGGATTTGTGATTAACGGAATCACCCCTATGGTGTTTATTTTTTGGATTGGCACGATCAGCTTTGCAACAGTCGAGTTCCACTACTCTACGGGCTTCGAATTTTTCGTTTTTTTTGGCGCCTTATTGAGTACCGTACTCGTTGCCGATATTACAAAGGCATTTTTGGCGGATAAACTCAGAAGATTGATTACGCATCGTTTTCTAATGATTATGAATATTGTGATCGGAATATTCCTTATTGGTTTTGGTATTCGCCTGCTTGTGATGGCGAAGAACGGTATTCAACTCCTTCCCTGATTTCATTACAGAAAAGCAACGAGCTATCACCATAGCTGAGGAAACGGTAGCTATTATTCAACGCCTCGTTATATATTAATCTCCAATCTTGCCCGATGAAAGCGGCAACGAGCAAAATCAATGTTGAACCTGGCTGATGAAAATTGGTAATCAAGGCATTGCCAATTTTAAAATCATACCCCGGTAGAATGTAAATTGAAGTTTCTCCAATCAATTGCTCCGTTTTTTCAGCATCCATTTTTTTTAGAATGGATTGGATCGCATCTTCTTTGCGTATCGCCTTTAGCGAGGACGCATCGTTCTGATGTATATTAAACGCTGCGTTAGGATTATAAAAAAGTTTTACTCCATACCAGTAAATGCTTTCCAGTGTACGAAGGGAGGTCGTGCCAACGGCAACAACCGATTTATTCGACAACAGATTCTCAAGATTTTTTCGGGTAATTACAACTTGCTCAGCATGCATGATGTGTTCTTTCGCATCCTCCACTTTCACAGGTTGGAAAGTGCCAGCACTCACGTGTAACGTAAAAAAATCTGTACCGATATTTTTTTTACTCAATGAGATAAGCACTTCATTGCTAAAATGGAGACCGGCTGTCGGTGCGGCCACGGCACCATCTTCTTTCGAATACACAGTTTGGTACCGATCATAATCGCCTTTTTCAGCATCGCGCTTGATGTACGGTGGTAAGGGGATGGCCCCTACTTGCTGCAATACTTCTGAAAAAGTGAGAGGAAGATTCCAATTGAATTCCACCACACCGTTTTCTCGATCTACCAAAGTTGCCGAAAGTATTAGCTCTTTATTATTTTTTATCAGTGAGGTGTCTACATTCCATCTTTTCAAGTTTCCGATGGTGCAATGCCATTTTGATTTTTCTTTAGCAGTCATTGCTAAAGCGATAAGGGGAGATGGGGCAACTGGGTCGAGAAGAAAGACTTCAATTACCGCGCCTGTTACCTTTTGAAATAATAACCGGGCCGGAATCACTTTGGTGTCATTAAAAAAAAGAATTGAATCTTCGGGCAAGTAATCGATCAGCTTATCAAACTTTGCGTGTGTGATTTTTCCATTCTGGTAAACCAACAATTTAGATTGGTCACGTTGCGTCATCGGATGAAGGGCTATCCGATGCTCAGGCAATTCATATATAAAGTCTTTAATGGTAACAGGATTAGACATCGGTGGTAGTTTTCTTGAAGCGTATGTCCTATCAATTCTTTTTTACCATTCTGCTCCCGGATCAATTCGAAAAACTTCGCTCATCTCGTCTAGCAATGGCTGGAGGTGTTCGCTGTGTTGTCCTAAGCGGCCACCTAAGCAGGGTGCAAGGATTTTCCATTCCGGCAAGTGGAGCTGAGTAGTAGAGATTACTTCTTCAACTTTGGCTTGCCATTTCATTTTTAGAGATTGCTCTCCGGTAAATATTCCTTCGCTGATGAGTTCGCTCTCGAGAGGAGATTCTTCAAAAATCCCCAAGGCGTAAGGCATGGCACCTTCCAAAGATTTCTGTAGTCGTGAAATACTTTCTTCGGTCGCTGTGCCCAATTGTTTTACCCACGTGTTGGCGTGAAGCGTATGGTAGCGCAATTCACCTTTTATTTTTTTTGCCAAAAGCGAGAGCGGCTCATAAGACGATTCGGTGAGCATCTCCCAGCGCAAGGCATCGGCTGTATCAAATAAAAAATGGCGGATCAAACTAAAATCATATTCTCCATTTGGAAGTTCTACCAGTTGGCAATTATGAAACTTATTTGCCGGGCGCATAAATGCAACAGTATCCGGTGTTTGCTCACCAAGGGCGGTCAACATTTGAAAAAGTGCAAAACTCTGGCCAATCTTGTCTTGAGCCATGGAGGAGAAGGCAATGTCTTCTTCTAGTAAAGGACCCAAGCCTGTCCATTCACTATTTCGATGGCCAAGGATAAGCAGGTCGTCAGCCATTTTGTACAATAACTCTTTGATCGGTTCTTGATTCATGTTTTGATAGATTCTCTATGGTGGATTCTTGTCACTAGATGCTAGAATCCAGTAGCCAGCTACCAGCATCCATCCTCTAATTTTTATTTCCTTCTAAAAACCTTTTCAACTTATCTCCTCCTTTATAATCGGATGCATCGCGGAATTTTTTCTCCGGAAGTGTATTCCACAAATCGTTTTCTTCTTCAGAAGTGAAACGTATTTTATTTTTTTCGATCGCCCAGAGATTATAAACGATTTTATCGGTTTCCACTAATTCCTTCGCCTTAAGCATTGCTTCGTTGGGCGAGCCCGCTTCCACACTTCCCGCATGCACATGCTGTTTGCCTCGCTTGACCAAATGATAAACTTCAAAAGTCTTTTTTTCCGATACCGCTGGTTCATTTGAAATTAAATCAAAAACATCCTGATTTCCTTCGGTGGTGGGGGAAACAAAAACATTGCGGGTTTCGACTACATAAATTGAATAGCATGTAAATCTTCGCGTAAATGTTTCCTTTGCAAGCACATAAGCTAATTCCAAGTTAGGCGCATGAACAGCCCCTTCGTGCTGAAAGGGTTTCTCTGCTTTCCCTTGTACAAAAACTTCAAACGTGCCGAACTGATCCAATTGTTTTTTCGGATTGGTTTGCCCAATCTTTGGTAGACGGGAAACACGAGGGTCAAGGGTTTTCAAGATTTCATCCATTGCAATGCAAATATATCAGTTTGCAACCGTTTGAATGCCAGTCATCATGACAATCTCAATTTTTTTTTAAATCGAATTTACACTTATCTTCAATGCTGAAATGAAAAATCTCCATCTTTTGGTAGAGAAATAATTTTGAGAAAAAATTTATTGAAACTGTTAAACCACCAAGGAAGCATCGGTATCTTATATGAGGCGGTTTTCCTTAAAAGCAGAAAGGGTTCTGTCAGTTAAAAGTTGAATTGAGTAAAAGATGAAGAGGCCTTAAAACTCAAAGGTTACAACAGGTACAACCAACCACCCAAAAAAGGACAAACTTTTGGCACAACATTTTCAATAATCGACAATTCATTTGATTGAGTATCTTTATCTTCACGACTAGCTCACTGATGCCCCTTGACCGATCCATCTCATGAACAAGATATTTTTTGCAATACTTTTTATTGGCAGCCTCCACGCGAGCGGACAAAATGCCGAACAAACAAAAGTGAACCAATCGCTGGTCAAGCTTTTTGATGCACTCGCTGCTCTTGACATAGACGGGATCAAAGCTTTTTCAGCCAAAGACTTGATGGTGCTGGAGAGTGGTGTCGTCTGGAACTTGGACACGCTCGCACAAAAGGTAGATAATTTAAAAGGTACGAGCTTCAGCCGCACCAATCATTTGGATTTTATTCGTACCGAGATAAACGGAAACTCGGCCTGGGTAGCGTATTACAATACTGCAGACATGATTGTCAACGGAGAAGAGATTCATAAGAAATGGCTTGAAAGTGCATTGCTTGTGAAAGAAGATAAAACGTGGAAGATAAAGCTACTCCACTCCACCACGCTGAAGAAACAAGAGTAAAACTTATCTAATCTCCTTTTCAACAACGGCTAAGTTTTCAATCAACTTCTGTTGAAGATTTTTTAATTCTTCCAATTCATCGACTCTCCAGATGTAGATGTAGGATAAAATGCTCTCCGCCCCGCGGTCATTAAAAAGGCCATGATAGTCAGCTTGAAATTTGGTCTTCGGAAGGGTGTATCCAAGATATTTTCCCCGTGTATTTACACTGATGTATCGGCTCACTAACATGACGTATTTGTCTATAATGAGTGATCGGGTAATTAAGCTCTCTTCTTCCGAATCTTTGGTAGCTTCTTCAAATGAGGATAGAAAAGATTGAATGACTAGATTTTGAATGATACTAATTTTTCCATTTGCTTTGATGGAGTTTAAAATACTTAATTCGGGATCAAAAGTCCAGGTCCACTGCACTTCGGCAAGTAAAGAATCCAAAACAGAATGCCTGAATTCAGTATAGTTGCCGCTATAAATTTGTAACAGCTTAAAAGCGGCATCTTTTGATCGTTCATTGTAGGATATGGTGCTCTTGAGCTGGGATAAATTATCAGCCATCTCTTTTTTAATGGCTTTCAAAAATGCCTGTTCTTCCCGCTGTGCTTTGCGTTCTTCATTCCAGTTGTTGACTTGCATGGCCAAGAGGATTCCAATCATAACCAACGTAATTTCCCCTGCGGCAGAAATCAAAAATTTGCCAGGTCCATTAACGGGTCGTAGACGAATTGCTCGTAATAGTAGGGTCATTTCAATGGCTTTTAAAAGTGAACGAAGATATGAAACTCGGGTGAGTGGGTCAAGTTTTGTTTCCTTTGAGGCCCTTCTTTTAAGAAGGATAGGATGCACTTAGGAAAGTTTAAAACAAGGCTTTACATTCGAAGAAAAATAAACGATGAAATATTTGTATCATTCCCTTTGAAAATCGCTGGGAGTTGTGTTGGTTCGAGCCGTTTCAGAAACAATTATTGAAGCAAAATATAATTAATCATGAATAAAATCAATTGGGATAATGTAAAATCTGAGCAAGTAAATCCGAAGATGAAAAGAAAATTTATTTACGGAGACAAAGTAATGATTGCCAGAATGGAATTTGAAGATGGATTTGTCGTGCCTTGGCATTCCCACGAGAATGAACAAATTACAGAGGTTCAAGAGGGTAAGATTCGCTTTTGGTTTGACAACAATGAGGAAAATTATACCGACTTGATGCCGGGTGATACTTTCATTATTAAAGGGAACCGACCGCACAAGGCGCTAATGATTGGCAAGGTTAAAGAAACGGATACGTTCTCCCCGCCTCGGCAGGATTGGATTGATGGTTCGGATAATTATTTGCGCAAGTAATAGCCAAATATTTTAATACTGAAAAAGAATGGATTTAGGTATAAAAGATAAAGTGGCGTTGGTCTTAGCTTCCAGCAAAGGGTTGGGAAAAGCTGTGGCGATCGAACTGGCTAAAGAAGGTGCGCGGGTCATTATTTGCGGCACGGATGCAAAAGCGTTACATGAAACAGAAGCAGCAATACAGTCTATTTCTCCTGGCAATGTCAAAGCGTTCGTTTGCGACATTACCGATGAGGCGCAACGTAAGCGTTTGGTTGAACAAAGTGTCCACGCCTTTGGCGACATTGAAATTTTAGTCACGAACACCGGTGGTCCTGCGGCAGGAGGATTTGAAAAGTTCAATTTAGAAGATTGGAAACAGCTCTATAATTTAATGTTTCTGAGTGCGGTCGATATCATTCTGCAAGTTTTGCCGGGCATGAAGAAGAAAGGATGGGGTCGGATTCTGACCATTACTTCCATTACGGTAAAGCAACCGGTGGATAACTTGATTTCATCCAACGCGGTGCGCACAAGTTTAGTTGGCTTGGTGAAAAGCTTGTCGAACGAGGTAGCAGCATTGGGCATTACCGTCAATAATTTGATGCCGGGATATACCAACACGAATCGGCTTGCTCATCTTGTTGAAGTCAATCCAAAGGTAAGCGAAGTGATAGAAACAATTCCAATGAAACGTTTTGGCTCGCCAACGGAATTTGCGGCTGCGGCTGCATTTTTAGTCAGTGAAAGAGCCAGTTATATTACCGGTCAATCTTTGGCCGTGGATGGTGGCTGGATAAAAGGAAATTGATAAATGAGATAAGTTTTGCGGCAAGCAAATGAATTATGATTCTATTAAAGAAAACCAATGACTTTTAGAATATTCATTTTTCTCTACTTTTTGATTTCTACTCCTTTTAATACTTTTTGCCAAAACCATAAGACCCAAGTGGTGTTGCTAGGAACCGGTACACCCAATCCTGATCCGGATCGGTTTGGGCCTTCGGTGGCGATCGTGGTTGACAGCACTTCTTATATTATTGACTGTGGTCCGGGTGTGGTGCGAAGGGCTGCTGCTGCTTACCGAAAAGGAGTGAAAGGTCTCAATCCTGTTTTGTTAAACAAACTTTTCATCACCCACCTTCATTCTGATCATACCGCTGGTTATGCAGACTTTCTTTTGACTCCTGCCGTCCTCAAACGTAAGGGGCCGCTAAAAGTCTTTGGACCAAAGGGAACAAAAAATCTTAATGAACATATTGTAAAGGCCTATGCTCCTGATTTCAATATTCGGGTTTTTGGATTGGAGAAAGGAGACTCTCTTGCTTATAAAACGGAGGTGACAGAGATTGAAGAAGGCTTAATTTACAAAGATGAACTGGTGACGGTCTTCGCGTTTAGTGTGCCTCATGGAAACTGGCCGGAAGCTTATGGATATAAATTTATAACGCCAAACAAAACCATCGTGGTGTCAGGGGATTGTACATTCAATGAGAAGTTGATAGCCATGAGCAAAGGATGTGACATCTTGATTCATGAGGTGTATTCGGAAGACGGTTGGTCGAGGCGTTCTGATGCTTGGAAAAATTATCATAAAAATTTCCACACCTCCAGTTCGCAACTGGCGGAGATTGCCAACAAAGTAAAGCCTGTCCTTCTGGTGTTAGTTCATCAATTAATCTGGGACTCCACAGAAGAAATGCTATTGAAAGAGATCACTTCTCGGTATTCCGGCAAAGTAATTTCGGGGACTGACCTGGAGGTTATTGAATGAAAGGTATTACGATAATTAAAAAATACTGGCATCCGCCTAATTTAAAAAACTGTTTAAAAAATGGTTTCATCTTAAAATTACGGGGATTTTTCGGGACTTTCAAAAACACCCCCCTTTGTAGCGGCAAACATATCCATCTGAATTTTAGTGAGGTCACGTTGC
>DAHVFH010000215.1 GCA_027317105.1 Cytophagales bacterium
GCGGTGGACTAAAACGGGCGCGCAAAACATGCTCCAGTTGCGGGTTACTAAAATGAACAAACAATGGGGAGAAGTCGTCAATCTTGTTCAGACTGAATTTAAAATCGCGGCATGACTACAATGTAATTTTGAAATACACCCGCCAGTTTGGTGGTATCATAAAATTGAGTTTTGAAAGCGACTTTCATCAAAGAGTCTACCCAAGATACTTCCTGATTTTTAAAACCTTCCTGCGCTTTGATCTGTTCTCCCAGCAAGCTATCGTAAAAGGTAGTTCTTTTTGCAAGTTCAGTCTCTTCCTCACTCCACAACCGGAACGAAGGCGGCATGGCATCGCATAAAACAAGGCTTTTCACTTTCAACGGATACTCAATCGCATATTGAGCTGCTAACATACCGCCCCACGAATGACCCAGCACATGTATCTTATCCAATCCGAGTCGCTGCCGAAGGCCTTCGATATCTTCAACTAAATTCTTAATCGTCATGGAAGAAGTATCTATCTCTGCTGCCGATCTTCCACAAGCGCGTTGATCGAAGAAAATAAGGCGGTGATGCTTAGCGAGTTCTTTGAAATGATCGATCATGTAGGATTGGTCAAGTACTGGGCCACCGTGAATGACGAACACCGGTTCTCCATCTCCTATTGCATGATAAAATAAGCTTGTACCATTGACGGCCAGCATCCCTTCTTCATCCTTTTGCGGAGCAGCGCAGGAAAGTAGAAATAGCAGGAAAACGAATTTCTTCATACAAGAAACCATTAGGTGTAAATCGATTAACGAATAACTACTAACTATTAACATATTTTTTCCACCACCATTGAAAAACAATCAATCCCCAGATCCGTGCATGCACGTCACCAGGATTGGACGAAAATAATTGCTTTTTAAGCTGGTTGATCGTTGAATACTCAAAGATATTTTGATCCCTAATAAATCTCTCTGAAAGCAAATCATCTTCAATCAACGATTTCATTTCTTTTCGAAGCCATTTTAGTAACGGAACTTCAAATCCCTTCTTGGGGCGGTTGTATAATTCTTTGGGGAGAAAATCTTTAAAGGCGTCTTGCACAATTCGCTTGCGGATGACCGGGTTGATTTTGAATTCATCGGGCAAAGTAAAAGCGAAATTCACCAATTCGAAATCCAAAAAAGGTGAGCGCACCTCCAACCCATTGGCCATACTCATCAAATCGACTTTCATGAGCATGTCGTTGGGCAAAACCAAATTCATGTCCGTGAGCAACACATCATTAATCTTTTCTTTTTCAGGAATGGCCTTCAATAACTCAGCCTTAAAGGATTCAAATTCTTGTTTATCAAAATTGTTTTTCGATTGCTCAGAAAACAGTTGATACGCTTTCTCTTCGTTGGCATATCCCGCCCACTGCCAATATCTTTCACTGGAAGAAAGTTTCTTCCCCTCGGCAAACCGTTGCAACTGCCGGGCTTTGTTTCCAAGAAAACTATTTCGCGATTGAGGGAACGTTTTCCACAAAGGCAACAAAGCCGAAGTGAGCTTTTCTTTCCAACCGGGATGGATGGCGCGATAGAAAGCCGCATGTTTATTGTAGCCGGCCAAAAGCTCATCAGCACCATCGCCCGAAAGCGCAACGATAGCATGTTTACGGGTCTCTTTACTTAAAATAAAAACATTGATGGCGGAAGAATCGGCAAAGGGCTCATCGATGTAATCGAGAATGTCATGAACATGTTCGTAGAGATCATTATTAGACAAAGAGAAAACCGTATGTTCCGTTTTAAAATGATTGGCCACCAATCGCGCATAGCTGGTTTCATCAAAAAACTTCTCATCGCGAAAACCAATGGAAAAAGTGTGGAGATTGGGCTTGTGCCTTGAGGCTAATCCGGTCACCACCGATGAATCAATTCCTCCACTTAAAAATGAACCCAATGGCACATCAGCAATCAATCTGCGTTGCACAGAGGCTTCAAGTAGTGTTTTGAATTGTTGTTTTGCGTTATCGTAAGTCCACTGTCGGCTGTCGACTGTCGACTGTTCACTATCAACATTAATTGAGTAATAACGGTGGACGATGGACTGATGACGGTGGATTTCCATATAATGCCCAGGCAACAGCTTCTTTACATTCTTAAAAATTGATTGAGGAGCAGGAATATAGTTTAGTTGTAAATAGGTATGTAGTGAATTATAGTCAATTTCCTTTTCGATGCCGTAGGCCAAAATTGATTTCATCTCCGAGGCAAACAGAAACTTGTCTTCATCAAATTGATAAAGCAAAGGCTTTTCGCCAAAGCGATCGCGGGCTACAAAGAAGCTCTGCTCTTGTTTATCATAAATACAAAAAGCAAAAAAGCCATTGAGCTTATTCAAGCATTTTTCATTTTCCAGGATGAAAAGTTTAAGCAAAACTTCAGTGTCTGAATCGGAAAAAAAGGATGTGACACCCTTTTGTTGAAGTTCTTTCTTAAGTTCTAAAAAATTAAAAATCTCTCCATTGAAAATAATGCAATAGCGTTTGGCCTCATCCCACATGGGTTGATTGGCAATGGCACTTGTATCGATAATACTTAACCTGCGGTGGCCGAGACCGACAAACTCATCATGGTAAATTGCCTGGTTGTCTGGGCCGCGTTGCTCCAATGCCTTCGTAGCAGCAGCAATGTTGACAAGATTAAACTTGCCAACGAGGTTAAATGCAAATATTCCGGTGATGCCGCACATCGGGTTCGTTATTCGTTGATCGTTATCCGAAAATTGAATTTTATATAAGCACCCGGCATACCTCGTTTAACCAATTTAACTCACGATTTTGTGCGATTTCCTAAAGCTTTTTGATCATCAAATTCTTAAACCACACCTCGTGACCATGATCTTGCAAATCAATATGGCCTTTTGGTGCCATGCCATACCCTTTTGCATCCTTCCATTTGCTTCCCTCTTTGCGTTTAATCCAATCAGGCGAGTTCAACTCATACTCTACTATTTTCTGCCCGTTTAGCCAATGTTCAACATGCTTTCCGTTCACCAAAATCTTGGCATTATTCCATTCCCCCACGGGTTTAAGTGTTTTCGGAGTAGGCCCATGCATACCATAATTAGCACCTGACTCTTTCAATTCCTTGGGTTCTTCGGGGTAACCCAAATCATCTTTAATTTGATATTCGGGGCCAGAATAATACGGTTGCTCAAATTCTTCGGTAACCCTGAACATAATGCCGCTGTTTCCTTCGGGCGAAATTTTCCAATCAAAGCTTAGTTCAAAATTCTCAAACTCATCAGCCGTCATAATGTCTGAGCGCTCATCGCCATCGCCTTTCACGCTTTCGTTGAGAGCCTTGCAATGAAGGGTGCCATCCTTTGCTTCCCAGGTATTATTCTTCCGGCCTTTAAAAGGAATCCAACCATTGAGACTTTTACCATCGAATAAAAGTTTCCATCCTTCTGCCTTTTGCGTTTCTGATAGAGCCGGCATAGGAGTTCCCTCTTCACTTGCTGGGACTGAAGAATCCTGTTCCTGATTTTCTTTTTTGGCAGGAGCGCAAGCCGCTGTTAGTAATAAGAGCCAAAGTAATTTTTTCATCGATTTTTTCTTTAGATGTTAATGGGTAAAGGTGCTAAAATCTCTGTCCGGTTCAAAGTGGTTTCTTTTGAGCGGTGGCGTATGCGCCAACGCTTCCACCACTAGCACAGAACCACGAAGGTCATTTACGATTTTGTGTTGCCAAAAACGAATGACTGTCCAACCAAGCGCATCTAATTGCTCGTTTACCTCATCATCACGCTGAATATTGCGTTCTATTTTTGGGATCCAAAAGCCTCGGTTTGATTTGATCTTTTCTTTTTTCTCATCCCACCGATGGCCGTGCCAAAATTCACCATCCACAAAAATGGCAAGTCTATATTTTGCAATGACGATGTCCGGCTTTCCGGGAAGAATACTGACGTGCGTTCGAAAACGATAACCTTTTGACCATAGCGCTTTTCTCAAGATGATTTCTGGTTTTGTATTTTTTGATTTGATTTTTTTCATAGCCTCAGAACGCGTGACGGTGGTATAAAAACCAGCGGCCTCTTCGAAACGTGGGACTTTAATGGGAGCTATTTTATATGGTTTCACCTATTTGTGCAGTTAAAGTTCAAGCCAAAATCAACTAATCGGAATCAAGTCTGCGCGAATTTTCCAACAAGGGATTGTAATAAGTATCGAAATCTACTAAATCCAAACCAGGGTCGCGATCAAAATCAAAAGTCATAATTTTCCGGTAGCAAACTGAAGACTATACTCCCTTGAAAGATGGCACTAAATCAAAAACTGTGTCATCATTTAAATATACGTATTACGTTACAAACCCATAGCCCCCAACGTGGGCTGTGGCTTCATTGGCCACTTATCATCTCACACATCAGCGGCAACTGCTATAGTAAAAATGATCATTTCGGCTTGTGTGGACACAAGCCGAGGAATCAACGGCTTGTAAGGATACAACACGAGAGATAAGAGAAAAGTATTCTACCAATTATTTCCATACATCTTCTTGGTAGCATTGCCCATAATGCTCACCGCCATCTTCTTAGAAAATATTTTCCGCATAAAAAAAGAGGCTAGGCGGTTGCCTCTTCCTGTAATGCATGAGGGGACTTTTCCCATTTTTTTTAAGCACTCATCCACTACTTCTTCCGGGGATTGTACTTGTGGTTGAAAAAATTTAAACTTTGTTGGGTTTGATTTAACGTAATTCGGTGTGGCCGTTGCCCCCGCGCAACAACCTATTACGTCAACACCGTTAGCTTTCCATTCAAACCATAGACCCTCGGCAAGCGAAAGCAAGAAGGACTTTGTAGCAGCATAGGTGGCAATAAACGGAGAGCCTTGAAAAGCGGCAAGAGAAGTCATCAACACAATGCCCCCTTTGCCCTTCGTCATCATTTTTTCACCAAAATGATGAACCATTTTTAAAGGGGTGACCATATTGGTAGTTGCCATTTCTATTTGGTTGTTGGCCGGAAGATCTAGAAATGGGCCGATGTGAGACATGGCTGCGTTATAGACCAAGAAGTGAATTTCAATAGAACCCAACTTATCAAGAAGCTGCTCCATCGCATTTGGTTGGCTCAAATCGCAAGGCACACAAATCACATTGACTCCATATTTTTGATGGGTTTCATCCGCTATTTTTTTTAAGGGTTCCTCCCGTCTAGCAACTAAAACCAGATCAAATCCTTCTTGCGCCAATGCCTTAGCGTAAGCCGCCCCAAGCCCTTCGGATGCTCCCGCAACCAACGCTACCGATCCATATTTTTCCTTGAGCATCTCAATCAGTTTATTTTTGAAAAGAGTAAAAGGGACTTCCTTATCCGGCTACAACAATGACGGAGACAACTATTCATTCGCGTTGTCGGTCAAAAAAAACATCCAAAATAATAATTTTCCTTTCAACCTTTTGGTAATCAAAGAAATGGTGAAATGGTGACGTCAACTATGCAGATCAATTTACCACACCAGCCGTAAACGTTATCCTTTGTACTGGATTTTGCGGGTCGGTGGAATAGATAGTCACTGACTTATTTTGTGGGCCGGTGCGGCCGGTAGTATTCAGCGAAATTTTTATGGAAGTGTCCTCCCCTGGTTTCAAAACTCGATGGCCTGGGATAATGGTGAGGCAAGAGCAATTGGTCTGTGCATGGCGGATAGTTAAATCACTTTTTCCGGTATTAGTAAGCTTTATTTCACGCTCCAGAATGGTTCCTGCCTTTACATTGCCAAACTTAACAACATTTGCTGACAAGGCCAGAACAGGTGCATTGGCTAACTCGCTATCCGATAACTTGGGAAAGTATTCTTCAACGGTGGCATAAACTGAAAAGGACTTTTCAGGCATTTCTTTGTCATCTGTTTTAAGTTCTACATTTTCTGAAGTGAATCCGTATTGCCCTTTCATCCTACCGTCAAAAAGCACTTTGATAGAAGCAACCGAAAACGGGGCAATTACTTTTGGCGTGGTCACATTAATATAATTCGGGCCAATGAACCCTAAGAAATGAATCGAATCTTTTGTGGGGTTTCTCATCAAAAAAGAAACTGGTTCCGATTCACGATTGATAAATACCTTGTCCAAGTTGAAGGAATTTGCTTTAAAATGAAGATTGCCTTTGGCAACAGAAAAAGAGGCGGGATCATTTTCTGTTGAGGGATTCACCACATTTCCTTTTATCTGGAGCACCAAGGCACTCCCGTCCCAATCCGTTGTCACAGAAAGCGTTTTATTAAAATAGCCAGGCCTGCCTTTTGGGTCAAAACTGGCCTTTACAAACCCGGAAGCACCGGAGGCTATAGGATCTTTCGTCCAGCCGGGAGTAGTACACCCGCAAGAAGCTTTTACCGAAAGTATCTTTATCGGTCGGGTCGTCTTATTCGTCACCACAAATTCAAAAACGGCAGGCCCATCCGCCTCTTTAATGTTACCGAAATCGTGCAACTTCTCTCTGAAAAATAGGGGTTCGGCCAGCTGGCCAAAAGCTACCTCACTTATCACTAAAAAGAAAACCAACAGGTTCTTCATCATTCAAAATTTAATTCCGAAAAAATATCGGGATCAAAATTACAAAATTTAATCCTGTTTGGTTGGCACCCCTTACGAATAAGTGGTTGGGATTGCCCTGTTTCAATTTTGAATTTGAAATTTATAATCTTGAATTCAATTTGAATATGTAATTTTCAATTTTGAATTAATTTATGTCAAGAATATTAACCGGAATACAAAGCAGTGGACGTCCGCACCTCGGCAATTTATTAGGAGCCATTATTCCCGCGATCAAACTTTCCAAACTGCCCGGCAATGAATCCCTTTTTTTTATTGCTGATCTTCATTCGCTTATCTCCATCAAAGATGCCAAAGTACGTGAGCAAAATGTTCGTGCTGTAGCTGCCGCCTGGCTAGCTTTTGGCTTTGATACAGAAAAGAATTTGCTTTATCGCCAAAGTCGGATACCGATAGTGTGTGAACTCACCTGGTGCCTCAATTGCATTACCCCCTACCCGATGCTCGCCAACGCCCATTCGTTTAAAGACAAGTCAGAGAAACTGGCGGATGTAAATGCAGGATTGTTCACCTACCCGGTGTTAATGACAGCCGATATTATTTTGTATGACGCTCATTATGTGCCCGTAGGCAAAGATCAAAAACAACACCTGGAGATGGCACGCGACATTGCTACTACCTTCAACAATCTTTATGGCGAAACGTTTGTTGTGCCAGAGGCTAAAATTGAAGAAGATACGATGACCATCCCCGGAACGGATGGACAGAAGATGAGTAAATCATACGGCAACATCATTGACATCTTCCTTCCCGATAAAGAACTTCTCAAACAAATAAAGACGATTGTTACTGACAGTACCCCTGTGGAAGCACCCAAAAATCCGGATCAAGATAATGTGTTTGCTATCTATAAATTGGTGGCCACTCCAGAACAAACAGAATCGCTCCGCCAAAAATACTTAGCTGGCAATTTTGGCTATGGACATGCCAAACAAGAGTTGTATGAATTGATCATTCAGAAATTTTCAAAAGAAAGGGAGGCATACAATCATTTTATGAACAGTGACGAATTAGATAAAATATTAAATCGCTGCGAAGAAAAGGCTACGGCAATTGCCACCACAGTCATTGAAAAAGTAAGAAGAAAATTAGGGTTCAACTAATTGCGAGCTTCTACACATAATCAGGCATCCATTTTGGTATCCCAATCCTGTGATAGAGAATGCAGCTACAAGTATCTATGCGTCACGCTTCACTCCAAACCACCTCCTGTTTATCCTTTCCCACATTCAAAATAATCCGAAGCGGATTGGGCACGATCACTAATTTAGTATCCTTGCCCGGAATAGAATCTACCTCTACAAAAACACCTTCTGTACCAGCCACAGAGAACTCATTGTTAGGCCCAATCTCATATTTTTTTGCGATGTAGGCAGCCGGGAACAACACATCGGTTTCTGGGGAAAGTTTATCATGAACGACTTGGAGGGCTTCCTCCAGGTAGTCCCCATATTTTACGTGTAAGGCGTCTTCCATATCGTGCAATTCTTCCTCTAGATCGTCATATTTCGGATTGCTATAGTCTATTTTCTTTAATTCATTTCGCTTGATTGCGATCTGCTGAATGGCCTTATCCAATGCTTTCGTATCCATAATCAGAATTTTTTCCAAGATTATGAAAAGCACTTGATTTTAAAAATTTAATAGGTAGAATGATTAAATTTGTCAAGTTAAAATAACAAAAATGGCAACGGATTTCTTACCCATCAATGGCACCGACCACATTGAATTTTATGTGGGCAACGCCAAGCAGGCCGCCTTGTATTACCAACATTGTTTTGGCTTCGAACTAATCGCCTATGCGGGCCCCGAAACAGGGGTTCGCGATCGCGCCTCTTATGTGCTTCAGCAAAATAAAATCCGGTTTGTGCTCACCACTTCCCTAGTTCCCGATTCTGAGATTAGCCATCACGTTGTGAAACATGGCGATGGGGTGAAAGTACTAGGCCTTTGGGTGGACGATGCCACAAAATCTTTTCAGGAAACCATACTTCGTGGTGCAGAAGTCGCTGTTGAACCCAAAACGTTAAAAGACGAATTGGGCGAAGTCGTTCTTTCATCCATCAAAACGTACGGTGAAACCATTCACACGTTTGTGGAGCGGAAAAATTATAAAGGCTTGTTTCTACCGGGCTACAAACCCGTGACCAATAAATTCAAACCTACACCTATCGGATTAAAACACGTAGATCATTGCGTGGGCAATGTAGAGTTAGGGCAAATGAATCGATGGGTGAAGTACTACGAAGACGTAATGGGATTTAAATTGCTCATCACTTTTGACGATAAAGACATTTCAACGGAATACAGTTCATTGATGAGTAAAGTGGTTTCAAACGGAAATGGGTACATTAAATTTCCAATCAACGAACCTGCGAGTGGCAAAAAGAAATCCCAAATTGAAGAATATTTAGATTTTTATCACAGCCCTGGTGTTCAACATATCGCCATTGCCACCGATGACATCATTAAAACCGTTAGTGAATTAAAAAACAGAGGTGTTGAATTTTTGCGTGTGCCTGAAGTTTATTATGAAGATGTAAAGCAACGTGTGGGGCATATCAATGAAGACTGGAAGGAATTACAAAAACTAAACATCCTTATCGATCGTGATGAAGAAGGGTATTTGCTTCAGATTTTTTCCAAACCGGTGCAAGATCGCCCTACATTATTTTTTGAAATCATCGAGCGAAACGGAGCAAAATCATTTGGCAAAGGGAATTTCAAAGCCTTATTTGAGGCGATAGAATTAGAACAGGAATTAAGGGGTAATTTGTAACTTTGAACTATGGAAGCGGTAAGAATAAAAAAAGTAAAAAGAACAGGACGGCAACTTAGGGTCGATCTTCCAGATGATTTTAAGGCGGAGGAAATGGATGTGATTGTTTTACCTTCTGAAAAAGAAACCGGTGAAATGGGAAAACCAATTGATCTAGAAACCTGGAGAAAGTCATTACGGGAAGAGTTCTCTAAGTTTAATGTTGACCTGAGCAACTTAACTTACAACAGAGAAGAATTATATGACCGATAGGATTTTTGTTGATAGTAATATCTTGCTCTATCTTATTGACAAAAGTTCAGCGATTAAAAAACAAAAGGTGGAGAATTTATTATCACCCGAATTTTTGATCAGCACTCAGGTTGTCGCTGAAAACATTAGTGTTTGTTTAAAGAAAATAAAACTTGATAAAGCAACTACATTTGATTTCGCAAGAAAGCTTCTGAGTCGTTTCCAAACCGTGGTTATCACCCCTGAAATTCTTTTAAAGAGTTTTGATATCTCTACTCTATATCAATTAAGTTCTTGGGACTCTATCATAATTGCTACCGCAATGGTTTCTCATTGTAACATTGTTTACTCCGAAGATATGCAAGACGGCCTCGTGATAGAAAATACCCTTACGATCCGAAATCCATTCAAAATTACAGCCTAATTATGTCCTCACTTTTAGAAATGGCAACTGCCAAAGCAAACCATTGGCTCAACAGCAACATTGACGAAGCAAGCAAAGAACAGGTAAAGAAATTGCTCGCCAATGCAGACACCAAAGAACTCATAGACAGTTTTTATAAAGACCTTGAATTTGGCACGGGAGGATTACGCGGCATCATGGGTGTGGGCGCCAATTGCATGAACCAGTACACGGTCGGAGCAGCGACACAAGGATTGGCCAACTACCTGAAGAAATCGTTCCCTGCCAAACAAATTCAAGTAGCCATTGCCCACGATAGCAGAAACGACAGCAAGTATTTTGCGCAGGTCACTGCCAATGTGTTTTCCGCCAATGGCATCATTGTCCATTTGTTTCCCGACCTTCGCCCTACCCCACTTCTTTCATTTGCCATCCGTCATTTAAAATGTGACTCGGGCGTTGTCGTTACGGCTTCTCATAACCCAAAAGAATACAACGGTTACAAGGCCTATTGGAATGATGGCGCCCAATTAGTGCCTCCACATGACAACAACGTGATCAAAGAAGTAAACGCCATCTCAGGTTTTGATAAGGTGAAATTTGTTGCCGATCCCTCCAAAATTAAAACCATAGAGCCAGAAGTAGAAGAAGCTTACTATAAAGAGGTTCTCGCGCGGATTCCCAGAAAAGAAAGCATCATCAAACAAAAAAAGATCTCTTTGGTTTATTCCAGTCTTCATGGAGCAGGAATTACGATGGTACCCGAATGCCTGAAAAGACTGGGCTTCGAAAACATTAATATTATTGAAGAGCAACGGATTCCTGACGGCAATTTTCCTACGGTTCAATCACCAAATCCAGAAGAAAAAGCTGCGATGGAACTTGCTTTGAAAAAGGCTAAGGAACTTAATGCCGATTTGGTTATGGCCACCGACCCGGACACGGATCGGGTTGGCTTTGGAATTAAAAATGATAAAGGTGAGTTTTTTCTTCTCAATGGAAATCAGGCTTTCAGTCTGATGATGTGGTTCATCCTGAACAACCTCAAAGACAAAAAGGATGCCTATATCGTGAAGACCATTGTTACGACTGAGTTGGTCGATGACATGGCCCAACACTTTGGCGTGGAGTGCCACAATACTCTTACCGGATTCAAATACATTGCCGAGTTGATGGGTCAATTGGAAGGAAAGAAAAAGTTTATTGCAGCCGGTGAAGAAAGTTATGGCTACATGGTTGGGGATTTCGTTCGCGACAAGGATGCCGTAAGTGCATGTGTTTTTTTTGCCGCCATGGCTGCGGCAGCGAAGGAGGATGGCGAAACTTTGTATGATTGGCTTCTGAAGATGTACATCGAAAATAGTTTTTATAAAGAAGGACTAATTAACCTCGTCCGAAAAGGAGCAGATGGGGAGCAACAGATAAAAGCAATGATGGAAAAATTTAGAATCGATCCCCCTCAAGAACTTGCCGGGGAGAAAATTATTCGCTTCCTCGATTACAAAACAAGTATTGAGAAAAAACTGACTTCCGGAAAGACCGAAACTATCAGTTTACCAAAATCTGATGTTCTCCAATTTTATACGGAACAGGGAAGTAAAATTTCTGTTCGCCCTTCGGGCACAGAACCAAAGATAAAATTCTATGTGAGCATCAAGGGTAAACTCGTAACAAAGTCTGATTTTGAAAAAATAAATAGCGAACTGGATGCCAAAATTGACGCTTTTAGAAAGGCCCTAACCTAGGTCTTTTTTAACAGCTGTTCTCCCCAAGATAAAAGCCATCGCAGCAAAACAAAGAACCCCAAAAATAGAGTAGCCATTTACGCTTAGTAATTTAGTGAGTCCATGTTCCAAACTTATGGATTGAAGTGATTCGTAATAAAATACAGAGAGTACGGCTACCACTACCCCGGAAATTGCCCCTCCGGCTATCAAGCCGGTGGCAAAAAGATTACCTCTTCCCAACTCGTCCTCTTCTACCTTTTCATTTTTCCGCTCCGTTCGCCAATTGATAAAACCCTTAACCGCTCCACCGATGAAAATGGGAAGTGTCGTGGCTAATGGCAAATACAAACCGATCGCAAACGCCAAGGCTTTTATCCCGCAAAGCTCCAGCGTAATTGAAATAAAAAAACCAACCATCACATATTGCCAATCTAAATTAAAGGATAGAATTCCTTTAGTCAACGTGGCCATTAGGGTTGCCTGTGGTGCAGGGTATTTTGTACTACCAATGGCATGCGTAAAACCTTGATCAATCAAGTCTTGCGTAGGGGTGTCTAGCACTTTTATGATAATGCCGATGGCCAATGACGATACCAAAGCTCCAATAAAAAGGGCCAACTGTTGGTATTTTGGTGTGGCCCCGACTAAAAAGCCAGTCTTCAAATCTTGGGAGGTTCCGCCTGCATTAGCCGCAGCAATACAAATGATCCCACCTACCACCAACGCCATGGGTTCGTACATTTTTCCCGTCCAACCCACAGCCGTAAAGATCAAACACGTCCCCATCAAAGTCGCAATGGTCATTCCACTGATTGGGCTATTGCTTGTGCCAACCAAACCAACGATACGGCTGGCAACAGTAACGAAAAAGAAACCAAAAATAATTATTAAAACTCCAAGCAACATCTTTTGAACGATGCTATCACCGGGGATTTTTGGGAGAATAGCAATAATAACAACCAATAAAATACTTCCGATGATTACGACTTTAAACGAAAGATCACGTTCAGTCCTTAAAACACCAGATTCCCCTTTCTCTTTTAACGAACCCATACTCTCTCGAAATGAGCTGACGATAGTAGGAATTGTCTTAAGCAAAGTGATAAGCCCTCCAGCGGCCACCGCACCAGCTCCAATTTGGCGGATATAAGCAAAATAGATGGCCGAAGAAGGATTAGCAAAAGTCTTTTCAACAGGATCCCAATCTCCTCGGCCGCCTGCTGTAGCCACATCTTTCAGATAGCCAAGGGTCACCAATTGGTGAGCGATTTGTTCCGAAGGGACGAGTGTTGCGAGTAAAGGAATAAGCGCCCACCATGCCAATACCGAACCCGCCACTAGCACGCCAGAAATTTTCGGGCCGATGATGTAACCCACGCCTAAATACTCCGGAGTGATTTCTCCATTGATCGTTGCCGAAGGCCAGAATTTATTAGCTTGGCGAGTTATAAAGGTTGGGGTTTCAGCTATTACATGGAAAACTTTCTGCAACATGGCATAAGCAAAAGCAACACCCATTCCCACAAAAGCGGTCATTGCAAAAACGCCCCCCTTTTCTCCGGCTTGTAATACCGAAGCACATGCTGTTCCCTCAGGATAAGGAAGAGAATCATGTTCATTTACAATCAGTGATTTGCGCAATGGAATCATCATCATGGTGCCTAACATCCCGCCCAAAGCAGCAAGGGAAAAAATAGTGAAGTAATTGAAGTAATTGGCACTGTTGATGACTCCGTTTTCATCGGCTGATAAAAATAAAAATCCGGGCAAGGTAAACGCCACCCCTGCGGCTATCGATTCACCCGCAGAACCAGTCGTTTGAATAATATTGTTTTCTAATATCGTAGTCTTGAAAAGCCTTCTTCCCAGCGTGATCGCAATCACGGCAATGGGAATCGAAGCCGTTACCGTCAAGCCTGCTTTAATAGCGAGATAGGTGGTGGAACAGCCAAAGACAACTCCGAAGAAGCAACCCAGCAAAACAGACTTTATGGTGAACTCTGCAATGTTTTCCCCTGGTGCAATATACGGTTTGAAGTTTTTAAGTAGCGCCATAAGAATTTTGATTTAACGAATATCACCCATTAATTTTTTAAGCGGTTTGCTGATCAACAATACAAGAATGGCTACTATCATTAGCCATTTTACCATCACCCAAAATAAATCCACCAGTAGTTGAGGATTCGCTGTAATAGCCGTGTCGTCAAATTCTCCTCCAAACAACCCCGCTGACAAATTCCCCAAGGCAAGAGACATGAACCAAATCCCCATCATCTGACCCAGTAACCTTTTCGGGGCAAGCTTTGAAACCGCACTTAACCCGATCGGATAAAGACATATTTCACCAAAAGTATTTAAAATATAAGTGGCAATAAGCCAGCCAGGCAATGCTTTGCTGCCGGATACGATAATCATTGAAGCACCCATCATCACCACAAAGCCTAACCCCATAAAAAACAGGCCCAACGAAAGCTTAACGGGCGTAGACGGGTTAATATTACGTTTGGCCAACCACACCCATAGCCACGCGAAAACCGGAACAAAGATAATGACCGCTCCAGCAGGCACCGTTTGAAACCATCCGGCAGGGAATTCAAAAGTCCCAATAAACCGATCGGTATATCGTGCCGCAAACAAATTTAGCGATGAGCCTTGTTGTTCATACCCGGCATAAAACATGGCCGAAGCCAAAAAGAAAATCGCTATTACTTTTATCTTATTCTTTTCATCTTTATCTAATTTCTCAAATAACAAAACATACGAAAAATAAGCGATCACACTTCCTCCAATCGCATACGTTGAAATTTTGGCCACCGCAACCGGGTCAACTGTTATGGTCTTTGTTAGTAAAAGGAAAATGAACAGCGTCAACAGAAAGCCAAATATCATTAGTCCTATCTTAAAGTTCTTTTCGACTTTTTGTTGAAGGACAGGATCAGAGAGTTTTGCAGCTTCAAGGCCTGCTGTGCCCAAGGTTTTCTCCGTCAGTTTATATTGAATCACCCCTAGAAACATGCCCACACCGGCTGCCGCAAAACCATAGTGCCAATTGATATTTTCACCGAGGTAACTGGTAATGATCGGTGCAATGGTGGCCCCAATATTTATCCCCATATAAAAAATTGAAAAACCAGAATCGCGCTTCGCTTGATCGGTAATCGGGTAAAGCTCACCTACCAGACTACTTATGTTCGGTTTAAGCAGACCTGTGCCCATCACAATAAATAACAATCCTATAAAAAATGTTTGGGTGAACGGAAAAGCAAGACAGAAGTGTCCCAAAGTGATTAGACAGCCCCCATAGAAAACTGATTTTCTTAAGCCAAAGAATTTATCGGCCAGCCACCCGCCAGGCAAAGCCAACAAATAAACAAACATCGTGTACAAACCATACACGGCTCCGCCCGTTTTCTCGTCAAGTCCCATTCCCCCATCCTCAATCGCGGCCACCATGAAAAGAAGTAGCAAAGCCCGCATTCCATAGTAGCTAAACCGCTCCCACATCTCCGTAAAAAATAAAGTAGCAAGCCCGCGAGGGTGGCCAAAAAATGTTTTAGTAGAATCCATCGAGGTTTTAACCAGCTTAGTAAGCCGACAAAGTACTCGTATTAATCTACAAAGTCAACGAAAAGCGAACCCTGCTTAGAATGAAAAGCCAAAGAATTTAGATAAGGCAGTACAACGATGGAGTAACCAAAACCGTTCTTGGTGACACTCAACACCTTAAAAGTGAAAAATGGTTAATTCGATTTTTTCACTGATCCCCCACTACTGGAGTGTGTGTTTGTGCGAGAGGGGTTTCCCCGATAACGAATATCTCCGCCACTGCTGGCATGCGCTTCAAAATCCTTTGAGACGGCAATTTTTGCTTCGCCACCACTACTTACTCTAGCCACCACGGTTTCGCTCTCCAACCGATAAGCATCAACTTCACCTGCACTGCTGGCCTCCACCTCCAATTTTTTAGACTTCCCCTCCACTACCACCTCCCCTGCACTCGAAGTATCCACCATGGCGGAATTGACATTCAGCGACACCTCCACGTTGGCCGCACTCGACACATTGATATCGATATGATCTGCATTTATCTCTCCTTCAGAAAACACACTGGCTGCTGAACTTGCAGCTATCTTCTCTAAATTAACATAAGTCACGTAAACCTTAACATGCACATTATTCCAAAAATGTTTCCCATCCCTCAGTTTGATCCTAAGGGAACTTCCCTCAATTTGGGTAATCACATCTTCCACTGATCCTCCGGAAATAACTATTCGAGCACTTTCCTTATCCCCTTTTTTAAGATACGCATCAATAGCTTGGGAAACTTTAATGCCCTTGAATGAGCCTAGCGGGCGGATTTCCGTTTGCTGCGCGTGTAAGGAATGGGAACATATCCAAAACAAGAACAAACCAACTGTTGACTTCTTCATAATTTCACTTTATTTGTACTAAAGACAGGTCGTATTGCTGGAAGTTGCTTAACCTGACATTTAGTTTTTTTCTAATAGGTTTAGGAATAAACGGATTTTAACTAAATTTCGCTTCGATTAATTCAATTTCCCGGTAAATATTAAAACATCATGATAAAAGAACAACTAAACATGCTCATCAACTTAGCTGCCAGTGACAATACCGTAGCCGAAAAAGAAGCCAAAGTTATACACATGATCGGTAAGGCCAACGGCTTTTCTAAAGAAGAAATTGATGAAATGATGAAAAAGCCAAATCCCATTGGCGATTTGTCATCCCTGTCCGAAGATCAAAAATTTGAAAACCTATACCACCTCATTCAGCTTATGAAAAGCGATGGGCAAGTTTTTAAGAGCGAAATTCATTTTTGCGAACAGGTGGCCGAAAGATTAGGATATAAAAAAGGAGTTGTTCGCGAACTTTCAGCCCGCATTTATAGCGACCCAACCATAACATCCGACCGCAAAATGTTAGTGGATAGAGCTCATAAATTTTTAAAATAAACTCGTTCTCCTGCAAGTTCAAGGGCTGCTCTATTTAGGGCCTGCTGAATAAGAATGGAAAAATGAAAATTCCGGTTTGTGCCGGACTCGGTGTATACTCTCATTAATGAATGAGGTCATCGGGGAGAAAGCATTATGCGCTGAACAAGTCAACCATTTACCCAAAAGGAATGGGGGTACCGTCCCAGCCAACTTGACCAGGTTGAGTACCAAAATGATGGTGGCAATCCAAGATTCGCTTGTGCGTTGCAGCCTCGTTCTTATCCGGTTCATACCGTAGGCTGTTTTTGCTTGCCCAAACTTCCCTTCTATTGGATTGCGCTCCCCCGGGCTTACGTGCCCTGTTGGCACCGCCTTGGGTCTGCCCAGTGGCTTTGCCCTCAGTCCGATGTCCAGTTCTTTCAGGCTGGCCCGATTAGCCCGTGTGCAGTAGATCTTATCCACCAGCACTTCTTTTGGATAATAACCAAACCGTCTTTTATATTCCTGGGATACTTCTTCTCCCGCTGGAGCAGAAGGAGGGCTGGCCGTTGACGGTGAACTGTCCGCTGGTGGTGAGGGAGGGTCAGGCGGCCCTTTATTTTTCTCTTTGGAGAGCCCTAAAATAGTTTCATTGATCGCATTGACTTGCTCGGCACCAAGGCGGTTGCGGATTTCTACAAACAAGGAAGCATCAAAGGGAACTTCATCGCTGAAACTACTGTAGCCGATGAAGTACTGCATGTACATGTTTTCCTGGATTTGCTGAACCGTTTTCCGGTCACTAAAATCACACATATGTTTGATGATCAACGAGCCTATGATCACCCGCCCATTGATCCCATCGGCACCCGTTTGTTGATTGCCCATTTGTCGATGGTAA
>DAHVFH010000216.1 GCA_027317105.1 Cytophagales bacterium
GTGCCAGGTGAAAACCACTTATTATAGTTATCAACCTGTTTATTCAACAACGGCAGCTATCAAAGCGGAAACAGGGTTAATCGCCTCGGTAGCGCTGTCTTCCCCAGGAAAAATTTATTTGAAAGACAAAAATTTATTCATCAACGAAATCGGAAAAGGGATTCATCTTTTTGATAATTCCAATCCGTCTGCTCCAAAGCCGTTAGGTTTTTTGAACATCCCTGGAAATTATGACCTCGCCATTCTAGGAACTACACTTTACGCAGACAGTTATGTTGATCTTGTTTTGTTTGATGTTTCAAATCTCTCCACCATCAAAGAGATCAATCGAATAGAAGGTTTTTTTAAAAACTATAATAGCATGGGATTTTATGCTGATCCGGTGAAGGGGATTGTGACCAGTTGGGAGAAGACGGGAACGGTAACCTTAACGGAAAATGATTGTAGTCCGAGTCAGTTGCAAAGCTGGGGAGGGATTTATTATGCTATGGGTGTAGCCCTGTCACAGACTACGGCTGCAAGCAGTGATATGACCATCGCAGTTCCCACGAATCTATCTACTGGTGTAAGTGGTTCGATGTCGCGCTTCACCATTACCAATAATTTTCTCTATGCCATTGATGGATCCATCATGGCCGTGGTGGATATCAACAACCCAACTCAGCCAGCGCGAAAGGCGGATCAAACACTGTTAACCTGGCCGGAGACTTTATTTCCAAGTGGACGAAATTTATTTGTGGGTTCGCGTGCGGGAATGTCTATCTATGATCTCACCGCTCCGGATCAGCCAGTTCTATTGAGTCAGTATGAACACATCTATAGCTGCGACCCGGTAGTGGTGAAAGGGCACTATGCTTACGTTACCCTTTATAATGGCGACATCTGCCACATGAACACTAACGAACTGCAATTAATTGATATCACCGATTTAAAAAATCCATCACTTTATACGACCTATCAAATGACCAATCCTCACGGACTTGGGCTTGATCAAAACCTGCTGTTTATCTGCGATGGCAGCGATGGCCTCAAAATATTTGACGCCAGTAATCCGGATAGCATTTCCTCCCGGCAGTTAGCGCACTATCCCAACATCAATGCGATTGATGTGATACCGATTGAGAACATCGCTATGGTCATTGGTACGGATGGATTATATCAATATGATTATTCGCAATTAAAAAACATCAAACTCCTGAGCAAAATTGCAATCGTAAACCCATGAAAATGAAATTTACGTTTTTAGCAATCTCATGCTTTGCAATGGCTATGGAAGCGGTAGGTCAAAACTATGATGCCGACTCTATCCATTATACCCCGATCCCAAAACCAAAATTGAAGAAAAAGAAGGCAGGAAAGGATCAGTATCAATCGTCAAAGAAAATCGAATATTTTTTTAATCTGCAAATGGGATCTTTGGTCGGGTGCAACGATTGTGGTAAGGGAAAGGAGTTGACCTTTACGGCTGCCACCGTTCATGGTATAACGATAGGAAAAAAATTGCGAACCGGAATTGGAATGGGTTTTGATTCCTACCAAAACTGGCAAGCCCTTCCGGTTTATGGATTAATAAGCTGGGATTTGATTGGCAACAAAAATAAGAACGCAGTGTTCTTGCAGATGGCTTATGGCTGGGCACATCCCTGGTTTGTGCGCGATGGGGCGTACTCCAGTTATACTTCCGATCCTTTTTTAGGTGTGGCAGGTGGGCGCATGATCAATCCTCAGATTGGCTACCGCTTGAAATATTACAATATTAAGATGTCAATCACAATAGGTTACAAATATCAGCGAATATTTTATGGATACAACACGTGCCCTACTTGTGCGCGACCGGAGTCAACCATAGAAAATATAACTCAAGACTTGAACCGTGTGCGGTTGACGATGTCTGTAGGTTGGAAGTGATGCCTTCGCATCTTACTTTATTGCATTGCCTACTTTCACTCGCTTTAATCAAACTCTTCCAACTACCTAGTTGTTGACGTGTGGATGTTTAGCCCTTGGTTGTAATACCTGAAACCTGAAACTTTAACTTTCAACCTTTAACTTTTAACTTTTAATTTAGGTCAACCTTGAATCTTGAATCCTCAATCTTTGTCAACTACTCCCTGCCTACTGTCGTCTGCCTACTGCCAACTTTTTCTACTTCCCCTCAATCTCTTCAATCTCCAACGCAATCGACTCCCACTTTTTATTTTCTTCTTCGAGTTGAGCATCTATTTTTTCAAATCGTTGCTGCACTTCCATTAACTTATCGGGATTGCTGTAAACTTCGGGTTTTGAAAGTTCCGCTTCAATACCTTCTTTGTCTTTCGCTAATTTCTGGATAACCGCTTCAGTCTTGGCTAAGTCTTTGTTTAGCGCATTGATTTTATTTTGATTTTCCGGTGCCGCAACTTTCTTCGGCTCTTTTTTCGGTACCTCTTTCTTCGCTACATGGACTTCCGGCACTTTGTTCCCTTCGTTTTTTTTGCGCCAATATTCGTACTCCTCGTAGGTGCCTGGATATTCTTTCAACTCGTAGTTTTCGATGTACCAGATTTTGTTGGCAATCTGACTCACGAAATGCCGGTTGTGACTTACAGTGACAAATGTCCCTTGAAATTGTTGCAACGACTGAATCAAAATATTTTCAGAGATAAAATCCAAGTGGTTGGTGGGCTCATCCAACAAAAGAAAATTAGCTTCGGAGATCAATGTCTTTGCCAAGGCCACGCGCGATTTCTCTCCACCGGAAAGCACTTTTATTTTTTTGAAGACGTCTTCATCAGAGAACAAAAAGCATCCGAGCACATTGCGTAGTTCTTGTTCCGTCTTGCCACTGCCGGCCTGTTTCAATTCTTCCAGGATTTCGTTTTCTACATGCAGCGACTCCAATTGATGCTGTGCGAAAAAACCATAGATCACATTATAACCAATCGTGCGCTCACCTTCTACAGGCTCACTATCAGCCAGCATCCGTAATAAAGTAGATTTTCCTTTTCCGTTTGCACCGATCAACGCAATTTTATCGCCTCGCTCGATAGTGGCATTGGCATGTTTTAAAATGTCTAATGAACCGTATGATTTAGATACATCTTTCATCGTCACCACGTGCCGACCTGAAGTTTGCTTAAACGTAAACCGGAAATTTACTTCAGCCACATCGTTTACTACTTCTTCAATTTTGTCCATGCGATCCAAGGCCTTTACCCTCGACTGCACCTGCTTCGATTTGGTTGCCTTTGCACGAAAACGTTCGATGAAACGCTCGGTCTGCCGGATTTTGGCTTGTTGGTTTTCATACGCGCCTTGCTGAATTTCTTCGCGCATTTCTTTTTCCTGCAGGTAGTACGAGTAATTTCCCTCGTAGGTCACCAATTGTTGATTGGTCACGTCAACTGTTTTGGAAATTACATTATCCAAAAAAGTACGATCGTGCGATACAATGATTACTGCACCCTCATAATTCCGCAGATAATTCTCCACCCATTCGATGGAAGGAAGGTCCAAGTGGTTGGTCGGCTCATCCAGCATCAGGCACGAAGGTTTTTCCAAAAGCAATTTTGCCAACATCACACGCATGCGCCATCCACCGGAGAATTCGCGCAAGGGGCGGTGTAAATCCTTAGTGGAGAAGCCAATGCCTTCCAATATCTCTTCAGCTTTCGATTGCATCGTGTAGCCATCGAGGAGATCAAATTTTTCCTGGAGATCGGTAAGTTTATTGACTAACTCATCCGTGTATTCCGTTTCGAGTTTATGCAGTATTTTTTCAATTTGCCTTTGTGTTTCTACGGCCTCTTTGAAAGCACCCATCGCCACGGTGAGGATCGCATCATCGGTTTGGTAGGAGAGGAGGTCCTGATTTAAAAAACCGATGGTACAATCTTTTGCTTTACTGATCGAACCTTCGTTGATACTCAGTTCGCCATTAAGGATTTTGAGCAGGGTAGATTTGCCTCGGCCGTTGAGCCCAATAAGCCCAATTTTGTCATTCGGGCGGATAAACATGGACGCATTTTCGTAAAGTGCCCTTCCACCAATAAAATAAGAGATATTTGAAATCGAGATCATAAGTAAAAATCGCGGCAAAGGTAGCCTTTTCAATTCTAAAATTTGACGATTGAGCGATTTGAAAATTTATAGGCCTGTGAAACGATAATTTGACGTTCTGGTTGATCGTCTACCAATCATAAAAGATTGCGTGAAGCCTTTTATTTTTATTCTTACTTTTAACCGCTGATGATATACAAAACCAATAATTTGACGTCATCGCGAGTTCCAGCGAGGGTAGAGGGAAGGGCGAAGCGATCCCCTGTCCAGATGTATGGGGAGATTGCTTCGCGCAACCACACAAATCCAATGCAGGTGCTCGCAATGACGTCCGGATAGTTGTGTAAGTCAGTTAATTTTTAACCCATTTTTATTTCTAGTACCATGAACCAGAAAAATATTTTGAAAAACGGATTGCTCTTTGTCCTTCTTTGCCTTGTCTTTGCCTGTCAGGCGCCAAAAAAAGAAACAGGACTTTCCTCCATTGATGCGCTTATTCCAAAACCACAATCGGTGACCAAGACAACCGGTGATTTTGAAATCACCGATAAGACGGCCATCTACGTTGGCAATGGCGCAGAAGAATCAATCGCCATCGCAAGCTATTTAGCGGAAAAGCTAAAACCTGCCACTGGTTTTGACCTGCCCGTAAGTGTGGCGTCAGGCCAGCCAACCACCAACAGCATCGTGCTAATGAAATCTGACGATAGCCAGCTGGGCGAAGAAGGTTATGAACTCACCATCACACAAGATCAAATCAAATTAACTGCGCCTCATGCTGCGGGATTGTTCCGAGGCGTTCAAACCATTCGTCAACTTTTGCCGGCTGCTATTGAAAATACCGAATTACAAAAAGGAGTGGAGTGGGAAATTCCAACGGGCACAATCCGCGACTTTCCCAACTACGCCTACCGAGGCATGATGCTCGATGTAGCTCGTCATTTTTTTAGTGTGGAAGATGTGAAACGTTTGATCGATGAAATGGCGTATTACAAGCTGAATGTTTTCCATTGGCACTTGAGCGATGACCAGGGCTGGCGCATTGAAATTAAGTCATGGCCTAACCTTACCAAATTTGGTGGCTCTACAGAAGTAGGTGGAGGCAAAGGCGGATTTTATACACAAGAGCAATACAAAGACGTGGTGAAATACGCAGCCGAAAGATACATTACTGTCATTCCGGAGATTGATATGCCCGGTCATACCAATGCCGCACTCGCTTCCTATCCGGAATTGAATTGCAGCGAACAAACCATAAAACTTAATCCTGGAAATGAGGTGAAGCGTAAAGTGCCTGGCCTGTATTCAGGTATTGAAGTGGGGTTCAGCACCCTTTGCACCAGTAAAGAAATTACCTATCAATTTATTGATGATGTGGTGCGCGAGTTAGCCGAGATGACACCCGGCCCTTACCTGCACATTGGTGGTGATGAAAGCCATGCCACCAAAAAGGAAGACTATATTCCGTTTGTAAAAAAAGTACAAGAGATTGTGGTGAAGCACGGAAAGAAAGTGGTGGGCTGGGATGAAATCGCCACGAGTACTTTACAACCCAATTCGATGGCGCAAGTGTGGGCTAAGGCAGAGAATGGAAAGCTAGCCATTGCCCAAGGCGCCAAGTTGATCATGTCTCCCGCGAAAAAGATGTACCTCGACATGAGCTATGATTCTACTTCAAAGCTCGGTCTTCATTGGGCGGCCTACATTGAAGTGGACAGTGCCTATGCCTGGGATCCGGCCACGTTGGTAAAAGGAATTTCGCGCGAGAATGTTTATGGCGTGGAGTCTGCACTCTGGTCGGAGACGATACAAACGCGCGCAGATATTGACTACCTCACTTTTCCGCGGTTACCCGGTCATGCCGAAATTGGTTGGTCAGCCAGCCCAGACGGAACGGAAGGTTCACGAAGCTGGGAAGAATATAAATTACGGTTGGCCACCTTCGGTCCGCGCATGAAGGCGATGGGTATCAATTTTTATAAATCGAAGTTGGTGCCGTGGGTGGAGTAGGAGTGGATGCAGGATTGTTGAGTACTTAAACCCTACATGGTCACACCGGACAGGATGTGCAATGGCAAGTGTGCGTTCCGGTGTCTCGTTGATGATTGTTTTCATTCAATGGGATGCCGGAACACGCGCTAGTCCCTCGCCTAAGCGATCCGGCATGACAACTAAATTGAAAGATGAGACTTCGAAGTAGAGTACTCCAACCCGCATGGTCACACCGAGACTTGGCGCGCGTTTGTAACGCGTGCCCTTTCAAGTGTTTTCATCAACCATGTAACCATATTCTACGTTTATGTCATCTGTGCTTCGACAACACCCATTAAGAGCAAATTGCAAACAATTATTCTGACCCAATTGAAAGGCAGTATGTTTAGAAATATTTCCCTCCTATTTCTTTTGGTTTGTGTTGGGTGTAACCCTTATCTCACCAAAAGGATTAATCTGCTTTCGAAAAAGGATAGAGGAGACTCTATTTATGTTGTTTACCCGATCGTTGAAGCGAAAAGACAGTCGAATGCAGCCATCTTTAAAGACCCTGAGAACGAAGCATATCAAATTGCCGACAGTTTAACAAAAAAAGTCTTACACCAACAGTTGGACGGTAGGCTGCCAGTTTGGTTTGCTGGATTTGATTCTGGCACATACGTAAAGACGAAAAAATTACTTGATAGCGTACTTGCAAAATTCATGAAATCTAACGTGAAGCATTTTCGCCTAGGTGAAGGATTCGTATTTCCAACTAAAATGAATTTGATTCTAATACCGTATTACATTTGGACGAGAAGTACGGAAGATTATGACAGGGGTAAATGTAGTAGGGGGGGCTACCGGACTTACGGTGGTTATGAATATTGTACCTGGACAACATCGCAAACATATTTGTTCATTTTAAATCGTAAAAAGAATCAAATAGTTTTTTTTAAATTCAATGGCTGGGCAATTAGCACCATTTATTTGCCCTATGATTACAGAGTTACTCGAAATTTTAGGCATTGCATTGAACCGTTGTTAAGAAAGCTTGGAGAATAATAATTAATTAGTTCTATATTCATGTCTAGTGTTGGTGCGGTGATAATATCGACCAGGAGTAAAAATTATTTCTAACTGAATTGAAACACAATATTTGTAGAAATATTCCTCTCTTATCTCTTTTGGTTTGTGTTGGGTGTAACCCTTATCTCACCAAAAGGATTAATCTACTTTCGAAAAAGGATAGGGGTGACTCTGTTTATGTTGTTTATCCGATTGTGGAAGCGAAAAGACAGTCGAATTCTGCTATCTTTAAAGACCCCGAAAACGAGGCATACCAAATTGCCGACAGTTTAACTAAAAAAGCCTTGCACCAACAGTTGGAAGGTAGGCTGCCAATTTGGTTTGCTGGATTTGACTCTGGCACATACGTAACGACAAAAAAATTGCTCGACAGCGTACTTGCAAAATTCATGAAATCTAACGTGAAGCATTTTCCCCTAGGGGAAGGATTCGTATTTCCAACTAAAATGAATTTGATTCTAATACCGTATTACATTTGGACGAGAAGTACAGAAGATTATGACAAAGGTAAATGCAGTCAGGGGGGCTACAGGACTTACGGTGGTCGCGAAGATTGCACCTGGACGAGATCGCAAACGCATTTGATAATGATCGATTGCAAAAAGAAGGAAATTGTGTATTTCAAATACATTCAATGGGATATTGGTACAATATTTTTACCTTCAGAGTACAGAGTTACTCGTAATTTTAGGCATTGCATTAAGCCGTTGTTAAGAAAGCTTGGAGAATAATAATTAATTAGTTCTATATT
The DNA here is from genome assembly GCA_027317105.1 of Cytophagales bacterium. GTDB lineage: Bacteria > Bacteroidota > Bacteroidia > Cytophagales > Cyclobacteriaceae > ELB16-189. The sequence continues at coordinate 7,850 of DAHVFH010000216.1, forward strand.
CATGTCTAGTGTTGGTGCGGTGATAACACCGACCTAGAGTAGTACTTAACCACTACACGGTCACACCGGACAGCATGTGCAATGGCAAGTGTGCGTTCCGGTGTCTCGTTGAAAGATCATTTGTGTTTCAATCCTGCGGGATGCTGGAACTCGCCCTGGCCCGCTCTTCGCTCTGTCCGGCATGACAACTAAATTAAAAAGGTTCTTCGAAGTAGAATAATCCAATCCCACGCGGTCAAAGCATCTGAAAATTTCTCCAGCGTTTATTACTTCCCCATTTCTTTTACCATTTTCATCGACAGGTAGGCAAGTAGTAATACGACAATAATTACTGCAGCCCAGATGAATTTTTTTGTGGTGAAAAAAGAGAAAGAATAAGGCGTTTCTTTCTTCTTGTTGATTTGAACTGGCCCTGCGGCAATACTTTCAATTTGTTTTGGAATGCTATCAGTAAAAAAACGAAGGTCGTAGGAAGGCGATGGAAGGTTCCGCTTTCCTATTTTTAGTTGGTATTCTTTGCTTGAAGAGAGCCAGGTGATCACATAGCGTCTTACCTGTAGAGCGGTAAACGAAACCAGTTCAAGAGGGGTATCATCATCGTTTTCAATGACAATTTGAATTTCCTGGAAGCGGCTACCTTTCGTGTCGATTTGCGTGGGATGAGTTGAGCTAATCTCAAACTCATCAAGCGTATATTGATACTTCTGTTTTTTTCTTTTCTTCAACTTTCGTTCCCGACTTTCTGCTAGCGAGGCCCTTCTCAAAAAATAAGGTTGACTTCCCTTCATGGAGAGATCAATTCGGTCAACGTACTGAAGCGTGTCAAAGGAAAGTTTAAGGTAGGATTGTTTTTTCTGCCCATCATTCGAGTAGGTGACTTTGCCGGGCACCGTTGTAAATTGCCCAGTCTCCGTGTTGGCGTCATAATAGCCGGCTGTAAGAATATTAATGGGGGCAGTTAAAGAATCGGAAATGCGGAGTGAGTAGAAAAGATAATTGCTCAGCGGAAATTCCACCAATTTCATTTCATAGGTTCCGTTGCCTCCATTAATAGGGAATAAATCAAATTTCTCTTTGAGCGCAAACCAATTCTGGTGATCGTCACTACCCAGCAAGGTGGCTTCTTTGGTGACTTCGGCATTGCGAATTTTAAGGTGGATATTATTAATTGACTTACGGTCGGGGTTTTTTAAAATCAATTCAGTGCTTTTCTTGTTCTTAATTCGTTGCAGTTCGTATTCCTGAAATTTTTCAGTTTGGCGGATGGGTACTTCTTCTTTTATGATATAAGGAATTTCCTGATCGGCATTATCAACTATTCTCAGGTTGGTAAATCCTGGAGAAAGATAGTCATTGATTTCTGGCGGTATAGCTATTTTGTAATAGCCATCCTTTGTAATTTTTGGAATTGACGCTTCCCCAACATATCGTTGGCAATAGCCAATAAGCGATTGACTAAATAAAAAAACAAAAAGTGACGCTGCCCTCATTGATTTTCGATGTCTAAGCCACCCTCGTCCTTGAGCAAAATCTTTTTTAATCGTTGGTACATAAACGAGACAACAAGGAGCAATATTCCCAATGAAATAAATGCCGCAATTTTTCCACCTTCGGAGATGCCACGGATGTCAACAGTAAATAATTTAACCAAAGTGATCAGAAAAAGGGTAAGTGAGATAATGCGCAAATGTCGTTTTTTCCATTTTAGGCCAAATGCAATGAGTAAGAAAGAGGTAACACCCCAAAGAATGGGAAATCCAATTTTATGATTCTGGGTTAACAAATACCTGATGGATTCCGCGTTTTCATATCCCACACATACTACGATATGATCCAATTCGGCACTGGTTATAAAAACGAAGAAGAACACATAAAACCAACTGTAAAGATTATGTGTTTGAAGATTGAATTCTTTGAATTTTTGCAGGTTAGTCAAGCTGAGAACAGCTACACCAACGGTCAAAAGCAATAAGATATAATGAAAAAGAAATCCCGTTCCGGAAATAGCGTTGGCTAAATAGCCATCCCTCACCTGGATGGAAAATCCATGATACACAAGGAGGTACAAAGCAATGCCTAAAACGCCAAAGGTGGTTAGTAACTGTGTAATTTTTTCGTTGACAAAGGGTCGCTTTGAAAGAATAAGTATTCCGATAATGAAACTCATGTTGTAGCTACCGATAATCAAATTCTTTGTTGCATAATCTTCCAGATAAATATTTAATTGATAGTTGAGCTCTAGCAATTGTGAAACATATAGGATCATTATTCCAACGGTGGCAATGACCCGCTTGTAAATCATAATATTTTCCTGACTTTCATTTTTTTCAAATCGGGCCAGCATGAAAGAAAACGTCAGTGAAATAATCGAGAATACGCTGGTAATGTAAGCTTTGTTTAAAATAATGGGCATGACACTTTTGTTCTGATCGTAGAGTTGTATCCAATCCATTAACAGGCTAACGATCATCAGTGATGAGATAATAACGGATGTTAATTTCATCAAGCGTATCCCTGATTTTTGAGAAAGCCATAGTAATAGCACAGCCTCAGCAGCCCAGAATAGTGTGATATAGTTTCCTTCCAACTGAACGGGTGCTGCTAAACTGGCGAAGGTTAAGACAAGCCCAATCAAAAGAAACACCACCTTCGAATCAACCCGTTTACTTCGATGAAGGGAGAAGGCAAAAATAAAATTGAATCCTGCTAGTAAGGTAGTAAACAAGCCGTGAAAGGAATGGCCAATGGAATTATTTAGTAAGTGCATTCCAGCGGCATAGTACAGAAAAGTATTGCTGAGAAGGAGACTGATTTCTAATTCCATAAAAGCAACTCGTTTTCTCAAGTTGTTGATCATGTTCATGGCAAAGAATACGAGATAAAAAGAAGTCGCAAAGAATAAACCCCCTCCAATCATTGAAGCATCATCATTCTTAAATCGTGCGACTTCCCATGAAGCGAAGAGTAGGAGCGTGGCTGCGTAGGCGATTATGTTGATCAGGTTCCACTTTTTGTAATAGGCGAGTACCAACATGCCCACGTCAAGAATAAGAATGTACGAAAAGAGCACAACATAATTTCCATCTCCCGTGCTGACCATAAAAGGTGAAGCAAAACCGCCAAGCAGCGAGAGCACGGCTAATTCTTTTCTATCGTAAGCCAGCGAAAACAAAACGGAAAAGCCGGTAATGGCAACCATGATCACAAATGCAGCGGCTTGACCGAATAGATGGTACTCATGAAATGCGATGGCGATTGTTAAATAAAGTATGGCAATGCCTCCGCCTACCAATACAGAACTAAAGGCTGTAAAACTTTTACGCAGCCAGTGGGCAACACCTAGTAATAGGCCGCCACAAAGTATTCCAATAAACACGCGGCCAATCTCGTTGATCCAATTTTGGTCGATAGCATACTTGACGAAGAAGCCGATACCCAAGACCAGGATGCCAATGCCAATTTTGTTTGCCAGATTTTCGCCAATGAATTTTTCCAGGTCAGGATTGCGTTCAAAGAATCCCGGCTTTGGCGGCTCGCTTTGCTTAATGGGTGGCTTATTGGTTTCCTCAATTGGCGCTGCAAGTATGGGGTCTTCTTTTTCCTCTGGAATGATGTTAATTACATGCTCCGTAATTTTTATTTCGGGAGGAGAGAGTATTTCTGGGGGCAAGTACTTCTCAATAGGTTTAGAGGCGGGTGTTTCGAATTTCTTTTCGGGTTCCTGAACAACAGGGGATGCGGATTCCTTGTTTTTTAAAAATCGTATATCACTACGAAGCGTATCAATTTGATTTTCGAGGGATGTAAATCCCTTACTGATGTCGTTCTTGATATTGATAATAACATAGATCAAAACGGCAGCGAGTATTATGATGAGTACAGTCATTTCCAGAGGCTAGGTTTCCCGAAAGATAAAACAAATCTTAGAAAGTGCTTAACGATATTCGTTCATGGAGATCGCTTCGTTCCTGCACATTTTCATTCAATGGGATGCCGGAACGCGCTATTCCCTCGCCCAAGCTATCCGGCATGACAACTAAATTGAAAGGTGCTGTTTTGAAGTAGGTACTCCAATCCACAAAGAAGCGGAGCAGGAAACTATAAATGCGAAAAAAGATTTAAACAAACTTCAATAGATTACTCATCCTTCAACACATCCACCGGATTGGTTAATGAAGCCTTGATGGAGTGATAACTGGTAATCAGTGCAGCTAACAAAAACGTGCCCACGCCTGCTAAAATAAAAATAACGGGTGATGGAACAATCCGATACTCAAAATCCCGAAGCCATTGGTTCACGAGCCACCACGCGAGGGGCGCGCTGATCACAAAAGCAATAATAATAAGGCGTGTATATTCTTTGGAGACCAACACCATAATATTCCATACGGATGCACCCACTACTTTGCGGATGCCAATCTCTTTGGTGCGCTGCTCTAAAGTATAAATGATCATACCCAATAAGCCTAAAGCTGCAATGAGCACAGCAATACCTGAAAGAATGGTCAGCGATTTGCCAAATTGTTCGGAGCTTTTGAATGCATTTGAAAATGCCTGGTCAACGAAGGAATATTCAAACGGTTTGTCCCCTGCAAAAGCCTTCCATTTAGTTTTTATTAAACTGATCGTATTTTCCCAGCCTTGTTTGTCCAGGCCATTCATTCTGACCAAAATAAATTCCCGGTTTCTTCCTTCACTCATCGGATTCTTGATGTGAAAGAAACCGAACGGTTCAACAGGCGCTTCCAGAGACCAAAAATGAAAATCATCGGTCACACCTATGACTTCATACTTAGCGTTTTCCTCACCTGGTTGCATCACTCTTCTCCCAATTACCGATGCATCCATTTTCCAGCCGAATGCCTTTACGGCCGTTTCATTCAGGATGACACGCGAAGAATCAGCTGGACTGTCTTTCGAAAAATTTCTACCAAATTTTAGTTTTACACCTAACGTGGGCAAATAATTCTCATCACCTCTGGCGAAATTCAAAGGGATTGTCCTTGGATCGCCTTCCGCTTGAAATTTATCACCACCGTAAACTAACGGAGGCACAGAAGTGCATTGACTTACTTTAATCACGCCCGGAAGTTCTTCAATGGATTTGCTGAAGGCCTCCGTGCCCTTTGCCCACTCGGCTCGTTCTACCACCAGGAGATTTTCACGGTTGAAGCCGAGATCTTTTTCGGCAATGAATTTAAGTTGTTGTGATACCACCCCGGTAAATATGATCAGGGCCATGGAGATCATGAATTGAAAAATCACCATCGAACTGCGTAGCATCCTTCCTTCTTTTCCGGATTTAAGTTTGCCCTTCAAAGCCTCCACGGGACTAAAAGCACTTAGGAAAATGGCTGGATAGCTTCCCGAAAGCAAACTCATCAACGTAAGCAGGGCGCCTAGTGCAGCAAGGATTTTCCAGTCGCTGAACAAATGGATTTGCAAATCCTTACCCGTGATCAAATTGAAGGCGGGCAAAATTAATTGGGTAATGCCTATGCCGATGACCAGGCTGATCAGGCAGAATAAAAATGCTTCCATGAAAAAACCAGCACTTAACTGACCACGTGCAGATCCTAACAATTTTCGAAGCGAAGTCTCTTTGGCTCTGCGCACATATTGTGAAGTAGAGAGGTTCATAAAGTTGATGCACGAGAGCAACACCATAACGATGCCTGCGGCAATAAGGGCATAAACTATTTTTATGTTGCCGGAATCGTTTAGCCGATTGTAAACCATCGCCTCAGGCAAGTGAATGTTTGTCAAGGCCTGTAGATAAAGATTCCATTCTTTGCCACTTTTGATGTAATCATCATAAGATATGTTCATTGCCCGCTCCAGGGTGGTAGCGGCATATTTTTTTGGGATGTCTTTCAGTCGTATGCGTGCCTGGTCGATGGACGATCCGGGTTTTAACAGCACATAAGTTTCCACTTGTGTCCACACCCAGCTCCAATACAATCTTTTTACGACAGGGAAACTCGTCATTGAAATCATGATATCAAATTTGATATAGGAGTTATCCGGAATGTCTTTAGCAACACCGGTGACTTCGTAGTTTTGTTGTTGATCGCCTTCTCCTAACCGCACGATTTTCCCCAACGGGTCCTCGTCACCAAAATATTTTCTAGCTGTGGATTCAGTCATCACTAAAGTCTGCGGGTAACGCAGCGCTGTTTGAGGGTTCCCTTTCAGTAGCGGAAAGGTAAATACTTGAAAGAGGTTGGAATCTGCAGCCAGCACTTTATCCTGATCGAAAGTTTTGACCTCATTTTTTGCATCGGTGTAGCTGATGAGAAAATCTCCGGGCGTGTGGATGCGAACCACTTGTTCTACCTCGGGGATCTCCGCTTTCACCGCGAAGGAGACGCCTGGACCTGTGCTAGCAAATTGGTTTTTGTTTCCTTCGCCCCAAATGAAGGTTTGGTTGACGCGATAGATGCGATCCGCGTTCTTGTGGAACTGATCATAACTAAATTCATCACTTACAAACAGATACATCAATAGTGCACTGGCCATGCCCACGGATAGGCCGAGGATGTTGATAAAAGCAAAAAGTTTTTGGCGCTGGATTTTACGGACGAACAGGAGAAAGTAGTATTTGATCATGAAGTTTAATGTTTTGCAGCAATCCTTTAGTTCAAAGGTAGTGCCACAGTTAATCTTATGAAATTTGACCTAAAATGCGCTTATTTGACTTTTACTATTGTTCGGTTTGCGAAGCAAGGTGTTCGATATTGGAATGGTAAAGCGCAAAATAAATTGCATAAAAGTGTAAAATAGTTAGCACGTAAAATTTTAATTCATATATATTTAGCGTTGCAGTCCATGAGTTATTGTCCGTTAATCGTTAATGGTTAATCGTGAAATGGCTTCTGGTCAGTTACAACGATTGACAAATAACCGATAACCATTAACCTATCCCCAATGCAAACCCTTCAAACCATAGACTACGTTGTTCTTCTGGTCTACTTTATTATTGTTTCCATCTATGGCTATTGGATTTACAACCGCAGGAAAAATCTTGAAGCGGATTCGGGTGACTTTTTTCTGGCCAAGGGCACGCTGACCTGGTGGGCGATTGGCGCGTCATTGATTTCATCCAATATTTCGGCTGAACAGATGACCGGCATGAGTGGGTCTGGTTTTCAACTTGGCTTGGCGATATCCTCTTATGAATGGATGGCCGCACTGACCCTGATTATTGTGGCGGTGTTTTTTATGCCCGTCTACCTGAAAAACAAAATCTACACGATGCCCCAATTTTTGCATGAGCGCTACAACAGCAAGGTAGCGATGATCATGGCGGTATTTTGGCTGTTGCTTTACATTGTGGTTAATCTTTTATCCATATTTTACCTTGGTGCCGTTGCGGTGTCGGGTATTACCGGTTGGAGTTTCGAACTTTGTGTTTTCTTATTGGCTATCACCTCGGTGTTCATCGCCTTAGGGGGCATGGAGGTAGTGGGCTATACTTCGGCCATTCACGTTTTCTTTTTAGTGTTTAGTGGTGTGTTGGGTTTATATGTTACGTTGAACATGGTTTCGCTGGATGGCGGGGTGCTGAAGGGACTGTCTATATTGCAAGGTGAGATGCCTCAACATTTTAAACTCATTTTCGATCAGTCGAATAAAAACTACATCGACCTTCCAGGATTAAGTGTATTGTTGGGTGGTATGTGGATTGCCAATTTAAATTATTGGGGATGCAATCAGTACATTACGCAGCGTGCCTTAGGCGCCAGCCTGCCCGTGGCGCGGAAAGGGATTTTGTTTGCCGCCTTTTTAAAAATGGTCACGCCAATGATTATTGTTGTTCCAGGCATTGCGATCTATTATTTGTATCACCACAACCTTATCGATAGCTCCTTGATAAATATCACCAAAGATGGTACTACCACAGCCGACAGCAATAAAGCCTATCCAACTTTATTACTTTTGTTACCGAAAGGGATAAAAGGAATTACCGTAGCCGCTTTTGCTGCTACTGTGATTGCGTCTTTGGCCGCCAAAGTAAATAGCATTAGCACCATTTTCACATTGGATATTTACAAGAAGGCTTTTAATCCTGGTGCTTCTGAAGCGAAGGTGGTAAATATTGGAAAATGGGCGATCGTGATTTCAACAATCATCGGAATCCTTCTTACGATGGCCTTAGGTGATGCGCTAATGGGTGAAGGCAAACAAGGCTTTCAATATATTCAGGAGTATACCGGCTTTGTTTCGCCCGGAATTTTTGCCATGTTCCTCCTTGGCTTCTTCTGGAAGAAGACCACTTCCAATGCCGCGCTTTTTGCAATGATCGGTGGGTTTATTTTTTCGGTGATCCTGAAATTTTTGCCGGACATGGTGAGCATGGAATTCTTATATCCCCTTGGTTTTTCATTGCCTGTAGACGGAGTTTATCAGATCCCTTTCCTTGACCGCATGTCGATGGTGTTTGCAGTTTGTGTGCTGGGCATGGTGATCATTAGTTTGATAGAAAATGCCAGAGGAGTGAAACCCAAAGGATTGGAAATTGATGCTTCCATGTTCAAACCGTCAACCTCGTTTACGGTAGGCGCACTGATCATCATTGGCATGTTGGTGGCGCTTTACAGCGCTTATTTTTGACAAACCGTTTTCTCCTGTTTTCGTCAAGCCAGTGATGAAGATGATTTACGAAAAACCGGATTTAGTAAAGATGGAAAGCATCAGAACCCCCAGATATTTCTTGGGCTATTGGTAGGCTTGGGGGGCTACGCAATCGGCTATGATATTTTTGAAGGCAATATCTATGAGGGGAAGACTTTGATACCGACCATAGAGCAAATCACTAGGAAATTTTTGCTGATGCCGGTTTGCTTTCACAAGGCAATATCAGTGTCTTGGAAGAAGCCGGATATGAATACATTCTTGGGGGCAGGATCAAATCAGAGCCCGCGGGGTGAAGAAACAAATATGGGAAAGCAAATT
>DAHVFH010000218.1 GCA_027317105.1 Cytophagales bacterium
GCAAATAGTAATAATTAACACTTCATAGTATAAGTGTTAATTATTTGTTTATCAATAATATATGTCACTTTATTGCATTATTTAATTTATATTCAATATTTTCTACCCTCAAAAGAAAAAGAATATCCAAAGTTAAGCCCTATCCTGAAGGTTTGTGAGAAATGGTTGGTATTTATGGTGCTAAAAACAGATTCAAACTGAGGATCTTTTGCTACGCTTCTGTAGCCTGCATTATAGCCAATGAAGGAATCTATTGTAAATCCATTGCGATCCAACCGTTGCATTAACCGGACGCCCAGAAGAACACCATATTCAACACGTTGTTCCGAGGCGGTTCCGATGATCATGTTGGTTGTGCCCGGCAGCCGCTCGTTGGAGTAGTGCACAATATTTGTGAACCGGATTTCGTGGGCAAAATACCACATCCCAAAATTCACTGGGTTATAAAACTTTTGTTTGAGCGAAATGGCATAACCTCTTTTGTACAATTTGCCGATGGGCACCTGGCCATCGGCAGTAAAAAAAGGATCGCGGATGCCTTCGAATGAAAACTCGTGGCCCAACCTTGCCTCATTGTAAAATTCGACTCCCATCGGCAAACTACCCACAAACATAAAGGCCGGATTTCCTTGAATGATAACACTATGATATTCAGGGTAGCGAGGAGAAAAATAGGACAAATGGCTTTTTCTTGGTTTAACCAAATTTGGCACTTTTGACCTTTCTGCTAAAGCATTTATTGCGTTAGCTAAATTCTTGTCTTCATAAAAGGGTTTATAATAGCCAGACAATTTTCCGTCCTGTTCATATAATTCCCACGTGCCAACGCGCAGGTCATTTTCAATTTGGCCTTTCGTCTGCAAGGAACCATCTGGGTAATATCCTAAATAAATTCCCTTCCCTTTATCAAATTCACATTCTCCTTCTAGTTTTCCGTCTTCGTAAAAGTATTGCCAACCTCCTTGATCTTTACCATCCACTAGTTGCCCCTTTACTTTAAGTTTATGGCTTGGATAATATTCCCGATAATCGCCTGAACCATTTGCATAGGTTATTTCACTTTTCACCGATCCATCTTTGTTAAAAGTGCTCCAGTAACCATTTTTTTTTCCACTCACAAATACCCCTTTTGAACTTACCGATCCGTTTTCAAAATAATAGAGCCATTGCCCTACAGGGATATCATTTTCATAATTTCCGATAGACGAATTCTTTCCTGACGGGTAGTAAAATTTCCATTCGCCATTTTTTTTTCCATTGTTGTAATCTCCTTCGCTTTCCAATGTGCCATCTTCAGCATACAACCGCCAATGGCCAACATTCTTGGCTCCGGATCTCGGCCCTTCCGCAAATACTTTGCCTGATTGGTAAAACTCGGTATATCGTCCATGATCATCTTCATACTCAATTTCGCCTCGCTTTGAGCCATCCTCAAAAAAGGTATTCCAAAGTCCGGAGCGTTTGTTGGCCACGTACTCACCTTGCTCTTTAAGTTCACCACTTTCATAATAGATTTTCCAATTTCCTTCTTTCAGTTTACCATCAATTGTTCCTTCCATGCTCTTCTGGCCATTTTCATAGTAATATTCCCAAAGCCCATAGTTGGAATTTTGGCGTAGGATGCCCCTCATTTTTAGGTTGCCGGTTTCATAGTAGAATTCCCAGACCCCAGTGGTTTCATTGTTTACAAATTGCCCTTTTGATTCGATATGTCCATTAAGAAAATAAGATATATACCGGCCTTGCAATATATTACTAACAGTATCTTTTACCTGATAAATTTCTTTCAGGTTCTTTTTAGAGGCATCATGATAGGTATAACGGGTAATGGCTTGTGCGCCAGCAAAGGCTATTGGCAGCAAAACAAAACTAGCTAAGAGCAGCTCTTTTCTCACAATCGAGGTATCCAGCAAATTTAAGAAATGATCAACAATAGTAATAAAATGAAACCCATCTATCCCAGCTATTCTGAATTAGTTTAGCGCTACCAATTTGGATAGACCATTCACCATTACGGTTACTTTGTTGTTATTGCACACGCCTAAGCCATAGTCAATGTTATAAATTGTATTGCCTACCCGTAAGGTCTTGATGCCCGTTATAGGAGTAAATTCTTTGCTGAACAAGCACCGATGAGAATAAAATAAATCCTCATTGATAACCATTTGATAAAACACACTGTCTTTCATTGATCCATTGGCCGTGCCGCCTTTAAAATATTGCGCAATGGTATCGGATGTAAGCTTTCGGGCATGATTCCATTGATGGGTAAAGTTTTGATTACGGGTGATTGTCCGGCCATCCGAAAAAATTAATGATCCTCCATTCACTACTTGGGAAACCTTAAAGGTGGTATTTAGTGAGTCTGTGGCCGCTGAGTCAGATAAAATAGTAAGCGTACAAATGCCTTTAATTCTAATACCATTACTGGAATAATCCTGGTAATTAATTACTCGTGTTGAGCCAATTCCATATCGAAGCCCGCTATACGAGATTGTAATGGTGCCCTTACGTTGAACCCCAGTAGTGTCCGAACAGGTAATTGTAGAATCATAATAAATGGTGATTGTTCCCTGTGGGTTTGAAGGCAAGCTGCTAGGTGCGTTTGTAAGTGTCACGGCAGCACATGCCAAACGTTTGTCCCATTTTCTTAAGGTACTTGTGGTAAAAAAAAGGGGATTAGAACGGTAAATACCTAACGTACTATCCCCAATATGTTGGGCGATAGAATTGGCCAGACATGCTGCTTCTCCGATATACAAGTCGGAAATTGATTCTAACCCAATGATTTGAATATCTGCTGAGGATAATTTTAAGGTCACCTCGGTGGGTTTTGAACAAGAAGCAAACGCCAGAATACCGGCTAGGATATAGACCGAAAAATTTCTCACTCGAAACACACCATTATTTTAGCCGAAACATGCCAAGTGTCTAACTTCCCTCATGAAAAATGGTTCAACCTATTTCGTGGTCGCAACGGTTATATTTCTAAATTCGATTGGTCCATGATCACCCTGAATTAAAAATGGGCCAGGCTCCCCCTCCTTGCTGTCCAGAGCGCCCCCCGTAATTCCGGGGATAACCTGATCGGTTATAATCGCAGTACCGTTGGCTACTATCGTCACCCTTCTTCCAATTAAGGTAATATCATAAGACTGCCATTCGCCAGCATCCTTGGCCACCATTTCATTAGGCGGTAAAAATCCATAGACGCCACCGAGATAAATATCATACGGCTCCATGCCTTTGGTGTCGGCAATCTGAACTTCATAACGGCCGCGAAGGTAAATACCACTGTTACTCTCCTTTGGATACTTGAATTCAATGTGCAATTTGAAATCCATAAATTTCTTGTCGGTCACCAAATTTGATCCCGACTTTGGGCTTTTTAAAATGGCGTTCTCAACGATCCATTGATTTGGCCCCATGGCATGCCAACCGGTCAAATCTTTGCCGTTGAAAATTGGCTCAGGTTTGCCCCATTTCGGGTTCATATCATGGACAAGAGCGGGCGCCTTAGATCCTGCCCAGTTATAGGTTTTTCCATCGCTGTAAAGCATTGTTCCTTTTATGCTATCATTTTTGATTGAACCATTAAACTCCAGATTTGCAATTTCTTTTTCCCATTGCGTGGGAATGGTAAAGCTGAATTTGCCTTCCGCATACTTCACTTCAGAAATTGGGCGCGCACTACCATTGGCGTAAACAAATCGACCAATTAGTGTATGATTTCCAGAATGCCTCACCTCCAACCAAGAAGGGATTTCCTTTCCGGCCTTATCAATGACCAAGTCCCAACGACCTTCCAGTGGATTCGATTCTTGGCCATAAGTGCATTTCGCTAATAAGATGAAAACCAGTAAACCAGAGAGGAATAATGTATTTTTAATTTTAAAGTTCATGGTTAAAAAATTTGAGGTAATTAGTCAATAATCAATAATAACGCCAAACTACTTTTAAAAGTATTGGAATAAAAACCATTCATCAAGATATTCAAAGGAAAGCCGCCCCAAATACACCAGCACTATCGCCAAGCTTTGGATGAACCATGGGGGTTTCAAAGACTCCGTCATTAAAAATATATCGTTGCAGTGATTTCCTGCCCTCAGTGTAAATCAAATCAATATTGCCCACGCCACCGCCTATGACAATGACATCCGGATCGAGGATATTGACTACTACACTTAATCCTAGTCCGAAGAAGTGGATCATTCGCTCGATGGTCTTTTTTGCCAAGGCATCATTTCCCGATTTATAGTTCTCATAAATCTCTTTCATCGTTTTCTTTTCTCCACCAATTTCTTGATGGTATCTTTCTAGTGCTGGACCAGCCAATACCTTTTCAACGCATCCCATTTTTCCGCAATAGCAGCGCTCACCATAATTGGCATCAAGAATATTGTGGCCCCATTCGCCACCGATGCCGTGAAAGCCATTGATTACTTTTCCATCAACCACTACGCCCCCTCCCACTCCTGTTCCCATGATCACCCCAAATACAACACGGGCATGCGGAAATTTTTCTTTCACAATTCCCATGTTTGCTTCCGCCAACGCAAAGCAATTTGCATCATTGGCCATGTTCACTTTCATCCCCAGTAATTTTTCAAGGTCATCTCTCAAGGGCATTCCATTCAGGCAGGTGGTGTTGCAATTGCGCATGGTCCCAAGTTTTGGATCACGAATCCCTGGGGTGGCAATACCAATCTTTGAAGCACGGTAGCCCATTGCCATCTCCATTTTAGCGAGCACTTTTTGTATCTGCCCAAGCAAGTGCTGATAGCCAAGATGGCTTTCGGTGGGAAGTCGATCACGAAAAAGAACCTCGGGTGAAGATGCTGACTTTAACACTGCGCCTTCGATCTTTGTTCCGCCAAGGTCAATGCCCCAAAGGTTTGTTACTGCATCTTTCATTTTCTAATTAAATTCGTAGTTAATCCCTTCATTCAAAAGTCAACATTCCTCATTCAAAAGACAAAAATTGACTGAAGAATAATCGTTAAAAATAAAAAACACGAAGTACTAATAGGGTATAATTTTCTATAAAGGTAACTCCAGAAATCGTTTCGATTTTAAAATTTAATATTCCGGGACTTGTTGATAACGTGTCCCTCATCGTCTCCCGCCTCGGGGCTTGAGTCCAAGATAAAAAAACGTGGAGCGGCCAGGTTCCTCAAAGACCTTAAAATTGGATAGCGTGTAATCGTGTGGCGCGCTTCGCGCCACGATCGTCAGTTCAAATCTGGCCACCCTTACAGCCCTCATCATTAAAAAGCGATGAGGTTTTTTGTGTTTGGCAGCTTTCCATTCTTCAAAATATTCTACACGCTGTAGAAACGGCCAAAATAGCACTTCAAAATAGTTCTTTTATCTCTCTATCCAAATGGATGTACACTCACTGGGTATACAAAAATCACCTCCTCCTGATAAAAATCATGTTTTTGAATGCTAAACATCATGATTGGCCTTCAACTTGCCTCCTACTTTTAGGCCGTTAACTAAAATACTGCTATGGAATTAGAGCGCATCCACTACGACAACAAGATTGTCAAATACTTCATCATTGCCACAGTCACTTTTGGCCTGGTAGGCATGTCGGTCGGTTTACTGGCCGCCATCCAACTTTTCTATCCGGTTTTTAACTTTGACCTTCAGTATACAACCTTCGGGCGTATACGTCCGCTGCATACGAACGCTATCATCTTTGCCTTTGTGGGTAACGCCATGTTTGCCGGGATGTATTATTCCTTACAACGCTTGTTGAAAGCACGTATGTTCAGCGATACCCTGAGCTGGATTCACTTCTGGGGTTGGCAACTCATTATCCTTTCTGCGGCCATCACCTTGCCGCTCGGCTTCACGACCTCTAAAGAATACGCTGAACTCGAGTGGCCCATTGATATTGCCATCACGGTGATTTGGGTAGTGTTTGGATGGAACATGATCGGCACCATCTTGCGAAGACGTGAGAAACACTTGTATGTGGCCATCTGGTTTTACATCGCCACGTTTGTTACGGTAGCGGTGTTGCACATCGTCAACTCATTTGAGATGCCCGTGAGCTTTTTCAAAAGCTACTCGTGGTACGCGGGGGTACAAGACGCTTTGGTGCAGTGGTGGTATGGGCATAATGCCGTGGCGTTTTTTCTCACAACTCCCTTCCTCGGCTTAATGTATTATTTTCTGCCTAAGGCGGCCAACCGGCCAGTCTATTCGTATCGTCTTTCCATCATTCACTTTTGGTCTTTGATTTTCATTTATATATGGGCAGGGCCGCACCACTTGTTATACACCGCCCTGCCTGATTGGGCACAATCCCTTGGTGTCGTATTTTCCATCATGCTGATCGCACCCAGTTGGGGAGGCATGCTCAACGGATTGCTCACCTTGCGTGGGGCGTGGGATCGCGTACGCGAAGAGCCTGTTCTAAAATTTATGGTTGTCGCGGTCACCGCTTATGGGATGGCCACCCTTGAAGGCCCTTTGCTGGCTTTGAAAAACGTAAATGCCATTGCACACTATACCGATTGGATCATCGCGCACGTACACGTTGGCGGTTTGGGCTGGAATGGTTTCTTGACCTTTGGCATGTTGTACTGGGTAGTACCGCGTATGTGGGGCACGAAAATTTACTCAACCAAGTTGGCCAACCTTCATTTTTGGTTAGGTACGTTAGGAATCATTTTTTATGCACTGCCGATGTACACCGCTGGTGTAGTACAAAGTTTGATGTGGAAAGAATTTAACCCCGATGGTTTCCTCACCTACCAGAATTTTTTGGAGACCACCACCAAAATAATTCCCCTATACATGTTACGTGCAGTGGGTGGCACCTTGTATTTGTCGGGTGTTATCATCATGACCTATAATCTGATCAAGACGGCTTATGCTGGCAAGTTCATTGCCAACGAAGAAGCCGAAGTTGCTCCGATGATTGAAGCCGCGAACACGGGTGGTTACTGGCATCACGTGCTAGAAGGAAAGCCCATTTTGTTTACTACCCTTGCATTAGTCGCCATTCTGATTGGAGGAATTGTAGAGATGGTGCCAACCTTCCTGATCAAATCCAATATTCCCACTATCGCTTCAGTAAAGCCTTACACACCGTTAGAGCTTCAAGGCCGCGATATTTATATCCGTGAGGGATGTGTAGGTTGCCATAGTCAGATGGTGCGTCCTTTCCGCAGCGAAGTGCAACGGTACGATCCGAAATTTGGGGAGTATTCCAAAGCAGGAGAATATGTGTATGACCATCCATTCTTGTGGGGGTCAAAACGCACTGGCCCAGACTTGCATCGCGTTGGGGGAAAATATGCCGACAGTTGGCATTATAGGCACATGCTTGCGCCCTCTGAAGTATCGAATGGCTCAATAATGCCTTCTTACCCTTGGTTGTTTGAACAAACAATTGACAAAGCCAGCACGGCTCAAAAAATAAAAGCGCTAAGAAAAATCGGAGTACCGTATGAACCTGGCTATGAAGAAAAAGCGAATAACGATTTGGAAGCGCAAGCAGGAAAAATTGTAGAAAGACTGAAGACAGAAGGCTATGAAGTGATGCCCCAAACAGAAATTGTGGCGCTCATCGCCTATTTACAGCGGCTGGGTATGGACATTAAAGCCGATAAAACCGCAGCGGTGAAGTAATGTATTTTTTAATCAAGTATTGATGGTAAACAATAATAATTTGACGTCATCGGGAGTTCCAGCGAAGGAAGCGGGAGGGCCGAAGCGATCTCAAGACAGGAGATTGCTTCGCACAACCACACAAATCCATCGCAGTTGCTCGCAAAGACGGTTCTAAATTATTTAAAGTCAATCACGAAAAAATTTAAACTATGTATAAAGAAATATTGCAACACATCGACAACATCCAGGTTTGGCCTGTAGTATCGTTTGTTATCTTTTTCCTATTCTTCCTTGTCTTGCTCTGGTGGGTGATCACCGTTGATCGCACTTTCATCCGCCACATGGGCGACATACCGCTGGACGATGGAACTATTCCTACCAAAACTTCAACCCCTTCTTCCTTATGAAACGACTATTTGCATTCCTGGCCAGTTTGTGCATTTCCTTTGCCACGCAGGCTCAGACCACAACCACTACATCAATCTGGGATAACCCGATGGCTAAATTTTATTTGGTCGTTAGTTTCATTTTCGTGGTGTCGTTACTCGTGTTGCTGACACTGTTGTATTTACTAAAAGTAATCAATCTGCTTGCTGCTAAAGCCGCTGAGGAAAAGGCCGAAAGGTTGGGCGAAGTTTACCAACCGGAACCATCCCTTCTCCATCGCTTCTGGATAAACATCAATGGCTTAGTTCCGAAAGAAAAAGAAGCTACGCTGGTACTCGACCACAACTACGATGGCATTAAAGAATTGGACAATCACCTGCCCCCTTGGTGGAAAGCATTATTCTATGGCTGTATTATTTGGGGTTTTTTTTATATGCTTGCCTACCATGTGTTTAATTCATTTCCGTTGTCCATTAGTGAATATGATAGTGAAGTAGCTTATGCCAATGCGCAAATGCAGAAAACAAAAGCCGCTAACCCTGGAGCACAAATTAATGAAGCTACTGTGGTGGCCACTACCGATGCATCCATGTTGGCAAATGGAAAATCTACCTTCTTGAATACCTGTTCATCTTGCCATCGGAAAGATGGTGGTGGCGACATTGGCCCAAACCTTACCGACCCATATTGGAAACATGGTGGCGCTATAAAAGATATATTTAAAACAGTGACCAACGGAGTGCCCGGTACCAACATGATTGCCTGGGGCGGAGTGATGAGCCCAGAAGCCATTCGCAATGTGGCCAGTTATGTGCTCACGCTGCAGGGCTCTAATCCCGTCAATGGCAAAAAACCAGAAGGTGAATTATTCAAACCTAAAACGACCGCAAAAACAGATTCACCAAAAGCTCAATCTTCGCTTTAACAGCGCAAAGGAAAATGAGACAATGAAATGAAATGAAATGAAATGAAATGAAATGAAAGAAGAAGCTCACCACAGTTCACTTTATCAATTTGACGATGAATTTCGCAATACAATCGCTACAGTAGATGCCGAAGGAAAGCGAATTTGGGTGTACCCAAAAAAACCAAAAGGAACACTCCACCGGTGGCGGATAGCTGTTACCGTGCTTCTTCTCTCCCTATTTTTTTATGGGCCATTTCTTACCTTGAATGGCCATCCATTTTTATTGCTCAATATTTTTGAGCGAAAATTTATTTTGTTCGGCCAGGTATTTTGGCCGCAGGATTTTTTTCTGCTGGCCATCACTGCCATTACGTTCTTCGTTTTCATCATTTTGTTTACCGTGGCCTTTGGCCGGATATGGTGCGGATGGGCATGCCCACAAACGCTGTTTATGGAAATGGTGTTTCGCAAAATTGAGTATTGGATCGAAGGCGATGCCAACAAGCAACGGAGGCTAAAGGCCGCTCCCATGACGCTCAATAAAGCAGCCAGAAACATTTTCAAACACTTCCTTTTCTTGCTGATCTCGATATTGGTTGCCCATACGGTGATGGCGTATGTGATTGGCATTAACGAGGTAAAGCTTTTTATCTCCGAGCCCCCGACCGATCATCTTGCAGGTTTCTTCGGGCTTATCGCATTTACCCTGGTATTTTATGGTGTGTATGCACGCTTTCGCGAACAGGCATGCACGGTGGTTTGCCCTTATGGCAGATTGCAAAGCGTGTTGCTGGTTAAAGATTCTATCCTGGTAACTTACGATTGGTTGCGAGGCGAGCCGAGAAGAAAATTAAAACGAAATGAAGAAGAGAAGAGAGGGGATTGTATTGATTGTAAACTCTGCGTCCATGTTTGCCCGACCGGTATAGACATCCGCAACGGTACGCAACTGGAGTGTGTGAATTGCACCGCCTGCATTGATGCCTGCGATGAAGTGATGGTGAAGACCCATAAGCCCAAAGGATTGATCCGTTACTCTTCCTTCAACGCCATTCAAGAGGGAAAGCTAAAGTTATTTACACCCCGCGTGGCAGGATATTGCATTGTTTTAATTGCGCTGTTAAGTCTTTTGATATTCTTCATCTCAACCCGACAAGATATTGAGATGACCGTGCTCAAGGCACCTGGCACCTTGTATTCAAAAACGGATGATGGCCAAATCACCAATCTTTATCAAATTGAATTCATCAACAAAACCTTTGAAGACGTACCGCTAGAATTAAAAATCGAATCGCCTGCCGGGGCGACCTTCATGCGTGTGGGTGGCCCGAAAATTAACGTGCCCAAGGAAGGCATCCTTAAAGGATTGTATTTAGTTAAAATTCCCCCTCAGGATTTGAACGAAACAAAAACGATCGTTCAATTGGGTGTTTATCAAAATGGAAAAAAGATCACCACCAGCAACGTAAAATTTATCGGTCCTCTAAAAAATCAGCTATGAACTTTGGAAAATGGATTGTCGTGGCATTCGCTCTATTCACGGGATTTATTGCCATGTTAGTGATGGTGTGTCTGCGACAAGACGTGAATCTGGTATCGGAAAATTATTATAAGGAAGAATTGAAGTATCAGGAAAAGCTTGACCGAATGAACAATGCCTTGGCGTTAGATCAATTTCCTGTGATTAAAATCGATGACGGTCAAGTGATTATTTCTTTTGCCCCCGACCAGCCATTAGAAAAAGGTGTCCTTACCATTGCAAGGCCTTCTAACGAAATGCTCGACCGTAATTATAAGCTGGCACAAAATGAACCCTTGCAAAAATTTAACATGGGAAGCTGGTCACCGGGGCTTTATCGAGCCTCGGTATCTTGGACGATGAATGGCAAGGATTTTTATTACGAAAAGCAAATCGTGCTATAATGTTTTACACCGCCATCATCATGGGGTTAGCCGGAAGTCTTCATTGCGGAACAATGTGTGGGCCATTAGCGATGGCCATAACGAAAAACAAACCCTTCTTACAGTCCAGCATTCTTTATAACAGTGGACGTGTCTTTCTTTACTCGCTATTCGGTGTGTTTGCAGGGGCGTTCGGATCTTTCCTGCATCTTTATACCTATCAACAATTTCTTTCCATCGCATTAGGCGGTGCTTTTTTACTGGCAGGTCTGAATGTTTTCAATTTGCGACTCCCCTATTTGAACCAAGCAATAACCGTCTTTACCTCTCAACTAAAAAAGTTATTCGGGAAAATCTCAAATCAAAAATCAGGGTCAACAACATTTCTGCTGGGAATGTTAAACGGGACGCTGCCCTGCGGCCTCACTTACTTTGCGCTATCTGCCTGCCTCATATTACCTACTGCTACAGATGGATTTCTATTCATGTTTTATTTCGGACTTGGGACTTGGCCAGTAATGATTGGAGCAGCAAAACTTTTTATTCTTGCTAAAATCAGAGGCCACATTTCATTTGCGATAGCTTCCAGGATTTCGTTATTGTTAATCGGATTTCTATTGATCTTCAGGGTTTGGATGATCCACCCGCATTCTTCAGACAAATTATTGGTTAAATCGATTGACGGCATCCAGGATTGTAAATAAATTAGGTGCGGCCAGCATGTATTCCACTATATTATTTTACCCAATAATCAACAACAAAAACCTTTTCCATGTGAGGTTTCAAAACGGTTTGAAACTTGATATGTGCAGGGTTTATTTGGTAATCCGCGAGGTCTTTTTCGGATGAAAAAGTAAGAATAAAACAATGCGTAAAGTCTTCATTAAATTTTTCGCGACTGCTGTTGATGCCCCATTCAAATTTTTTGATTTGAGAAACTTTACCGTACAAAGCTGCAAAAGCTTTTGACACCTTTTGTACATCCTTTGGTTTGGAGCTACCCTTAAACTTAAAGATGACCACATGCCTCAGCTGCGGAGTGGTATGATCAATATTTTTCGAAACCACACTCATCCGTGATGTGATTTTTAAAGCATTTCCATTGGGTTGTCGCATATTCTGAATTGCTGATCAAAACTATCCATCAATGCTACATCTTCTTTAGATAAAGTAAACGTAAGGATATCAAAATTTTCCTGTAGTCTTTTTCTATTGGATGATTTTGGAATGGTGGAAATACTATGCTCGATATTCCATCTTAACACAATTTGAGCCGGTGATTGCCCATACTTTTCGCTAAGTTTTACCAACCTTGGGTCATCTAGCTTTTTACCTCTAGTAATGGGCGAGTAGGATTGTAGTTGAATTTTTTTAGCTGCACAATAATCCAGCAAGTCCTTTTGAAAAAGCCAAGGTGTAAACTCAACCTGGTCGATGGCCGGTGTTATAGATGCGTAGTTGTTTAGCTCTTCAAAAAATGGCATCAGATAATTGGCAACGCCAATGGCCCTTACCCTTTTGTCGGCATACAGTTTTTCAAGTGCCAGCCAGGTATCTTTCCGCTTGCCCTTAATGGGCCAGTGGACGAGGTACAAATCCACATAATCCATCTGCAGTTTTTTGAGACTGACATCAAAAGCGCGTAGCGTAGAATCATAGCCCTGATCATTATCCCCTACTTTTGTAGTGATAAAAATTTGGTCGCGGGGCAAACTACTTTGTATTACCGCATTACCAATTTCAGTTTCGTTTTCGTACAAAGCAGCGGTATCAATTAGGCGATAGCCAATTTCAAGCGCATCAAGCACGGCCTGCTCTGCTTCTTTTTTGTACATGTCATAAACACCTAAGCCCAACATAGGCATCTTGATTCCATTGTTGAGCGTTGTAAACAGTTGCTTCATAATATCATTTATTCCCCTGCTTTTATTGGCTCACTGAGCAGCAGGTAGCTGCGTGCACCAAGAAATTTTATCTTACCACTTGTCCAGTCCTAATAGTTTCCTCCCAAGCGGAGTGAGTTCAGCACGTTCGTATTTTGTTTGTTCCCAGTTGCGAGGATCGCCAGGAAAAGCAAAACCATCAGGTGCAATGCGATTGCTCCATGAATTGACCCGCCATTCACGCATCGCTTCGTTGTCTTCTTCAGCCGGCATCATTGAAATATATTGAGCCATGCGCACCTTGGTATCAGAGTGGTTCGGGCGAATGCCATGAGGTTGTGCGCTATTGAAAATCAACATATCCCCTGCGTTCATTTTCACTTTCACGATATCAAATCCAGTCGTATCAGGTTTGAAATGATCGCGATCCTCTGGTTGCGTCAGTTTCCATGTGTCATAGGTTCGGAATAATTCAGGGATGCACTGAAAGCCACCCATATTTTCATCGGTTTGATCAGCCAATGCTAATACACCTTGAACATTTTGAGGTTTTGTTTCTGGATCATAATCCCAATGAATGAATCCCTTATATTCATAACCATGACGTATGGGTAAATTCAAGTTTGCTCGGTCGATGGTCACCCAAAGTTTTTCAGTGCCCCAAATATCTACAAAGGCATCATACACACGTTGAACAGAACGGTTGTCCCACAAATACTGATGATTATAAATTTCCACCATGCCGGTATTGGTAAGTTCCTTCATTTTCATTTCAGCGCGAGGAGGTGCATACCAGGTAGTTACATCATTAGGATCTTTTTCTTCAAACTCCCAAAGTAGTTTGACTAACCGCTCGCAGTTTTCTTTTGACACAGCATCTTTTATAACGATATAGCCGTTTTGTTTCCAAAACTTCCAATCCTCTTCTGATAACACACGAAGAGGCTTACCATTCGAACGATCGCTTAATTTGATCTTACTGGAAGTCGCTGTAGAAGGATTTCCAGGAATCTCTTTATGATTTTGATTGGGAGCCATTGTGTGTGCCATTGTTAGGGTCATCGCAGCGGGTGCATTCTTTTCCATAAGGTGCCTTGTTTTGTTGAAACAAATGTATTCTGACTTGTGGCTATAAACTTATACTGGATTTGCCATTTTTTGTACGCTATTGATGTAACTGAAAATGTAATGATAATTTAGGTACATTTAAAGCGAAAAAATACCGCGTTTTAAATGAAGATCAAACTCGAAAAAGTAAAGCCCGATGAAGGAAGTTCATTTCGGATTTTGAAAAACCCACGGCTAAATGAGCTCTTCTACTGGCACTATCATCCTGAGTATGAATTGATTTTTATCTCAGGTGCTGACGGTACAAGGCACATCGGTGATCACATCTCTATTTTTAAAGGCAGTGACCTTGTCTTTATGGGACCGAATATCCCTCACCTGAATTTTGATTTTGGTATTCGCACTGAGTATGAAAAGATTGTGATCCAGTTGCAGGAAGATTTTCTTCATGAAGCCTTAGCTGATATTCCGGAGCTGTCAGACATTCGCTCCCTGTTTTTAAGGGCACGAAGAGCCATTACCTTCAATGGCGAAACGAAGCACGAAGTGGGTAAGAAATTAAAAGAGATGATTCAACAGAATCATTTTCGACAATGGGTTCAATTACTAGAAATTTTTCAGCTGCTGGCTACCAGCAACGAAAGTGAAGTACTCAACATTCCTCCTATCGAACATAATTATAACTTGAAAGAACAACAACGCATCAAAACGATCTATCACTATGTAGAAGAACATTATCAGGAGAAAGTAGATGTTCAGAAGGTGGTAGACTTATGTAATTTATCGATGGCAGCCTTTTGTCGATACTTCAGGCACATGACCAACATGACATTTACCGAATTCTTAAATCAGTATCGTGTAAACCAGGCAAAGAAATTACTATTGAAAGACTATAACGTAAGTGAAGCCTGCTTCGAGAGTGGCTTTACCAACCTGTCCTATTTCAACAAGACCTTTAATAAATATGCAAAAGAAAACCCGATTCATTTTAAGAAACGTCATTCGTATACACTGAATTAATCGAATTCTTTTCACACTCCTACTCCTAAACCTTTACGCCTTTATGATTGCCAATCTTAGTACGTTTGATATCTTTATTGTGCTCGCTTATTTTGGCGTAGTGTTTTACATTGCCCGCTGGGCCACGCTCAGACGCAAGCACAGTAACAACGACACTGCCTCTGCTGACTATTTTTTATCTGGGAAAAGTGAAGGATGGATTGTAATTGGTGCCGCACTCTTTGCTTCCAATATTGGCTCAGAAATTATTTTAGGACTTGCGGGTTCTGGTGCACGTGCTGATATGCCTAATGCGCAATTTGAAATCCTCGCTTCCCTGGTGTTGATTGTATTGGGATGGGTATTCGTTCCCTTTTATTTAAAGACTGGTGTATACACCATGCCTCAGTTTTTAGAAATGCGATACTCTCCTGCTGCACGAAGTTATCTTTCAGTTGTCTCCATTCTTGCGTATGTGCTGACTAAAATTTCGCTTATCATTTTTTCGGGCGCTTTGATCTTCGACATGTTTGGCATTCCATTCTGGACAGGGGCAATCATCATTGTACTGTCAACGGGGCTATATACGGTGCTTGGTGGATTGACGGCAGTTATATATACAGATCTAATCCAGACTTTCATTTTACTTGCCGGCACAATTGCAGTTACGTTTTTCGGATTACATCAACTGGGAGGATGGGACGAGATGACCAACACCATTACTGTAGCCAGTGCAGAGTCGGGTAGTCCAAGCGTGTCGCAATTCTTCAATTTATGGCGCCCTATTTCAGATACCAACTATCCCTGGACTGGAATGTTGTTTGGAGCTCCCATTCTGGGGATATGGTATTGGTGCACCGATCAGTTTATTGTGCAGAAAGTATTATCCGCAAAGGATATCAGCCAGGCGCGCAAGGGTACTTTGTTTGCCGGCTTCTTAAAACTTCTTCCTGTATTTATTTTCTTGATGCCCGGTATCATTGCCTTTGCATTAGTAAAAAAAGGATTACTTGAATTCTCACTAAACAATGCCGACCAAGCTATGCCGGCCATGATAACCACCCTACTTCCAATGGGAATAAAAGGGCTAGCCATTGCTGCCTTACTTGCTGCGCTAATGAGTTCTCTGTCGTCCGCATTTAATTCTTCTTCTACCTTGTTCACCATCGATTTTTATAAACGATTCAAACCCAATGCATCCGAAAAGCAGTTGGTATTGGTGGGACAGATTGCAACGGTTGTGCTGGTGATCGTCAGTTTAAGTTGGATTCCGTTTATGAGGACATTGATGGGGGGCGGAATGTTTCACTATTTACAAAATATTCAAGCCTACATATCTCCACCAATAGCGGCCGTGTTTTTATTAGGACTGTTCATCAAACGAATTAATGCGCGCGGGGCAATTGTTTCGTTATGGGTAGGATTTATATTGGGAGTGTCGCGATTGGTAATAGAATACATGGCAAAAGAGGGAACAATTCAGATTGAAAAAGGAAGTTTTATTCAAATGATGTTGGGTATTAACTTCCTGCACTATGCCTTGTTTCTCTTTCTGGTATGTGGTGTAATTTTGATTCTGGTAAGTCTAACGGCACCAGCCCAATCGGAAGAGCAGTTAAAATTGGTTACCTACAAGCGAACCCCATCTGTAAAAGGAGAAGGATACTCCTCTGACTTTTGGCTGACTGCATTATTAATTGCGTGCGTGATTTTCGTGTGGATATTATTTAGTGAATGGGGAATTGCTTGACTTTGCTGCTTTTTGAAGATTATATTCAATACCATCAGCGAAAAACAAAATACAAGGAAGCGCAAATACACACGGAAATGATTAAAGAGCGCACAATAATGTTTCCTAAATTTCCTTTCTCGTACAACATACTGGTTATAAATATTGAAAGTGAAATAGGCCCCCAAATATAGATAAAATGAATCTTGTCGATCATCTTAACAATTAATCCGATAAAGGAAATCCCTACAATCAACCGGATACACAAGGTCAGGAAAATGATAAATGCGGTAATTTGAAAACGCTGTCGGTTTTCCATTTTGGCTGCCAAATAATATACACCAACCCCAATAATCGCGATCAAAAAATAATCGCCACCAGAAACTTGCCGAAATAAATGTTTAATCCAATCCATCAAAGGTTATTCACAAAAATGCATACGCTTTAAAACTCAAGTAAACCCCTAGTTAGTCGGCCAGCTCCTACTATTGTACCCGCTACTATTAAAAGAATAAAAAGGTCGCCACTCCTCGTAAAAGAGATCTTCCTCCGGGGGTGGGCGGCTACTCCGTTAACCTGCGTGTTTAACAAATAAATATCGAGAAGGATCCGCGGCTTAGCCAAAAACTCTCTTTGTATCATCGATAAAGTCATTGAGCCCCGGGCGGCATAGCCTTCTGCTTCCATTCCCTTTTGGCGAGCTAAATAGATGGCTCTTTCCAAATGAAAATATTGCGAAACGATGAGAATGGTTTCTGTGCCCTGAAGTTTTTGCCGCATGCGAATGATGCTGTCGAAGGTTCTAAACCCGTCAAAATCTTCTGTGATCAGTTTAGCCTTGACCCCCGCCTTGATCAAATCGTTTTTCATGTCCTCCGGTTCATTGTAAGCACCGTGGCGATCCCCAGAAATTAAGATTGACTTCACTCTTCCATTTTTGTAAAGCTCGACAACCGATTCAATACGCGTTTTGTAATAGAAGTTCAGGTATTTCTTTTCCCCCAACGGGTCTATAAATTTTGAAGTGCCTAAGAGCAGGATATGATACTTTGTTTTGGGGAGTTCATCTAAGGAGGAGTAAATAGAAGGAGTGGTAACCGAATGGGTTAAGAGAAGGCAAAATAGGCCAGTCTCAATAAAAAACAGCAACAGGTTGGTTAGGTTCCTGAAGGCCCATATTGCCCCTTCTGAATAAAATCCTCTCTTTCCGTTTGGAAAATAATTTTTTAACGCGCGATCATTCAACGTGTAGATTATTACCGAAAACGAAAACAGGGTGGTCAGCAGCAAAAAATTCCAATCATCACAAAACCGGAATAAAGAGGAGATGGCTTCTTTAGCTTGATGAATGGTATTCAAAGCGCCATTCAAGCGCTGGGGAAGAATAAAAAGGAAAACAATAACAACCCCCGTTATTATCCACAGGCTTATGATAAAGAGAAATCGCAAGGCAGCAGGAGCCTTTTCACTTGGTACTTCCTTCATTATATCATTAAGTGAAAATATATTTCGACCGGATCATTTGGGTCGTAAAATCAAAAGTAGAAACTCAATTACAATTTAACTACCAACAGCGGTCGTTACCCAATTTCAAAAATCCAGTCGCTAAACACTTTAGTGACCCAATTTAATCTTCAAAACGAATCATTATTTTTTTTCCAAATCAGGCGCTGGCGTTGCGGTGCTTGAGTAACTTTTATTCTCCTCTAACCAGTCCGTAATTCCTTTTACCACACACATGGCTACTTCATAGCATCTTTTCGGCACCATTATTTTTCCATACATCGGATGTTCTAAGGCATAGTCGCGTTTAGCCAGTTCTACAGCCTCCTTCCCATTGTCTTGCAATAGCGCCTCAAGGTAGACCAATGGGCCACGGATGGTGCGCGTCATGGCGAGATTACGGCAATATACCCCTTCATAATCGGTGACGGAGCAGTAGCGCTCATCGAGCAAATGTTGGTCATTTTGCACCGGTGGTATTCCAATCAGGCTTTCCTGATTGAGTATTAAATGGGCTAACCGCATCGACTTATCCATGTCGGACGACATTAAAAGTCGAAGAAAGTCAAGCTTTTCGGAATACCTTCTTAATTCATAACTGCTGAAAGCCCCTGGCACGAAGGCCATCGAATAATCATTTTGGACAGGTTTCAAAAAACCATCAGCATCCCGCTTGCCACCTTCTGCTGCATTGTAATGAATGATTATGGTTACCGTTGGGTTGGTATTGTTGATCAGGTCAATCCGCTTCCTAAATTCAACAAAGCGATAGAAGGTATTAAATATTCCCACAGAGTCCATTTTAAGGTAGCTCTCATACTCGACTTTTGGCACGTCCCCATCTTGATAGTAATGCTGCAAATCGCCTTTAAACTCTCTCCTATACCATTCGTGAAAGGTCTTGCCGAGGGAGTTCTCACCCATTCCTTTCGTTAAAAAGGCATGGGCACCCAATTTCTCCAATTCTAATTTGACGATGGCCGCTGTGATATCGGTAAGGTCAGCCTCATAAAAACTAACATCCTTACTTAAGCCAATATCCTTTCCTCGCATTTTCACATATTTGTCTTCCCGAATGGCTTGGGTAAAATCCTTCGCAAAATGGCCGGGATCGATCGCCACGGTGAGTTCCGAAATTTCAGTTGGAATGGGGTGATACTCACCGCTTCCCTGTTTAATAAGACCGCCACTTAATTCCCTCAAGGTTTTGTTCATGCCCCCGTACAAATCCTTGTGATTACCCGTTTCAAGCCTTCGCACAAGGTCAGGTATTTGCGGCCAGCTTGTAGAAAATTCGCTATTTCCTTTTTCATCGTAGAGTTCAAGCGTGTATTGCTTAAATTTAACGCGCTGAGATTTTAGTACTCCGCCCTTGTCAAGATAGGATAAGTTATGTTTCGCTAATTCCTGATAATCATTATAGTTAAGTATCTTTTGTGCCCAAAGTGAAGGTGTCGCAAAAGCAAAAAGTAGAAACCAAAGTATTTTCATGAGGGGCTATTTGGGTTGGATATTCAAAAGTTTAAAAAATGATCTATAAAATTAAAGAAAATCTGAATTGAAGTTAAATTATTGGGCAAAGAAATCGAAGTGTATTTTATCTTTCAGTTGAAGTACTTGTTGATGGTGTGTGAGCTAATTACTTGGCAGGCTGAATTAGATTGCTTAGTTATTAAATCTCTATATCGATCAACCTATTGTTGCCTTCAGTCGTTAGGTGGAAGAAAAATTCCAATTACTTCAATCTTCATCTCGGAAGACGTAAATTTAAATCTAGGAAATTCGATTATGATTAGCCGATTTAGAAAGAAGAATTAAAATGAACCAAAAAGAAATTTTACGATATAGCCGGCAAATACTACTTCCCGAGCTTCAGTTGGAGGGCCAACAAAAGCTAAAAGCGGGAAGTGTTTTGGTAATCGGTGCAGGCGGGCTGGGTTCCCCGGCCCTTTATTACTTAGCTGCTGCGGGTATTGGCCGGATCGGCATTGTAGATTTTGATACGGTGGATGAAAGCAATTTGCAACGACAAATCCTTTATTCTTCAAGTGATGTAGGCGAATTGAAAACAGATAGGGCTGCCTCAAGGCTAACCAATCTAAACCCCTTTGCTAAAATTGAAAGGCATCAATGTATTTTAAATTCCCAAAATGCAATGAGTATCCTATCCAATTATGATGTAGTCATTGACGGTTCTGATAATCTGCCTACACGCTACTTGGTCAACGATGCTTGCGTTCTGCTCAAAAAAACACTGATCTATGGGGCTATTTTTCAATTTGAAGGGCAAGTAAGTGTATTCAATGAATTACTTAAAGATGGGACACGAGGCCCCAACTACCGCGATCTTTTTCCGGAGCCACCTCCGCCTGAAATGGTGCCCTCGTGCAGTGTGGGTGGGGTGCTTGGTGTACTACCAGGGATTATCGGCTCGATGCAAGCCAATGAGACCATCAAAGTATTGGCAGGTCTTGGAAAAACATTAAGCGGAAGGCTATTACTATTTGATAGTCTGGACTTTACGATTCATTTCGTAAACATTAAATGCAATCCTGATAACCCGGTATCCGGGCAATATCCAACCATTAATTCGTTAATTGATTACGAAGAGTTTTGCAATCCAGCACATCAAAAAAAAGCAGCATTGATAAAAGAGATTGAGCCGACAGAAGTAAAAAAGATGTTGGACGAAGGAATAAAAATTCAAATTATTGATGTGCGCGAATCATTGGAATTTGATCTCGTTAATATTAGTGGACTAAACATCCCCCTGAAAAATATCGAAGTTAACCTTTCCTCGATTTCAAGAGATAGGCCTGTGGTGGTTCATTGCAAAACCGGAGGAAGAAGTGCATTAGCCATTGAAAAACTGCAATCGCACGGATTTAGCAATTTACTGAACATGAAGGGGGGAATTCTGCGATGGATCGATCAGGTTAATCCGGAATTGAGAAAATATTAAGCACCCCTAGGATCCTTTTTGGTTTCCTTTATCTAGGCATTAAAAGGATGAAGTGAAATGGCCACTCTACTTGCTTTCAAGCGTAGTACAAACATGAATATAAATTTTACCATTTCCTTCACAAGAAAAGGAATGGACTTGTTTCGATCCACCATATCCTTGAAGCGTAAAATGGAAATCATTTATTCCCTTTGATAGTGGGATCCTTGCGTAATACATTGTCTGAGGTAACGTACCCCATTCGGCACCTTGCCGCCAAAGGTGGATAC